>NZ_JBJDNI010000008.1:0-194282 GCF_044900545.1 Scandinavium sp. NPDC088450 | reverse complement strand
CACCTATCTTTTCCGCTCCGGGCACGGTCAGGATTCCATTTCCGACAGCAGCAGTACTGACCTCAACACTCTGGTCTTCGAAGGGGCATCGTCTGACCGGCTGTCCATGGTCAAATCCGGCAATAACCTGGTTATCTCTGCCTACGGCAGCGATGACTCCGTCACCCTGAACAACTACTTCAGCAATTCCATTTACCGCCGCTTCAGTGTCGTCTTTGATGACAAAACCATCACTCAGGAAGAGCTTCCAGAATTTGTTACCGACGTACTGGCAGAAAATAGCGCGGTATCATTAACAAGCGTTCATAACATGACAGCAAACGTAACAACTGAAGAGATACACGGCGAATCAGTAACATTGTGGTTTAATCAGAAGAGCGATCTTTCGGATACAAATAATCAATGGGAGACCAACAATAAACAGGCTGGAGCACTTTCACCCGCCAATGACCAACAATACGATGCAACCGACACAACGTCGCAGCTGCAGCAATTAATCGGCGCCATGGCATCATTTGGTTCACCGGAAATTGGTTCAGATATGATGACAAACTCTCAGCAACTTACCAGCAGTGATAAAACCTGGTTAACAATACCGCAGTAACGCTGATAAGCATCCCTTAGCATCATCTTAAGAGATTGAGCAGGTATGACGTATTCTGTATTAGTGTGATTACCAGGGCGATACCGACGGTATAATTACCAGGCGATTTTGACGCAACCAGATTATCAGTCTCTAATCGCTCCATCAAACAAACGGCCATCAGGCCGTTTGCTGTATTGATTTTGCTCTGGCGATACGTAAAGTCGTCGAGTTCATATTAAGCAATGTCGTGGTTTACTGAATTTTGCCACCTTACAGAGGTGATATGCTCACCTCGGAACAACACTGGTGACCCTAATGAAAAGAAGAAATTTCAACGCTGAGTTCAAACGCGAATTCACCCTATTGGTTATTGATCAAAACTAGCTTCCATCAGATCCCATTCCCTTCAGACCCCTTCCCACGCATCAACCCAAGCCGCTCCACCAACACCCCATCCCGAAAGTAACGGCTAGGCCAAATCACCGAAGGGTGAACGCCCAATGCCTCGGCGATTAGGTATTCCCCTTTGGGCCATGGGCGTGTCAGCGCGTTCGCTAAGGTTGATGAACTAAGCCCGGATGCTCGCGATAGCGCGGCGAGTGAGGTTCCTTTCTTACGTAAACAGGCAATGATATCGGCCTGATGCCAGTCATTTGTCATGATTCCCTCCTGACGATAAAAAGTTATGTGTTTGGCTAACAGGCTGATGCTACGTAATTCGTAGTGTGATTGTCATCTTTAAAACTACGTATTTCGTAGTTATGCGATCGACACCTGATCTCTGATGAAACTCGGTGTAACAGGGAGTTATGTGGAACAGTGATGAGATTGCTACGTTTCTCGTAGTATCGACAACACCTAAAAGCTACGACTATCGTAGCTATGAATGAATCCGCTTCTTATCAATCCATCTTTTGTGAGCGCCTGAAATCGGCGCGACTGGCAAAAGGTTTATCGCAGAAGAAACTCGGCATCCTTGCGGGGATAGACGAGTTTGTCGCGAGCACACGAATCAATCGATATGAGAAAGGTGTCCATCAGGCAAGTATCGAAGTGGTTCACCAACTTGCGAAAGCGCTCGATATCCCGCTCGCCTATTTTTATACCGAAGACGACGATCTGGCACTGTTGTTGATGAGCTGGAAGCAGATAGATTCCGAGACGAAAAAGAAACTTCTGGCATACCTAACAGCAAACTCGTAAGGCCCCACCTCAAGGGGCCCACCAATTCAGTACTCACCCATCCCTCACATCACCAAAATCAAACCACTCCCAAGCCGCAGCGATCATCAGGTCACAATCGCAGATGGCGTACGGATGGTCGAACCGCCACCCGTCGACAGTGAAGAAGCTCCCCTCAACGGTTATCCAACTGAGCACGTACATTGTTCAGCCCGCTGGTGTTGATGCGGTACGGCTGGCCGTTGACGGATTTGATAAGCTTCTTGGTCCTGAGTTTTTTGAAGACGGCGAGCGTGCAGTCGCTGAGCAGCATCCCTTCGCGGGTGTAGCACTCAACGTGGGTGATGCGACCGGAGGTGTCGCGGCTATGGATAATGCGTCCGCCCTTGGCGAGGACGTGCAGGGTGCGTTGTTCCTGTCGGGAAATATTCATACTGGAAATGCCTGTAATCAACATGTGCAAAAACGTGCCAACACCCGCAGGTGTGTGCGTAAGGTTTAAGCGCAGCGATAATCAGTCCGACCGGGGAGGTCGTGAAACTGACTATCTTTAGATTACATTCTCCAGCATCAGGCCTCAGAGTTGGGCTAGGAAACAACGCCGGAATCATAACATTGATGAATGCAAAAACCAGCGTAATCTCCCTGATATGTGAAGGGGTTAACCCTTTGCGGCGTGTAGGGAAGGCGTACGGTAATGCACCGTCACCGCATTACGCGTCACCGTCAGCGCCGGGCTCACCGGGCCGCGTACGGCAATCACATACTCAAATTCGAACGGGCCGTTGGCCGGGAATCCTGCGGGCAGGGTGATTTCCCCGGCGAGTCCCGGCAGCTTGAGGCAGCGCGTGCCGTGGCAAACTTTGGCTTCAAAGCCCACTGGCGCGTGGCGGTCGGTGTGGATTTTCCAGGCGAGCCGTTTGGCGACTGCGCCTTGCGGCAACGGGGAAGAAACCTTCACCGGCTGGCTTCTTAAAGGCTGTTTGCCCAGCGTCAGCGTGCCGCCAAAACTCTGGCTGCTCCACGAACCGTCGGCTGCCATCGCCGTGGTTGAGGCGAACAGCAGCGCCAACAAGCCCCGGTGAATCATGCTTTGCCCCCAATCACCCACGTCATGCGCACGTTGCGCTGGGTGTTGATCTCCTGGCTGGAAAGCACCGCCATCTGCGGGAACAGGCGACGCAAATAACGCGACAGCATCAGGCGCAGGGAAGGGTTCACCAGCAGCACCGGCGGCGCGCCGAGCCCTTCCTGGTGCATCAACGCCTGCTCGGTCTGCTTCATCAGGTTCTCGGCGATGCCTGGTTCGATGGCGCTGCCGCTCTGGGTAGCCTGCACCAGCAACTGCTCCAGCGACAAATCCAGCCCAATCACCTGAATATCGTCTTCGCCCGGGAACCACTGCTGCGTGATGGCGCGAGAGAGGCGAGCACGCACGCGGGCCGTCAGCTCATCCGCATCACTGTTGTTAGTCGCAAACTCCGCCAGCGTGTCGATGATGGTACGCATGTCACGGATCGGCACGCGCTCAGACAGCAGGTTTTGCAGCACTTTGTGCAGCGTGGTCAGGCTAATCACGGCAGGGATCAGGTCTTCAATCAGCTTCGGCGACTGCTTAGTCAGCTGGTCCAGCAGCTGTTGCGCTTCCTGGCGGCCGAACAACTCGTCGGTGTGGGTCGCAATCAGGTGGTTAAGGTGCGTGGCGACAACCGAACTCGGGTCGACCACGGTGTAACCGAGCGTCTGCGCCAGTTCGCGATGCACTTCATCAATCCACAGCGCAGGCAGGCCAAACGTCGGTTCGGCGCACGGCGTGCCCGGCACTTCACCTTCTGCACAGCCCGGGTTAATCGCCATCCAGCGATCCGGTTGGATCTCGCCGTGCCCAATCTCCACGCCTTTTAACAGAATGCGGTAGCGCGTTGGCGGCAGGTCGAGGTTGTCACGAATGTGCACCGCAGGCGGCAGGAAGCCCATCTGCTGTGCGAATTTTTTACGGATGCCGCGCACGCGAGTCAGCAACTGGCCCTGTTGTTCATGGTCCACCATCGGGATCAGGCGATAGCCCACTTCCAGGCCGAGCGTGTCTTCCATCTGCACGTCAGACCAGGTGGCTTCATTCACCTGTGCCGCTTCGGCTTTGGCCATATCCGGATCGTCGCTGCCCGTGCGTGCTGCGCCGGGTTTTTTCGCTTCAAGTTCACGGCCACGCAGCCACCACGCCAGCCCCAAAAGGCTGACAGTAAACAGCAGGAACACAAAGTTCGGCATGCCGGGGATCAGGCCCAGCAGGCCGATAACGCCCGCAGCCAGCGCAATCACGCGCGGGGATGAGAACAGCTGGCCGACCATCTGCTCGCCCACGTCCTGCTCGTTCACCACGCGGGTGACGACCACACCTGCGGCGGTGGAAATTACCAGCCCGGGGATCTGCGCAACCAGGCCGTCACCGATGGTCAGCAGGGTGTAAGTCTCACCCGCCATGCCCGCCGACATGTCATGCTGCATCACGCCGATGATCAGGCCGCCGATAATGTTGATCGCCATGATCATCAGCCCGGCGATCGCATCGCCGCGCACGAATTTACTGGCCCCGTCCATCGAGCCGTAAAAATCGGCTTCCTGAGTCACTTCTTTGCGACGGCGCTTGGCTTCTTCTTCGCCAATCAGCCCGGCGTTGAGATCGGCGTCGATCGCCATCTGTTTGCCCGGCATCCCGTCGAGGGTGAAGCGCGCGCCCACTTCGGCGATACGCCCGGCCCCTTTGGTGATCACCATAAAGTTGATGATGATGAGGATCACGAAGACGATGATGCCGATGGCAAAGTTGCCGCCTACCAGGAAGTGCCCGAAGGCCTCAACCACCTGGCCCGCAGCCCCGGCACCGGTGTGGCCGTGCATCAGGATCACACGCGTAGACGCCACGTTCAGCGCCAGGCGCAGCAGGGTGGAAAACAGCAGCACGGTCGGAAACGCGGAAAACTCCAGCGTGTTCTGGGTAAACATCGCGACCAGCAAAATCATGATCGACAGCACGATGTTAAAGGTGAACAGCAGGTCGAGCACGAAGGTCGGCAGCGGCAGGATCATCATCGCGAGGATGGTCATGATCAGCACTGGCCCAGCCAGCACCTGCCACTGGGTCTCCTTCATGTTCGGTAATCGTAATTTGGTGGCGATATTGGCCATCACTCTCTACTCTCTTGTGCAAAATCCAGCCCCGCAGGCACTGGCAGATTTTTCGGGGCCAGCGGGCGTATGCCGTAGCCTTTACGCCAGCGACGCAGGCCGTAAACCCAGGCCAGCACTTCCGCTACCGCGTTATAAAGTTCAGTGGGCACTGGCGCGCCGGGCTCGCAGTGGCGATACAACGCACGCGCCAGCGGTGGGGCTTCAAGCATCGGAACACGGTGTTCTTCCGCCAGTTCACGGATGCGCAGCGCAACTAATCCTGTGCCTTTTGCCACCACAATCGGCGCGCCCATGCTGCCTTCCTGATACTTCAGCGCCACCGAGAAGTGGGTCGGGTTATTGACTACCACATCGGCCGTCGGCACGTCGGTCATCATTCGGCTCTGCGCCATCTGGCGCTGCATCTGGCGCACTCGCGCTTTGATTTGTGGGTCGCCTTCCTGATTTTTAAATTCATCCTTCACTTCCTGACGGCTCATGCGCATCTTTTTCAGGTTGCTCCAGATCTGATAGATAACGTCAAACGCCACCATCGGGATCAGCGACAGGATGATCACCAGCATGCAGTTAATAAGCAGGCTGCCGATATCGCTCAGCGCCATGCCGAGCGGTTCGAACACCAGCCCGATAAATTTGGCCTTGTTGAGCAGCAAAAACGTGCCGCCGCCAATGCCCGCCAGCAACACTTTCAGAATGGCTTTCAGCATCTCCGAGAGCATCTGCGCCGAGAACATGCGTTTGATACCGCTCAGCGGGTTAAGCTTTTTGGCGTTAAATTTGATGGCCTTACCGCTCAGGTTCAGGCCGCCAATCATCGGCGGTGCCGTGACCGCGGTGATAAACAGGCCGCCGACAAACGGCAAGACAGCCAGAAAGGCCATCCCTAATAAAGAGGAAGCCTGATGCAGCATCTGCTGCGGGTCGCGCACCAACAGGTGGTCGAAGGTCAGCCCGTTGTGCAGCAGGTGAAGCAGTTTCTCCACCAGATAGTCGCCCCCGGCGACCACCAATCCCCAGCCAACCAGCAGCATGGCGAGTGTGGTCATCTCTCGCGAACGGGGGATTTGCCCCTCTTCCCGCGCTTTCTGTTTTCGGTGGGGTGTGGGGTCTTCCGTTTTTTCGTTATCGCTTTCCTGGGACATGGCGCACGCCTGGTTTCATCAGAAACCGAGGGACTCCAGCAGGTCATCAACCTGTTCCTGAGAAGCGACAATCCCTTCCACGGTGGTGTTGATTTGCGGGCCGTTTTTCAGCTTCGTATCCGCTTCTTCCGCGCCGATTTCGCGCTCGCGCATGTTTTCAACCAGCACGCTGATAAGCTCTTTTTCCACGGTTTCGATAACCAGCATCAGGCTTTGCAGCACCTGTCCGGTCAAATCCTGGAAATCCTGCGCCATCATGATTTCGGTCAGCTGACGGTTGGTCTGCTGGGTGACATCCGGCACCTGTTGCAGAAACGCGCGCGTCTCTTGCACCAGTTCGCGGGCATCATCCAGCGGCTGCGGTTCGGCAAACCAGGCGTCCCAGCGGGTGCTGAGCGCCGTGGCGTTGTCGCTCAGGCCGTCCTGCAACGGGCGCGCAGCTTCGACGCTGGTCAGCGCCCGGTCTGCGGCCTGAGAGGTTTTACCGACCACATAGTTCAGTCGGTCGCGGGTGTTCGGAAACGCGTCCGCCACTTCCATGATGGCTTCTTCCAGCCCGAGGTTCGCCATGCTGTTACGCAGCAGGCGAGTGAGCTGCCCGATGCGTAAAAAGAGGTCTTTGGTGTGCTCGGCGGATTGCATATTGTTCTGCGTCGTCATGGCGGTCATCCCAGTTTTTCGAAGATTTTGCTGAGCTTTTCTTCCAGCGTGGCAGCGGTGAACGGCTTCACGATGTAGCCATTCGCACCCGCCTGCGCCGCGGCGATGATGTTCTCGCGCTTAGCTTCAGCGGTGACCATCAGCACCGGCATTTTGGCCATCACCGGGTCCTGACGAAGGGTTTTCAGCAGCTCCAGCCCGTCGATATTGGGCATGTTCCAGTCGCTGACCACGAAGTCGAACTCCCCGGCGCGCAGCTTGTTGAGCGCGTCCTGGCCATCTTCGGCTTCTTCGATGTGCTTGTAGCCCAGATCCTGCAACAGATTACGTACGATACGTCGCATAGTGGCGAAGTCGTCGACCACCAGAAAACGCAAATTTTTATCCGACATGGGGTTTCTCTCCTGAACGTCGTGAGTCGGTATTGTCTTGTTTTTTATGGGTAAAGCTGTCCAGCAGATGCTGGCTAATCTCATCGAGATCGACCACCTGCTGGGCGGCACCCAGCGCGATGGCTTCTCGTGGCATACCAAAGACCACGCAGGTGGCTTCACTTTGTGCCAGGGTTCTGGCCCCGGCGTTTTTCAACTGCAACAGCCCGCGCGCGCCGTCGCTGCCCATTCCGGTCAGAATGGCGGCGCTGGCGTGCCGTCCGGCCTGTTGCGCCACGGCGTTAAACAACACGTCGACGGAAGGGCGATGGCGATTAACCGCAGGGGTTTCGCTCAGCTTGACGATGTACCCCTTGCCGTGACGGACGATTTCCATGTGCCGGTCGCCCGGTGCAATCAGCGCTGTGCCAGGCAGAACAGGCTCGCCGTCTTCCCCTTCGCGCACCGCAATCTGGCATAAGGAATCCAGGCGTTGCGCGAACGAGCGGGTAAACCCGGAAGGCATATGTTGAGCAATCACGATCCCCGGGCAATCCACCGGCAGCGGCATCAGCACGCGGCGCAGCGCTTCGGTGCCGCCCGTGGACGATCCAATGGCGATAATGCTTTCCTGATCCACGCGAATCCCGCGCAGCGTCGGTTTTGGCGTGTCACTTTTGTGGCTGCTATTGAGTCTCGCATTGGCCGCAGCGCGAATTTTTTCCGCAACCTGAATGCCCCAGCTGTCCAGATCGCCTGCGATTCGGTGATCCGGTTTCGGCAGAAAATCCACCGCGCCATGCTCCAGCGCGGTGAGCGTGGCCTGCGATCCTCGGGTGGTCATAGAAGAAATCATCACCACCGGCATCGGGCGCAGGCGCATCAGGCGGGCCAGAAATTCCAGCCCGTCCATGCGCGGCATGTCGATATCCAGCGTCAGCACGTCCGGGTTGAGCTTTTTGATCAGCTCACGGGCAATCAGCGGGTCGGGCGCGGTGCCGATCATCTCCATATCGGGCTGGCGGTTGATCACCGCAGTGAGCATGTTTCGCATCAGCGCGGAATCATCCACCGCCAGCACACGTATCCGGTTCAACGCGCGGTCTCCGTCAGTTCATACACCGACTGCCCACGCAGGCGCAGCGGCAGTTGCGGGTGGCTGAAGTGCTCCGAATGCCCCACGAACAACAGCCCGCCGGGTTTCAGCAAGCGGGTGAAGCGCTGAAGCAGACGCAGCTGCGTCTGTGCATCGAAGTAAATCATCACGTTGCGACAAAAAATGGCGTCGAACGGGCCAGGCACCGACCAGTTAGCTTCCAGCAGGTTGAGCTGCTGGTAATGAATGCTGCTCAGTAGCTCGCGCTTAACCTTCACGCGTTCGCTGTTGTCGCCCGCGCCGCGCAGGAAGTAGTGGCGTTTTTGCGCCAGCGTCAGCGATTGCAAATCGCTCAGGCGATAGACGCCCGCTTCCGCTTTGGTAAGCACATCGGTGTCGATATCCGAAGCCCAGACGCGCGGCCCGGCGACGCTCGCCCCGAGGCACTCATCCAGGGTGATGGCAATCGAGCAGGGTTCCTCGCCCGTCGAGGCGGCGGTACACCACACGCGATAGCCATTGGGCCGCTGACGCGCATGTTCCGCGAGCACCGGAAAATGGTAAGACTCGCGGAAAAAGGAGGTCAGGTTGGTGGTCAGCGCGTTGATAAACGTCTGCCACTCCGGGTGCTCGGCGTGAGATTCCAGAATGCTCACGTAATCGGTGAAGTTATCCAGCGCCAGTTCGCGCACCCGGCGGGAGAGACGATTAAAAATCATCTCGCGCTTTTGCGCATTTACCACAATACCGGCGCGTCGGTAAATTAATTGTCCGATACGTTGTAATTCATGATCCGTTAAGCTCAGCGTATTCCGCGATAAACGAACAGAAGTGCCGTTAATTTCACTCATAGAATAGCGACAGGCCTTATACCGGAGTATTCATAATTTCCTGATAGGCACTCAGCATCTTATTACGTGCCTGCACGCCAAAGCTGAAGGAAATAGAAGATTTCTGCATTGACAGCATCACGTCATTCAAACCAATATCGCTGCTGCCGGACATCCACTGCTGAGTGGTATTTTTCGCGTCGAGCTGAGTTTTATTTATTTCGTTGATGCTGTTAAATAAAACGCTGGAGAACGACGGCGCGTCATCCTGAGTGCCCGCGCGGACTCTGCTCTGGCCGCCGACTTGCTGCGCCTGGGTTTGAATCTGATCGAGTACGCCACGCATTAATGTTGCTGACATTATTCCCTTCCTGCATTAATAAAGAAAAAGCGGCAATGTATTGCGCATCTTTTAAACGCCGACAGCTTACCACGCGGGTAAATCCGGCAGAAAATCCGATAAGCTGACATAACTTTGAGCTTATTTATCCTTAAAAAAAACCGCTTCCAGTCGATAATGCCCGCCTGAAAAATTCTCTCAAATTTCAACTCGTCGATATCAGTTCGCCATCACGGGTGAATTGACGCGCCTGGTTCAGTGCGTGCTATTTCTTACAGGATTACGGCATGAGTGCCACATTAAATGGTTTAACGAATAATCCGGCAGAGCGAATGAAATCCGCACTGTCATCGCTGCGCGGGAGCCCGAAACTGCTGCTGGTCATTTGCGCGGCGGCGGCGTTGTCGGTCCTCATTGCGCTGATGTTCTGGGCAAAAGAACCGGCGTACCGCGTGCTGTTCAGCAATATCAGCGATGAAGACGGTGGGGCGATTGTCGCGCAGCTGACGCAAATGAATGTGCCTTACCGCATCGACGCGCCGGGCGGCGTGATCATGGTGCCGGAAGGTCAGGTGCATGAAGCCCGCATGAAGCTGGCCCAGCAAGGGTTGCCGAAAGGCGGTTCCGTGGGCTTTGAGCTGCTGGACCAGGAAAAGTTTGGTATCAGCCAGTTCAGCGAGCAGGTGAACTACCAGCGCGCGCTGGAAGGCGAACTGTCTCGCACCATCGAAAATCTGGGGCCGATTCAGACTGCACGCGTGCATCTGGCGGTGCCGAAGCCGTCGATGTTTGTGCGCGAGCAGAAATCGCCTACCGCTTCTGTCACCGTCAATCTGATTCAGGGGCGCACGCTGGATGACGCTCAGGTGGTGGCTATCACGCATCTGATTTCCAGCGCGGTCACCGGGCTGCCTGCGGAAAACGTCACCATTGTCGATCAGCGTGGCAACCTGCTGACGCAAAGTGGCTTACGCGGCCTGCAAACCTCGCAGCTGAAATACACCACGGAAATTGAAACGGATTATCAGCAGCGTATTCAGCGCATTCTTGCGCCGCTGGTGGGTGACAGCAACATCCGTGCGCAGGTCACCGCGCAGGTCGATTTCACCCAGCAGGAACAGACGCAGGAACAGTATCAGCCGAACTCTGATCCAGAGAAAATGGCGATCCGTAGCCGTCAGGCAAGCCTGGCCGAGCAGGGCAATGGCCGCACGACGGGCGGCGTACCGGGCGCGTTGAGCAATCAGCCACCGGCACCGGCAACCGCGCCAATCACTCAGCCGCTCAACCAGAATAATGCTGCCAATGCTGCTGATAAACGCCCCACCCAAACGGGCGGACGCGAAACGGCACAGCCTTATAACAACCGCAGCGACGAAACCACCAACTTCGAAGTGGATCGCACGCTGACGCACATCAAATCGACCACGGGCCGTATCGAGCGTCTTTCCGTTGCGGTGGTGATTAACCATTTGCCGCAGGGCGAAGAGGGCAAAAGTGGGCCGATGAACGAGGCGGAACTGGCGCGAATTAACTCGCTGGTGAAAGAGGCGATTGGCTTTAGCGCCGCCCGTGGCGACAGCGTCAACATCATGAATTCGCCGTTCAACGGCGTGGTGGAAGAACCTTTGCCACCGTTCTGGAAACAGGACCGTTTCTACGCCTTGCTGATGTCCATCGCGCGTTATCTGGTGATTGCGATTATCGCCTGGGTGATGTGGCGCAAGCTGGTGCAGCCAGCCTGGCTGCGTCATCAGGAAACCAGCCTGCGTCGTCTGGAAATGGAAAAAGAAGCCCGCGAAGAACAGCTGGCCGAGAAGAAGCGCGCCTCCGAGAAAGAAGCTCGCGAACGTGCTCAGCAGCGTGTCGATACCGAAATGAATACCCAGCAGCTGCGTGAGCTGGCTGAGCAGGAGCCACGAGTGATCGCCCTGGTGATCCGCCAGTGGATGAATAAGGAACTCAAATCATGAATGCCTCCGAAAAAAGCGCCATTGTGATGCTGACGCTGGGCGATGAGCTCGCCGCCGAAGTGTTCAAGCACCTGAATGCTCACGAGGTGAAGCAAATCAGTAGCTCAATGGTCAACATGGCCGGGTTTACCCATGACCAGATGGCGACCGTGTTGCAGGAGTTTAAAAACGACTCCAACGAATACGCGGCGCTGAGCCTCAACACCAACGATTACCTGCGCAGCGTGCTGATCAAGGCGCTGGGCGAAGAGCGTGCGTCGTCGCTGCTGGAAGATTTGCTCGACACCCATCAGGGCACCAACGGCATCGAAACGCTCAACTTTATGGAGCCGCAGTCGGTGTTTGACCTGATTCGGGAAGAGCACCCGCAGATCATCGCCACCATTCTGGTGCACCTGAAACGTAACCAGGCGGCAGACGTGCTGGGCAAATTCGACGACCGCGAACGTAACGACATCATGCTGCGTATCGCCACCTTCGGCGGCGTGCAGCCAGCGGCGTTGCAGGAACTGACTGAAGTGCTCAACAACCTGCTACACGGGCAGAATCTCAAGCGCAGCAAAATGGGTGGTGTTCGTCCGGCGGCCGAAATTCTCAACCTGATGAAATCGCAGCAGGAAGAAGCGGCGATCGAAGCGGTGCGCGAATTCGACGGCGAGCTGGCGCAGAAGATCATCGACGAAATGTTCCTGTTCGAAAACCTGGTCGAAGTGGAAGACCGTTCAATCCAGCGCCTGTTGCAGGAAGTGGAAAGCGAGACGCTGATCATCGCCCTGAAAGGCGCCGACGAAGCGCTGCGTCAGAAGTTCTTCCGCAATATGTCTCGTCGTCAGTCCGATCTGATGACCGAAGATCTGGCGTCGCGTGGCCCGGTTCGTCTGTCTCAGGTGGAAGCCGAGCAGAAGACTATCCTCAACGTGGTTCGTCGTCTGGCCGAAGCCGGCGAGATCCTGATTGGAGGCAGCGACGATGCCTACGTTTGATGAGCACAATGCGCCACAGTGGCGCAGCTGGCAGCCTGAGAATCTGCTGAACGACACGCCAGATTCGCCGCTGCCAAACCTGGCGGATGCGCCGTCTGAAGAGCAGCTCAAAGCCGAGCTGGCGCGGCTTCGTCAGCAGGCGGAACAGCAAGGCTTTAAACAAGGCGTCAGCAAAGGTCAGGAAGAAGGTCGCCAGCAAGGCTATGAAGCGGGTTTGCGTGAAGGCCGCGAAGCCGGGCTGGTGCAAGGGCTGGCGCAGGCCGCCAGCGAACAGCAGGCCGTGCTGCGTCAGGCGCAAGGCTGGGTCACGCATTTCAGGCAGAATCTGGATAACCTCGACAGCCTGATCCCCGGCCGTCTGGTGCAACTGGCGCTGGCTGCGGTTCAGCAGCTTTATGGCTCCGTCAGCATGGTGGATAACACCGCGCTGGTGAAACAGATCCGCACCCTGATGAAACAGGATGCGCTGCTGCACGGCACCATCCAGCTGTACGTTCACCCTGATGAGCGCAGCAAAGTGACCGAAGCGCTGGGCGAAACACTGCTGGCGGCGGGCTGGGAATTGCACAGCGATCCGCTGATTGCGGCGGGCGGCTGTCGCGTGGTGTCGCCGGATGTCGAGTTTGACGCAAGCCTGGAAACCCGCTGGCAGACGTTGTGCGGCCTGGCTCGCGAGGAGCTGTCGCAATGAGCGAACAGTTAAAAAGCTGGCTGTCTGCCATCGACCGGGTCGAAGCGCGTTTTGACGAACTGCAGGACTTTCGTCAGTACGGGAAGCTGACCCGGGCGACCGGGCTGGTGATGGAAGCGGTAGGGCTGAAGCTGCCGATTGGCGCGCTGTGCATCGTGGAACGTCAAAGCAGCCAGGGCATCACCGCCGTCGAAAGCGAAGTGGTGGGGTTTAACGGACAAACGCTGTACCTGATGCCGCTGGAGCAGGTCGACGGCATTTTGCCAGGCGCACGTGTTTACGCTCCAGAAGCCGATAACACCACCGGCAAACAGTTGCCCGTTGGGCCGCATTTGTTAGGGCGTGTTCTGGATGCGCAGGGCCGTCCTTTGGATGGTCGTGCCGCACCAGGCAAACCTGCGGCGGGCTTGTTTACGCCCACGCTTAATCCTTTGCATCGTGACCCGATTAAAAACGTTCTTGATGTCGGCGTTCGTGCCATCAACGGCTTGCTGACGGTCGGGCGCGGGCAGCGCATGGGCCTGTTTGCTGGTTCCGGCGTGGGCAAAAGCGTGCTGCTCGGCATGATGGCGCGTTACACCACGGCAGATGTAATTGTGGTCGGGCTGATTGGCGAGCGTGGACGCGAAGTTAAAGATTTCCTTGAAAATATTCTCGGCGAAGAAGGCCGCGAACGCGCGGTGGTGATTGCCGCTCCGGCAGACGTTTCGCCCATTCTGCGTATGCAGGGCGCGGTGTACGCCACTCGTATTGCCGAAGATTTTCGCGATCGCGGGATGAACGTCCTGCTGATCATGGATTCACTCACCCGCTATGCGATGGCGCAGCGTGAAGTGGCGCTGGCGATTGGCGAACCTCCGGCTACCAAAGGCTATCCGCCTTCTGTTTTCGCACGTTTGCCTGCGCTGGTGGAACGCGCCGGAAACGGCATGCCGGGCGGTGGGTCGATCACCGCGTTTTATACCGTGCTGACCGAAGGCGACGATCAGCAAGATCCGATCGCCGATTCCGCGCGTGCGATCCTCGACGGGCATATCGTTCTGTCACGTCGTCTTGCGGAAGCGGGGCATTATCCGGCGATCGACATTGAAGCGTCGATCAGCCGTGCGATGACCGAACTGATCCCCCATGAGCAGTACCGCAAAGTGCAGCGCTTCAAACAGCTGCTGTCGACTTATCAGCGCAACCGCGATCTGGTGAGCGTGGGCGCGTATGTGAAAGGCAGCGATCCGCTGCTCGACCAGGCGATCAACGACTATCCGGCGCTGGAAGCGTTCCTGCATCAGGCGATTCACGAACGCAGCCGTTACGAAGAGGCCATTGCCGGGCTGAACGGCCTGTTCCCGACGCTGAACAACTAAGGGTGGAGCGATGAAAGTCAAAAATCCCATGGTGATGCTGCGCGAGATGGCGGAAGAAACGCTGACCAAAACCACCCGTACTTTGGGTAGCGTGCAGCAAACGTTGCAGGATGCGGTCAGCCAGCATCAGCAGCTTCAGCACTACGAGCTGGAATATCAGCAGTCTTTGCGCAAAGGCATGATGGGCAGCGGCATGTCGGTGGCGGATTTGGTCAACCATCAGTCGTTTATTTTGTCGCTCAATCAGGTCGTTAAGCAGCATGAAAACCACGTCGATCGCTGCGAAAAAGCGGTCGACCAGGCGAAAGCCCGTTGGATCAAAGACAAGCAGCGCCTGAATGCGTTTGAAACGCTGATCGTGCGGCGCGAAACGGCGCAGGCGCTGGTGCAAAGCCGTCATGAACAAAAAATGATGGATGAGTTCGCCCAGCGAGCCGGACAAAAAAGAGAGAGATTATGAAGATTGATATCACCACGCTGTTGGCGGGTGAGGCAGGAGCACCGCCCGCACTGGAAGCGTTGTCGGGTGAAATGTTCAATCTGGCGCTGGAAGAGAAGCTGGCGGAAATGGGGCTGGTGATACCCGCTTTGGCGGTGGACGTTCAGACTCCTCAGCCTGAGGCCCTGCCAGTGGAGCAAGCGCAAATTGACGCTGAGCTGCCTGTCGACAATGCGACGGTGGAAGAGGCGTTAACCCCTTTGCAGAGCGAAGGGAAAACCTCGCCGCAGTGGCAGCTTCAGCAATTGGTCACCCGTAAAAATGCAGAAACATCGCCTGCTGGCGTACTGAAAGCCCGCCAACCTGTTCAGGCGGAAGCCCCACTGGCTGCTGGTGTGGCAGGGGAAAAACGAGGCAAAGCCGTCGCGACGGATAAACCTCTCACCCTGGCAAGCGTGGCGGAAAAAGCCCCTGTATCCATGCAGACCAGCGTTCAGCCGCCGCCTGTGGCTCAGGACATCAGTTCTGTAGAAAGTACGCCGCCACTGGTAGCGACAACGACTGCAATGCCCGCCGCGATGCGCCCAACAGCGGCTCCGGTTATTCCGACTGTAGTGACGGTGAATCAGCCTCCGCAAACGCCTGAGTGGCAGCAGTCGGTGAGCCAGCATATCGTCACCTTCAGCCGCAACGGCATTCAGAATGCGGAAATTCGTTTGCATCCGGAAGAGTTAGGTTCGCTGCACATCACGCTGCGACTCAATCAGGAGCAGGCGCAAATTCACATTGTCAGCGAGCATGCGCAAGTGCGCCACGCGATGGAGCAGGCCATGCCGCAGCTGCGTAGCGCGATGGCAGAATCCGGCGTGCAGTTAGGCCAGACCAGCGTCAGCGCCGAAAGCCCGTTTGGCGGATCAGGGACGCAGGACCGGGAAAGCGCAGGTCAGCAGCAACAGGCTCATGCTGATGAAAATGGAGTGAGTGATGAGGAAAGTGTTCCGGTGTTGTTAACAACTCAACCGGGAAATGTTTATGGAATAAATACCTTTGCCTGAAGTGCTGAAATAGCTTCAGGAATGAAATTTTATCCCCTGATTATTCAGCTCATTAAATGGACTACAATACCCGCCATATTTACCCGAGAGAGGACAGTGCCGCCTCTCTTATTGACTGAGTTAATGCTTAATGAGTAACAAAAATAAAAAGTCCGCCACTGGCGGAGGGTCTCGCTCGCTTCTGACAACGTTGATGTTCCTGATTTCTCTGGCGGCGTGCGGCTTTGCGGGCTACCTCTTCTGGGAGCTGAAATTCGCCAAACCTGAGGTGCTGGCTGCGGTTGCTGAACCCGACCAGGCCCCGCCGGTGGCGGTGAATGTCGAACCGCTGTATGTGTCGATGAATACTTTTACCGTCAGTTTAAAACCGACGGCCAATGAATCTGACCGGGTGATGTTTTTAGGTATTTCCGTGCGCCTGGCCGATCAGCAATCTTTATTATTGCTGGAAAAGTAT
The DNA here is from genome assembly GCF_044900545.1 of Scandinavium sp. NPDC088450. NCBI lineage: Bacteria > Pseudomonadati > Pseudomonadota > Gammaproteobacteria > Enterobacterales > Enterobacteriaceae > Scandinavium > Scandinavium sp. NPDC088450. The sequence continues at coordinate 177,924 of NZ_JBJDNI010000008.1, read as the reverse complement.
TTGCCAGAATATCGCAGCCGCCTGTTTATGCTGTTAACTCAGCAAACTTATGAAGCCTTATCGACCGATGAAGGAAAAACGCAATTAATTGCCAGTCTGAAAAATGAACTCAGCAAGCCGCTCGCCTATAACCAGACGATCCGCCCGACTGATGTCCTGATTAATGAATTTATTCTGCGGTAACTATTATGGCTGACAGTTTCTTATCACAGGATGAGATCGACCGCCTGCTCAATGCCGATAACGAGAGCAGCGACGATCACCACGGTAGCCATCATGTGGATGCGGGCATCAAGCCTTACGATCCGCATACCCAGCGCCGGGTGATCCGCGAACGCCTTCATTCGCTGGAAATTATTAACGAACGCTTTGCCCGTCAGTTTCGTATGGGGCTGTTTAACCTGTTGCGTCGTAGCCCGGATATCACCGCGGGCAACATCAAAATTCAGCCGTATCATGAGTTTGCCCGTAATCTTCCGGTGCCGACCAACCTGAATTTGCTGCACCTGAACCCGCTGCGCGGCACCTCGCTGATGGCGTTTTCGCCGGGGCTGGTGTTCATGGCGGTCGATAACCTGTTTGGCGGAGACGGGCGTTTCCCCACCAAGGCCGATGGGCGTGAGTTTACGCCGACCGAGCAGCGCGTGATCCATCGCATGCTGAGTATGGCGCGGGAAGCGTACGAATTTGCCTGGAGCTCGATTTATAAAATCAAAACGGAATACATCCGTTCTGAAATCCAGGTGAAGTTTACCAATATCACTTCGTCGCCCAACGACGTGGTGGTGACCACGCCTTTTTCGGTGGAGATTGGCTCGCACCGTGGGGAATTCAATATTTGTATTCCCTTCAGCACTATCGAGCCGCTGCGCGAGCTGCTGAGCAACCCGCCTATGGACAACTCCCGCCATGAGGATTCTCACTGGCGCGGCATGCTGGCAAGCCAGATGCGGGAAACCGAACTGGAGCTGGTGGCCCGTTTTGCGGATGTCAGTACCCGGCTGACCAACGTGATGAGCATGAAAAAAGGCGACGTCATCGGCTTAGACAAACAAGAGTTTATTTCCGCAAGCGTCGGCGGGGTGCCGGTGTTCACGGCGAAATATGGCTCAGTTAACAATCAATACGCGCTGAAAGTCGAACAGATGATTCAGCCGGCATTACATTTATTAAACAAGGAGTAATTTCCCCATGAGCGATATCCATACCTCGTCGGGCTCTGAAGACCCTTCCATCGATAATCTTTGGGGCGACGCACTGAGTGAGCAACACGCTGCGGGAAATACCGACTCAATGGCTGTTCCTCAATTTTCTGAAGAGATGAACCTGATTCTGGATATTCCGGTCAAAATGACGGTGGAATTAGGGCGCACCAAAATGACCATTAAAGAGCTGCTGCGCCTGAGCCAGGGCTCAGTGGTGTCGCTGGATGGCCTGGCCGGTGAGCCGCTGGACATTCTGATCAACGGCTACCTGATTGCGCAGGGTGAAGTGGTGGTGGTGTCGGATAAATTCGGCATTCGTATCACCGACATTATTACGCCGTCTGAGCGCATGCACCGCCTGAGCCGCTAATGAACGCTGTAACTTCTCCTCTCGCCGCGGATTCTGTGCTGATGACGGTAACGGGTGCGCTGGTGTTGATCATCCTGGTGATGGTCGCCCTGGCGTGGCTTTTCCGTCGTAGCGGGCTGAATAAACGGCTGAACGATGCCAGCCATGCGATGACGCTGGTCGCCAGTCAGTCTCTTGGCACTCGCGAGCGCGTGGTGCTGATGGATGTGGGCAATCAGCGCCTGGTGCTCGGCGTGACCGCCACGCAGATAACCTGTCTGGCAACACAAGAACGGCCTGCGCAAGAGACAGAGGTTGCAGTGGCTTCGCCCGTGGCCTTCTCGGCCATGCTCGATAAATTCCGTCAGAAATACCGCCAGGACGCTGAATCATGATTAACCGTCGTTTTCCGTGGCGGCTATTACTGGGCGCCGGGCTGCTGCTGCCTGCGTTCAGCACGCTGGCGGCCAACAGCGATATTCTGCTCGCCAAACCGATGGGCGAAGAGGGCTGGTCGCTGCCGGTGCAGACGCTGGTGCTGCTCAGCGGCTTCACTTTCATTCCGGGCGTGCTGCTGATGATGACCGGGTTTACCCGCATCGTTATTGTCCTCGGTCTGTTGCGTAACGCGCTGGGCACGCCGACGGCACCGCCAAACCAGGTGCTGATTGGGCTGGCGCTGTTCCTGACGTTTTATGTGATGTCGCCGGTCTTCACGCAGATTTACGACAAGGCCTGGCTGCCGCTTCAGGAGAATAAAATCACCATGGAAACGGCGCTCGGCGAGGGCGTGAAACCGCTGCGTGCTTTTATGCTCGATCAAACCCGTGAAAGTGATTTGGCGATGTTTGCCCGGATGGCGAAATCGGAGCCGATTGACGGGCCAGAAGCAGTGCCGTTAAGCATTCTGGTGCCTGCGTTTGTCACCAGCGAGCTGAAAACCGCGTTCCAGATTGGCTTCACCATTTTCATTCCGTTTCTGATTATCGACCTGGTGGTCGCCAGTATTTTGATGGCGCTCGGGATGATGATGGTGCCGCCGACCACCATTGCGCTGCCGTTCAAACTGATGCTGTTTGTGTTGGTGGACGGCTGGCAACTGCTGTTGGGCTCGCTGGCCCAGAGCTTCTACAGTTAGGACACAATTATGACCCCTGAAAGCGTGATGGTGCTGGGTATGCAGGCCATCAAAGTTGGGCTGATGGTCTCCGGGCCGCTGCTGCTGGTGGCGCTGGCGACCGGCCTGATCATCAGTATTTTGCAGGCCGCAACGCAGATTAACGAAATGACCATGACCTTCATCCCCAAAATTTTGATGATTGTCGGCGTGGCGGTGGCGCTTGGGCCGTGGATGATGAAAATCTACATCGAATACACCCGGGCGCTGTTCGCCAGCATTCCCTTCGCGATTGGCTGACGATGTTTGGCCTGCCTCTTGAGCAGCTTTACGGCCAGCTCAGCCATACTTTTTTCATCATGGTACGCGTGGCTGCTTTGCTGCATGTCGCGCCGATATTCAGTGAAAAGAGCATCAGCGCGCGTGTGCGTGCGGGGCTGGCGCTGCTGATTGCGCTGTTGATTAGCTCAAGCGTGCCGGATGCGCAGGTTGGGCTTTATACGTGGACCGGCGCGTGGGTGCTGGCGAAACAGGTGGTGATTGGCGCGGCGATGGGCCTGATGCTGCAATTGATTTTTGCGGCGGTACGTCTGGCGGGGGAGATAATCGGCATGCAAATGGGCCTCTCATTTGCGACCTTTTTTGACCCCGGCACCGGCAACAGCCCGGTGATTTCGCGCTTCCTTAACCTGCTGGTGACGCTGCTTTTTTTGGTCTTCAACGGGCATCTGTGGCTGTTGGGTATTCTGGCCGAAACGTTCCACGCGCTGCCTGTCAATGCTGCGCCGTTGCACGCCGGGGGATTTTTATATCTGGTCAGCCAGGCCGGATTAATCTTCAGCCAGGGGTTGATGCTCGGGCTGCCGATTATTTCCCTGTTACTGTGCATTAACTTTACCCTCGGTTTGTTAAACCGCTTAACGCCACAGCTCTCTATTTTTGTGGTCGGCTTCCCGTTAACGTTAAGCGTGGGCATGGTGGCGTTGTTCTTAATTGCCCAGACCCTGGCTCCTTTCTTCGAACGCCTGATGGCGCGCATCTTCGACAATATCGGCGAGCTGATCCTGTCCTTTTCCTGAGCGTGAAAAACAGCGGCTTCGCGCTGCGTTTGTTGCCGATTTATTCATCTGCGTCTACATGTTTAAGAATAAAAACAGTATTCACAGCAGGCGGTCGCGATGGTCAGAACAATAACCTTTATTATTATGTGAGATATTTCCCCAGTGGCTGCCAGTCTGAACCTGGCGCTTATTACCACTCCTTCAGCTTACGCTGCCTGTAATGACACTTCCCTAACCAACGATCTGGATAATCAGCATCGCTCTGATTATGCCGGCACGCTTGGCTTGAGAATTAACTGGTGATCCCCGGCTAACTGCACCGGGGAACCGGGTCAGTCAATACAGGCGACACGCGCCACGGTTTCGGTGCCTGTCGCCAGCACTTTGCCGTCGAGGATATACAGCGAGGTGGTGCCCGTTTCGCCATTGCTGATTTGCGGGAAGATATTGTCCGTTACGTCCTGATCGCTGCTCTGATCGCCCAAACGGCGATGATGCCCGGTGACGGTCATGTGCAGCAGATTGCCGGAAAACTCGCCTTCAAACTGCACTTCACGCTGAACCGGAATGGGCGGCTGGCGCGGCTTGTCATCGCTAAAATGCGCAATGCTGCCGGTGAAGGTGATTCTGCCTTTGTTCAGCCCCTCGCGGAATGTCCGGTAAGTGCCGCGCGTTAGCGTGACGTTTTCATCGTCCTTTATCGCGTAAAAAGAGACGGGCGAAATGCACTGGGAGGTCAGCGGCGTGCTGAACCAGGCGTACACCGCTGAGCCTATGATGGCCACAATAAACCCGGCCAAAAACAGCATCGTCAGCGGCGATTTAATAAAAGCGAAAATAGAACGACTCGCAGTCATTGTTCTTGTCCTGAAACGGTTGTTGGCAGGCTATCAGCCCCAGATGTTTTTTCGTTTTATCGTCAGCTAAGGTGACATACAGCACGTGTGCGGGGTTTTCTTTGGGCCGCCGGTTGAGCACGTGAGTGGCGTAGGTTTGCAGCGTGGCTTCGATGGTCGCCTGTTGGTTGGTTTTATCCTCCGGCACCAGCACCACGGTGTTACGCGGAATGCCCGGGCCGTTCCAGCGGGTAAAGGAAATTTTTACCGGCGTAACGATATACACGTTGTGCAGCACCGTAGAGACGATCACCCCCGCAATAATGCCGCAGAGTGCCGCTATCAGGTACTTGTAACGCTTCTTTCGCGGGGCTTTCACCGCCGGTTGCAACACGTCGGGTAGGGGCTGAGGGTGAGGCTGAGGAAAAACGGCTGGCACTTCGGGGAGGGGTTGGGGAGGCAGTTCGCTGACGGTATCGTCACGTACAATTAATCGATAGCCGCTGCGGGTGACCGCCAGCAGCGTGACGGTATCCTGGAGATCGAGAGTATTGAGCGCCCGGCGAAGTTTGTTGACCATCACCCGCACGCTGTTGTCTGTCACTTCCACGCCAGCGCTGCGCCAGCCGATATCCATTAATTGTTCCTGAGAGAGTACATCACCTTTCGCGTCCACCAGTGCCTGCAAGCACAGGCAGGCGGAGGCGGGCAAGGTGACGCTCTCTCCGTCCCGGGTTCGGGTCAGCGTCCGAGTCTGCATATCCAGCGTCACTGACAATCCAATTGCAATGTTGTTGAGCATAGTTTTTTGATTCTTCTAATGAGCCTTTTCGGTGTTCAGGTGAGCATTGATTTTATTAATCGCTGTGGCCGCACGTTGTTAACGCAGCGCGCGAGCCAGCTTTTTATGACTTACATCGTCTTTTTTCAACCACCCCAACAGGGTAGTCACAACATTATTAAGGTTATTAATTTCGCTGGCTGAAAGTTTCTTTCACTCCAGAAAGGTCCTGCTCACCGTTAATAAAGTTAACACTCCCCTTTGAGGATGGACAATTGAGCCATGCGGCGCAAATAATACCATTAAAAAAAACGGGGTAAATCCCGCTGAACACTATAGCTGGCGCGGATTCAGATAACCTGAAGAAGGGTGAAGTGGGTGTTTACTCACCCCTGGCATTAAGAGGGTGCTAACATTTTCGTACGAAAGCGTGTGGTGAATAGTCCACCGATAATACGTACATTATCTTTCACTAAATTAATATTAATTAACAAAAGCCATTTTGTTATTTGTGGTTATTATTTCGCAAATTGCCGGGGCAGAGGTTGCGCCAGGCGGCCTGCAAACTATACTGGGCCAAAATTTCAGACCCCATTAATACATTTTTTCTTAAGTGTGGTGAGCACTTACGATTTCAGATAGCAGCGCTTTTCGGCGAGCTATCGGATATTTACAAGGAGCGTACATGTTTATCTTTCGGCGAGTGATTCAGACCTCAGACGCTATTTCGACCTTTCCGCTGACGCTGTCGCGTATCGCGCTTGGGCTGTTTTTCTTCGCCTCCGGCTTCAATAAACTATTCGTTTTTGAAAACCAGCAGCTGATGCTGGAAACGCTGGTGGATGCCGGAATTCCCTTTCCCGCAGTGATGGCAGTGTTTGTGGCATTTTGCGAATGTGTGATCGGGTTAACACTGGCGATGGGATTACTGACTCGCCTGAGCGCACTGGTGCTTTTCATCATCAGCACGGTGGCGCTGTTGACCGTTGGGCTGCACACCATTCCGCAAGGGATCAACCTGCTGACGTGGTACAGCTGGCTGCTTTATCTGCCGGAAACGTTGTACATGCTGTTATGCCTGATGCTGATGGTATACGGCGGCACGTATCTGAGCCTGGACGGCTGGCTGGCAAAGAAATGGCTCAACGCCCGTAAAATTGTTTTCGTCCACTAAGCCTCTGGCTGCGCTGCAAAAGTGCGCGGTTATTGGCGGTTCAAGCTGCGTATTTCCCCCTCCCTCCCATAATAAAATAACCCTGTAAGGGCAGCGCTGTGCTGCCTATGAATTCACAGGCGTTATGCAATGTTACTGACCGTTATCGCGATTATTCTCGTTGTCGCTCTGCTGGTGGTTATCCAGTACGGAGTGATGCCCCATTTCATCAAATCGGAAGGTGAGCGCTTGCGCCACCAGGTGGATAAACTCGCCACCGAACTGCGCGAGCAGCTCGACCGGGTTGAAGCGCAGCAGCGCTCAATGACCGAAAGCGTGGTGACGCTGAAAAGCTACGCGCTGGATAAATCCTTGCCGGACGGCAGCGATGCTGATGTGCAGGCGAGCGTGGAACGCAACTTCTTCAACGCGCTGGTTAAAGAGCTCGGCGACAGGCTGGGCGGACGCATCTGGATTGTCGACACCTCCGGGCGAATCATTGGCGAAGCCGCAGGCGCGGCCAATATGCAGTCGCTGAGCGATATGGACTTGCCGATGGCGATCCCGCTGCGCACGCTGCTGGCACAAAGCGGGGAAGGGATGCGCCAGACGCGTTTTCGCACCGCCAGCGGGGAACACACGCTGATTGTGCAACCGGTGGCTGAAACGCCCTGGCTGTTGGCTATCGACATTCCCAGCCGCCATCTTGGCGAGCGTCCTCTGGGCGGGCTGCATCACCCCTGGCCGCTGGCGACGCTGGTGCTGGTGTCCACGTTGACGCTGGTGCGCAGCCTGAATCAGCACCTTTCACGTTTACAGCAAGAACTGCCTGCGCTGATGAAAAGCGAATCTCAAGCGCTACGGGAACAACACACCCAACTGCTGCCGTTGATGGATGAAATGGGCGAGCAGGTGCAGGCCATCGCCAGCGCGGCGACGGTGGTGGCGCAAAAAAATGAAATGCTGCTGCAGGTGCCGGAAGAAAATGCCAATCGGGTAGCGATGTTGACCGAAAGCGTAGTCGGCATAGTGCAGGCGATGAATGCACTGCAACAGGCGGCGCAGCAAATTGCTGACAGCACCGGCAATCTGGTGCCGCTCGCCAGCCGCGCCTTTAGCTTTACGTTGCACGATGAAGAAAGCGTGTTTGCTGTCGAAGCCCGTAATCTGGCTCAGCGCTGCGCCCGTTCTTCTAAAGAGCTGCGCGCGCTGGTGACGGATGCCATGATGCAGGCGCAAAACAGTGCTCCGGCAGGCGGGCAGAGCAACAATGTGTTGATTGAAGAAGTGTATACCGTCGCCAATTCTCTGACCCAGAAGACCCGCGGTTAACGTTTGAGTGTGTGCCGGGTGGCGCTTGCGCTTACCCGGCCTACAAAAGAAGTTAGTGTGTGCCGGGTGGCGGCTACGCCTTACCCGGCCTACTGGGTAATGAAAGTGCCGAAAAGAGTGAGTTGTAGGCCTGGCAAGCAAAGCGCCGCCGGGCAATGAGCAGACATAAAAAAGCCCTCCAGAGGAGGGCAAATTGGTGCGCGGTATGGAACGCGCACCCAATGAGGTGGTAGGACGCTTTAAGGATTAACGCAGCAGGCTCAGGACGTTCTGAGGAACCTGGTTTGCCTGAGACAGCACGGAGATACCCGCCTGTTGCAGGATGTTAGAACGGCTCATCGCAGACACTTCCACAGAGAAGTCAGCATCCTGAATACGGGAGCGAGCTTCGGTGGTGTTGATAACGGTGGTGTTCAGGTTCGCGATGATAGAACCGAAACGGTTCTGGACGGCACCCAGGTCAGCCTGGAAGTTGGTCACTTCGGTCAGCGCCGAGTCCAGCTTAGCCAGCAGGCTGTCGGCACCGTTGGTCGCTTTAGCCATCGCGTGTTTGTCCACTTCGTTCATCGCAACTGCGGTTGCATCACCTGCTGCATCGACGGTAAAGCTCGTCATCTCACCGTTGGCGTCAACGGCGAAGAATTCATTCGGGTTGCCGCCTTTCGCAGAGTAGATGGTCATGCCGCTGGTTGCTGCGTCAGAACCGAACAGATCGGTGGAGATTTTGTCCAGTTTGGCTGCGTCCAGCTGGAAAGCAGCACCAGTATCATCGGTGATTTCGCCATCCGCTTTGACTTCAGTGAAGTCTTTCAGCTTGCTTGGGCCGTTTTTCAGCGTGTCGAAATCCAGTGCAGTAATTTCTTCGCCTTTAGCCGCGGAACCGACAGTTGCTTTGGCGCCTGTTTCGTCGAAGGTGATCTCCATCTCATAAGCTTTGCCAGTGTTAGTATCGAGCGCATAGAACTTCATGTCAGCACCTGTACCGGAACTCACCAGCTCGATGTCGGTATTGTCATAGCCAGGATCAATGGCTTCGGCAATGGTATCCAGATCGCCCGTGCTGGAATCCCATACCTTGGCGCCACCGAAATCAATGCCTGTTGAGGTTGCTGTAATAGCGGTACCCGCCTTGGCGAACTGAGAGTCTTTCAGGTGATCGGCAATCTTGCCAAACTCTTCAGAGAACTTATCCAGACCCAGAGATTCGATATCCAGCTTTTTCAGGTCGATGTCGATGGTCTGGCCATCTTTGTCGCCGATCTGAATGGTCAGCTTATCTTTAGAACCGTCGAGTACGTTCACGCCGTTGAAGTTGGTGGTATCAGAGATACGCTTGATTTCGTCCAGACGAGCGGTGATTTCTTTCTGGATGGAGTTACGGTCATCGGCAGAGTTGGTGCCGTTTTTCGCCTGAACGGTCAGCTCACGAATACGCTGTAAGTTCTCGGTCACTTCGCCCAGTGCGCCTTCGGTGGTCTGTGCCAGAGAGATACCGTCGTTGGCGTTACGTGCTGCCTGAGTCAGGCCACGGATAGAAGAAGTGAAACGGTTGGAAATCGCCAGACCCGCTGCATCGTCTTTCGCGCTGTTGATACGCAGACCGGAGGACAGACGCTCGATAGCGGTACCCAGAGAGGTCTGAGATTTGTTCAGGTTGTTCTGAGCCATCAAGCTCAGTGAGTTGGTATTAATGACCTGGGCCATATTTATATCCTTTTAAATAAATGAGAACTGCAGTGCAGTTGACAGGGAACTATGCGAGTCATGTTGCGCATAACTTATTTATCGGGGAGGCCGGGTTAGCACTAAAATATTTTTTGTGGTTTTTTTTACATATTGATAATTAGCGGCAAAACTGACGGCAATTATCGCGATAGGCAATATCAATGCCTTAATAAGCGCAATACTGTGTCTTTATCGGGTCGCTGCATTGTTGGTAGAAAGGTAAAAAATTAAACTTACTGCCAGATAATCCGATGGGAATAAGTGATTCCCCACTCTTTATTACAGGACTTATTATGGCTGCTTTCTCTGTGCCGGGCATTGGCGGCTCCGGACTGAATATCCCTGAAATGCTGGCTCAGCTGCAAAAGGCTGAAAGCCAGAAACTGAACCCTTATTTGCTGAAGCAGGATTCTTATAACAACCAGGTGTCGTCCTGGGGCAAAATCTCCAGTTCGCTGGATACCCTTAAAACCACCCTCGGCAAATTGCAGGACGAAGGCTTTAACGGCGTCAGCCTTGGCGATAACAAAACGTTTAAAGCGACAGCAGGCAAAGGGGCCATCCCCAACAGCTACGGCATTGTCGTGAAGCAACTGGCGACGGCGCACAAAATTGGCACCGCTGCGCAGGCCAAAAAAGATGAACTGCTTGGCGATTCTGCTGCCACCCGTACGCTGACTATCACCACCGGTGATGGCAAAAAGATGGACGTTGAGCTGAAGAAAGATGAAACCTCCCTCGAACAGGTCGCGAAAAAGATCAACGCCCAGAACGGCGAAGTGACCGCTGAGGTCCGTGCCGCTGATAACGGGAAGTTCAAGCTGGTGCTGACCTCGAAAAAAACCGGTGAAGACGGGGAGATGACCGTTTCGGTCACGGGTGACAGCAAGCTGGCTGAAGTCCTGGATTACGACCCGGCGAAGCCAAACAACGATCCGGCAGCACCTGGGTACGATCCAAAAAAAGCAGGGCTGATGGTGGCGGCAAAAAATGCCGAGATTGAAATTGACGGCGAGCCTTCTTCCCACAGCTCAAACACCATCAGCGATGCGATCACTGGCATTACCCTTGAGCTGCGCGAAGTGTCACCGGATGATGGTGCTGGCGATCCAAAGGCGGAAACACTTTCCGTCACCGCCGACACCTCGAAGGTGAAAAGCCTGATTGAGGAGTTCGTCAAAAACTACAACAGCTTCCTGAGCGCGGCGGGCACCGCCAGCCTCTACAAAGAGCCGGAAAAAAATGTCAAAGAAGGGGAGCTGGTTCAGCCCAATAAAGACAACGGTGCGCTGTTTGGTGACGGCACGTTACGCCGCCTGACAAGCCAGATGAAATCTTCCGTGGGCGGCAATTTTGGCGAGTCCAGCGACGTGTTCGCCACCCTCGGCAGCCTGGGCATTACCGTCAAGTTTGATGGCAACGTGGGGGACGATCGCACCGGCACGCTGGGCGTCCTGTCCATCGATAATAAAAAGCTCGATGCCGCGCTGAAAGACAATCCTAAAGAAGTGGAAGCGCTGTTCCTGGGCAAAGGCGGCGCGGAAGGGCTGAAGGACCGCATGGACGGCGTGTTTAAAACCTACCTCGGTGACAGCGAATCTGTTTCCAATAAAGAAGGCGCTATCGACTCGGCGATTAAAGGCCTGAAGGCGCAAGAGAAGCGCGTCGCCGCGCAAATCGCCAATGTGGAAAGACGCATTGAAGAGAGCCTCAAGCGTAGCGAAAAAGAGTTTTTGCGCCTCGACAAAGCGATGTCTGAAATGAACAACATGAGCCAGCAGCTGCAGTCTGCGCTGCTCGGGATCATGGGCTAACCCACTCAATCCGGGCAGCTCGCCTGCCCGGCAGGATGTAACGATGTATACCAAAACGGGCAGCAATGCCTACACCGCTGCGAGCCTTGAAAGCCAGGTCGCAGGTGCCACGCCGCATCAACTGATTGTGATGCTGTTCGATGGCGCGATTAACGCCATGCGCCGGGCAGAAATCTATTTTCAGCAGGGCAATATTGCTCGCCGTGGCGAGATGATCTCCCGGGCGATTAACATCATTGATAACGGCCTGCGTGCTGGCCTCAATCATGAGATTGGCGGCAAAATTGCCGAAGATCTCGAAAGCCTGTACGAGTACGTTTCGCGCAATTTGCTGGAAGCGAATCTGACCAAAAACGGCGACAACATGCCGCACCTGATTTCGCTGATGGTTGACCTGTCTGAGACCTGGAAAGCGATTGATCCGTTGAATAAACAGGTGGCGCATGGATAACACCATCATTGCGCAGATTGACGCGCTGATTGCACGCAACAGCGTGTTGTTGTCGTATGCCGAACAGCAGGAGTGGGAAGCGTTCACCAATGAAGTGGAAGACTACTCCCGCGTGCTGAATGAGATAGGGCAGGTGAACTTCAGTCTGCTTGAACAGGCGGTCAAAGAGGCCGCCGTGGAGCGATTAGAAATCCTGCTTGGGGTCGACGCCACCCTGATGCAGTGCATTCAGGCCCGCCTTCATTCATTGAGTACGGAAATGTCCTCATTGCGAAAATCCCGCGCCTCCGCAAATGCCTATACCGCTGTCTGACAGCGGTTTTTTTTATTCCAGATTCGAGACATGTAGGCCCTGCAAGCGCAGCGCCGCTGGGCAATGAATAAAAAAAAAGCCCGCCACAAGGGCGAGCAAAGTATGAGGACAAGACAAGAAAGGACAGTTAAATGCTGATGTTGTACTTCCGACCGGTGGTCGGCTGGCTGGATTCTCCCGCCGGGCCGTAAAGCGTGTTGGTGTGGCCGACCTGCTCGACAACCCGCTGCATGTGCTGGTTTTTCTGCATATGGCTTTGCAGCAACGCTTCCACTTTCAGGTTCAGCGCCTTGGTACTGCGCACTTTCTCAGTCACCTGCTGCCAGCAAACAGAAAGCTTATTCTGCTGCGGATAGGGGGCAACGATAGCCGACAGCTGTTCCTGCTGGCGGCGCAATTCGTCGTAGTACTGGATGGTGGAGAGGAGCTGGCTTTTGTTGTCCGTCAGCACCTGCAGCGAAACCGGGTTAATCTGTGGGCGGTTTAGCTGATTGACCTCTTCAATCATGATCGCCTCCAGCTCATCCAGAGACGTCTTCATTTGTGCCAGTATCGGGTACAGCTTATCCATAAGTGAAAAACGTCCTGCGATTAGTGAAACTGAAACATGTCCTGCACCAGCGAGTGGGCAATTTTTTCGGGGTCTAGCGGTAATTCTCCGGCGGCCAGCGCGGCGCGAATTTCTGCCACGCGGGCATAATCCACATCGCGGCTGTCGTCGGTCTGAATCTGTCGGGTTAATGCGCTCAGGGTGACTTCGCTACCTTTCTCCGCTTGTGCAGGCGCGGTATTAACGCTGTTTTCCTGCTGTGCGTTGCGGGTGCGCAGTTCCTGGCTGTTGCTCAGGCCGTTAACCGGCGCTGTTGGTTTGGTACTTTCAATACTCATCGGTGTCCTCGCCTGTTTTTTCGTTTTGGGCTGTGTATAACCTCTTCATCGGGGATCCACGAAAAAACTAAAATTATTGTCGTAAAAAAATCATCACCTGGCCGTCAGGGGCGACTTTTCCGCTCACAGTCTGGCCGTTGGCGGTTTGCACTCTCAGCGTGTCGTCGATGGCGGCGTTATTCAGCGCCTTGCCCTGACCGCGAATGCGAAAGCCGTTCCCGGTGGTCACCAAATCCACCTGTTGCCCCGCATGCAGCCGCCACTGCTGGCGCAACTGGTTTTGCAAAACTGGCTTCCCGGCGATGAGGGCTCGGGTCAGACGCTGGCCGATAATCTCTTCGGGCTGGAAAATTAACCCCGCAGGCTGTCCGTCGATATTCCCCGTGTGCGGCTCAATGTCGCTTTGTTGAAGGATGGCACCGCTCGGCAGACTCTGGCTTGCCACCCACCAGGTGCCGGAGGCGTTGACGCGAACGGGCAGGAAGATTTTGCGCGTCCCACAGCGGGCAACGACCGTTCTTTTTCCTGTCAGACGGTTATCCTGGCCTGCAACGCTGAGTTCTGGTGTTTCACACACCGCCGCAATTTGCTGCGGGCTGGCAAGCAAAGTAACTGTTCTGACCACGTCGCCTTGCGCCGCAACAGGCTGTTGAAACAGCGCTTCCAGTTTGAGCTGCAAATGCTGTTTTACCGTGTCCGTCGACGGGGCGCTGGCAAAAACCGGAACAGAACAGGCCCAGGTTAGCGCGGCTATTCTGAAGAGAGAGAACGTCATCTTGTTGCCTTTATGAAATAAGCGTAAAGTGTGGCTGAAATAAAGCTGTGATTAAATTATATACGCATCCTAAGCTGATTTATTGCGGCAAATGCTGACACTTTTGTCGCTATTTAAATGCTTCGTTATTTCCCTGTCTTAATATCCATTCTGATTTCGCTAATTACGCATATTTTTGTCGGGTCTTTACAGTGTGATATTTCACCAGCGCTGTCTACACTATCGCGGTTTGGATAAAGCGAGGCAGGAGCCTGTGTAATGGTCAATAAACTTGATGATGCGTTTCGCTTTCAACAGGAAGCGTTGAGTCTGCTTTCGCGCCGCCAGGATGTGCTGGCATCGAATATCGCCAATGCCGATACCCCGGGCTATCTGGCGCGAGATATGGACTTTTCTCAGCAGTTAAAAAATACCATGGCCAACCAGGCCGTGGCGAAAACATCGGTCTCCCTTTCTTTAACGTCGAATAAACATATTGAAGGGAAGTCGGTTCCTTTTGATGACAGCCAGTTGCTGTATCGCGTGCCGGATCAGCCGAGCGCAGATGGCAATACCGTGGACATGGACCGGGAGCGAATTCATTTCGCGGATAATGCCGTGAAATATCAATCCGGGCTGACGTTCCTCGGGGCGGATATTAAGAAAATGATGACTGTATTAAGTCAGGGGTAATGAGCGATGTCGTTATTCAGTGTGTTTGATATTTCGGGTTCGGCGATGGCAGCCCAATCCCGCCGCCTGAACGTCAGCGCCAGCAACATGGCGAATGCCGACAGCGTGGCCGGGCCGGACGGACAGCCGTATCGCGCCCGCCAGGTGGTGTTCGAAGTGGACGCTGCCGCAGGCCAGGACATCGGTGGAGTGAAAGTCAGCGACGTGGTGGAAAGCACGATGCCAGACCGCATGGTGTATGAGCCGGGTAATCCGCTGGCAGATGAACAAGGGTATGTACGCATGCCTAACGTCAACGTGGTGAATGAGATGGTCAACACCATTTCGGCCTCACGCAGCTATCAGGCCAATGTGGAAGTGATGAACTCCGCCAAAACGCTGATGCTGAAAACCTTAACCCTGGGTCAGTAAGGACAAATCATGGCGGTCTCTTCCGTTAACAACAATAACAGCAGCGCCGGGTCGTACGGCACCGGCAACAGCGCAGCCGATCTCTCTCAGAGCTTTATGACGCTGCTGGTGGCGCAGATGCAAAACCAGGATCCCACCAACCCGATGGACAACAACCAGCTTACTTCCCAGTTGGCACAGTTCAACACCGCGGCGGGCATCGAAAAGCTCAACTCCGCGATGGACGGCGTGCAGGGAATGATGGGCTATCTCGGCAGTCTGGGCGCAGCCTCCTGGGTAGGGCGCACCGTGCTGGTGGAAGGCGAACCGAAAGTCGCCTTTGGATCGGGCACAGAGGAAGACGGCGCTGAATTGCCTGACTCCTTCAACTTCATGCTGGATAAGGACGCCGAGACGGTCACCGTCACCCTGACGGACGACCAGGGCAACGCCTATACCGCCGAGCTGAAGAACGTGAAGTCGGGTGTGAAGACTTACAGCCTCGACGATCTCGAAGACTTCAAACCAGAAGCACCGCCTGCGGACAGAGAGTACACCGTGACGCTCGACGCGAAGAGTGCGGAAGGCGAAGCGCCGACGGTCACCTCTCTGGTTCAGGACCAGGTTCAGGGTGTGACGATGACCAAGGATGGCGCAGTGCTTCATTTGCGCGATCGCGATCCGGTCAGTGCCTTCGACGTGTACGTCATTCAAAAATAATTCATTACTTACTCTCTGGAAGCAGATTATGGGTTTTTCACAAGGTTTAAGCGGTCTGAAGGCCGCCTCGAAAGCGCTGGATGTGGTCGGCAACAACATTGCTAACTCACAGACTGCGGGGTTTAAAGCGGGCTCTGTTGCCTTCGCCGATATTTTTGCCGGGGGCACTGGCCTCGGTGTGCAGGTGGGAAGTGTCACCCAGAACTTCAAAGACGGTGGCCTGACCACGGGTAACAGCGCGCTGGATATGGGTATCACCGGGCGCGGTTTCTTCCGTATGCAGACTGAGGGCGGCGGTGTGTTTTACGGCCGCAACGGGCAGTTTGAGCAGGATAAAAACGGCAACATTATCAGCAGCACCAACGGTCTGTTTCTGACGGGCTATCAGGCCAGCGGCACGCCGCCGGTCATCAACCCGGGCTCGCCGATTGGCCCCATCAGAATTCCTTCTGACGATATGCCGCCGTTGGCTTCCACTGCAGGTTCTCTGACAGGTAACCTGCCTGCGGGTGATACCGACCTTCACAGCAAAGCGGACTTTGATTACAAGGACGAAAACACCTTTAACTACCAAAGCCAGGTGGAAGCGTTCGATAGCCTCGGCAACAAGCACACCATTAAGATTTATTACGTGCAGACCGCCGCCGGGGAATGGACAGCGTATTCCCGTAACGAAACCTCGCCGACAGGCCCCAATGACGGATTGACCGAACTGGATCTCGAGTTTGATACCAACGGTAAACTCAAAGGCCCCAATACCAAACTGACCGTCAACGGCGCAGCATTTAATGGTTCGAATCCTCTTGGCGTGGAGATCGATTTCGCCAGCATCACCAAGTACGACAACAGTTATTCCACCAAGCTGGACAAGATAGACGGCTACGGCGCTGGGAAGATGCTGAACTTCACTGTTGGTAAAAGTGGTGAAGTCGTGGTGGTTTACAGCAACGGCGAGCGCCAGAACGTGGCTCAGGTGGTGATGGCCGATTTCGCCAACTCGGGCGGCCTGGCGTCTGAAGGCAACAACCTGTGGTCCGAAACGCCGCAGTCTGGGCAACCGTTCTTTGGCACCTCGGGCACCAGCACGTTCGGCACCATCAGCGGCGGGATGCTGGAGCAATCCAACGTCGAACTGGGCGATGAGATGGTCAACATGATCGTCTTCCAGCGCAACTACCAGTCGAACTCCCAGACCATCAAAACCCAGTCTGAGCTTCTGCAGACGCTGGTTAACCTGCGTTAAGGATAGCTGACGATGGATCGCGCCATATACACCGCCATGAGTGCCGCTAATGCGGCGCTCAACCGTCAGGCGGTCACCTCTAACAACCTCGCCAACAGCTCGACGGCGGGGTTCCGCGCTCAACTGGCGGCCTTTCGCTCAGTGCCGATTGAGGGCGAAACCCTGCGCACCCGCGCGCTGGTGGCGGAGTCTTCGCCTTTTCATGACAACACCATGGGGCCGATTACTCACACCGGACGCAACCTCGATGTGGCGCTGCCGCAGGACGGTTGGTTAGCCGTAGCTCTGCCGGATGGCAGCGAAGGTTACACCCGCAACGGCAGCATCAATGTCGACAGCGAAGGCGCTTTGAGCGTTAACGGCTATCCGCTGATGGGCGATGGTGCGCCGCTGGTGGTGCCGCCGCAGTCTGAAGTGACGATTGCCGCTGACGGTACCCTTTCCTCGCTGGGCGCGGGCGACGATCCGACAGCCGTGGTGCCCGTTGGGCGTCTGAAGATGGTCAACGCAGCAATGAGCGATTTGCTGCACGGCGATAACGGCCTGTTCCAACCCGCCGTGGGTGGCGCGCTGGCGCAGGACGACACGCTGCGCCTCAGCCCGGAATCCCTGGAGGGCAGCAACGTCAGCCCGGTACGGGCGATGACCGAGATGATCGCCACCTCACGCGGCTTCGAGATGAACATGAAGGTCATCCGCACCGCCGACGAGAACGCCCAGAAGGCTAACCAGCTACTAAGCGTGAGCTAATTGCTCACCAGGAGTCACACATGATCCGTTCTTTATGGACAGCAAAAACTGGTCTCGAAGCGCAGCAGACCAATATGGATGTTATTTCCAACAACCTTGCCAACGTCAACACCAACGGCTTTAAGCGCCAGCGTGCAGTGTTCCAGGACCTGCTCTATCAAACCATGCGTCAGCCCGGCGCTCAGGCTTCCGAGCAGACCACGCTGCCAAGTGGTTTGCAACTGGGTACCGGTGTTCGCCCGGTGTCTACCCAGCGTGTTCACACGCAGGGCGGGTTAAACCAGACCGGCAACGAGCTGGACGTGGCGATTGAAGGCAAAGGCTTTTTCTCTGTGCAGATGCCGGATGGCAGCACGGCGTACACCCGCGATGGTCACTTCGACAAAAACGAAAATGGCCAACTGGTGAATGCCGAAGGTCACCCGATTCAACCGGGGATCACAGTGCCAACTGACGCGAAAAAACTGTCTATCAGCCCGGACGGGATTGTCAGCGTCACGCTGGCGAACCAGGCGCAGCCGCAGCAGATTGGACAGCTGACGCTGGCGACCTTCGTCAACGAAGCGGGTCTGGAAAGCCTTGGCGGCAACTTGTATAGCGAAACTCAAGCTTCCGGCGCACCGAACGAACTCAACCCGGGCATGGAAGATGCCGGGACGCTGAAACAGACTTACATCGAAACCTCCAACGTCAACGTGGCGGAAGAGCTGGTGAGCATGATTCAGGTTCAGCGTGCCTACGAAATCAACAGCAAAGCCGTTTCTGCATCTGACCAGATGCTGCAGCGCCTTTCTCAGTTGTAATTCCCTCTCTCTGACGGCCTGAAATCGGGCCGTCAGACCTGTTACCGACACGGAAATGAAAACACTTCTTACGCACTTGCCTTCCCGTTTTGCCCTGCTGACTGGCGCTCTGCTGCTGAGTGGCTGCGCGCATATTCTGCAAAAACCTCTGGTGGAAGGCCCCACGTCGGCAGAACCCTCACCGATGGCACCGGTTGCTGCCGGCGGCTCGCTGTTTATGGCTGGACAAGGCATGAACTACGGCTATCAGCCGATGTTTGAAGACCGACGACCGCGCAACGTTGGCGACACCCTGACCATCCTGTTGCAGGAAAACGTCAGCGCCAGCAAAAGCTCCTCCGCCAGTGCCAACCGTAATGGGTCGGCCGGAATGGGCCTGATTGCGGTGCCGACCAAAATGAACAGCTGGCTGGGTGACGGCAAAGCGGATTTTGACGCCGAAGGCAAAAACGACTTCGCCGGAAAAGGCGGCGCGGCGGCGCGAAACACCTTCACCGGCACGATTACCGTCACCGTCAATCAGCTGCTGCCGAACGGCAACCTGCGGGTGGTCGGCGAAAAGCAAATCGCCATCAATCAGGGCACGGAATTTATTCGCTTCTCCGGAGTGGTGAACCCTCGCACCATCAGCGGCAGCAATACCGTGCCGTCCACCCAGGTGGCGGATGCGCGAATTGAGTATGTCGGCAACGGTTACATCAACGAAGCGCAGACCATGGGCTGGTTGCAGCGTCTGTTCCTGAACCTTTCACCTTTCTGATATGACGATGAAAAAAGAAATAGTCCTGTTTTTTACCGGCATCCTGCTCTACGGCATGATGCTGAGCGTGCCCAAAATGGTTCATGCCGAGCGTATTCGCGATCTGGTGACCGTGCAGGGCGTGCGCTCCAACTCGCTGATGGGTTACGGGCTGGTGGTCGGGCTTGATGGTACTGGCGACCAGACCATGCAGGCCCCGTTTACCGGGCAAAGCCTGAGCAACATGCTTTCTCAACTGGGCATCACCGTGCCGCCTGGCACCAACATGCAGTTGAAAAACATCGCGGCGGTGATGGTGACGGCTGATCTGCCGCCGTTTTCCCGTTCCGGCGACAAAATCGACATTGTGGTTTCTTCGCTTGGAAACGCCAAAAGCCTGCGCGGCGGCACGCTGTTAATGACACCGCTGAAAGCCGCAGATAACCAGATTTACGCCATGGCGCAGGGCAACGTGCTGATTTCCGGCGCGGGTGCTCAGGCGGGCGGCAGCCGTGTGCAGGTTAACCAACTGAACGGCGGGCGAATCAGCGGTGGGGCGACCGTCGAGCGAGAAGTGCCGAATGATTTTGCGACACAGAATGTGGTGCGCCTGCAACTGAACGAATCTGACTTCTCCCTTGCCCAGCAGATAAGCGACGAAATCAACCGTCGTTACAGCGGCGGCGCGGCTATCCCGGAAGATGCCCGTACGGTGCGTCTGTTTGCGCCAGCCGATGGCCCATCGCGCGTGCGTTTCCTGGCGAACATTCAGGATATTCCGCTGCGCGTCAGCGTGCAGGACGCGAAAGTTATTGTGAATTCACGTACCGGATCAGTGGTAATGAACCGCCACGTTTCGCTGGATGCCTGCGCCGTGGCGCACGGTTCACTGACCGTGGAAGTGACACAGAACAACGTTATCAGCCAACCTGATACGCCATTTGGCGGCGGTGAAACGGTCGTTGTGCCGCAAACGGATATTTCGGTGCGCGATCGCGGCGGTTCGCTGCAAAACGTGCGCAGCAGTACCGATCTCAACACTGTGGTACGCGCGTTGAACAACCTGGGCGCAACGCCAAACGAGCTGATGTCTATCTTGCAGGCGATGAAAAATGCAGGCTGTCTGCGGGCGAAGCTGGAGGTGAACTGATGAATGCGGCGGATAAATTTAACCACCCGGCGTTTGATGTCCGTTCCCTCGATACGCTCAAACGTGAGGCCGGGCGTTCGTCGCCCGGCGCACTGAAAGCGGCCGCGCAGCAGATGGAAGGCATCTTCGTGCAGATGATGATGAAAAGCATGCGCGAAGCCACCATCAAGGACGACCTGATGCACAGCCAGTCGTCAGAGATGTTCACCGCGCTGCACGATCAGCAGGTGGCGCAAAACATTGCCGGGAGTGGTCAGCTCGGCTTTGCCGATCTTATCGTCCGTCAGTTAGGCGGGGAAAGCGAAAACCGCAACATCGCCGCGCCAGGAAGCGACCCTCATTCGTTGCCAGCAGCGGCCACCGGCCCACTGCGTTTACCTGCTCGCGTGGCGTTCGAGCAACCGGCTGAAGGCGCGCATCCGTTCATTACGCGCCTGATGCGTCCTGCACAGGAAGCGGCAGAGAAAAGCGGTTTGCATCCGCATCTGATCCTCGCGCAGGCCGCGCTGGAATCCGGCTGGGGGCGGCGTGAAATTCAGACTGCGGACGGCAAGCCGAGCCATAACCTGTTTGGTATCAAGGCCACCGGCGACTGGCAGGGCAAAACGACCGAAATCACCACCACTGAATACCTCAACGGCGTGAAGCGCAAAGTCAAAGCGGCTTTCCGCGTTTACGACTCCTACGAACACGCGCTGTCCGACTACGCGAAGCTGCTGACCAAGAACCCGCGCTACCACAACGTGGTGCAATCCAACAGTGCAGAGCAGGGCGCGAAAGCGCTGCAGGCGGGCGGCTATGCCACCGATCCGGCGTACGCCAAAAAACTCATCACCATCATTCAGAAAGTGAAAGGCGACATTCAGCAGGGCGTGGCGGCTTACCAAAACGACTTGTCGAAAATTTTTTAGCAAAGTCGTTTTAGAGAATTTCGTAATCACCGATGAAAGTAACAGAGCACTGATTTTTTGACCGGCCTGCGGGCCGGGCATCAACAACGGAACCTGTTGGACTCCTTATGAATAACCTCTTTAATATCGCGAGAAGCGGCCTGGCGACGGGGCAAGCAGCCCTTAGCGTGGTCGGCAACAACCTCACCAATAGCATGTCCGGCACCTACAGCCGCCGCGATATCATTATCGGTGAGTCCGGCGGGCTGGCGACGGCACGCGGTTTCTACGGCTATGGCGCACAGGTGGTTGGCGTGCAGCGTGCTTATGACGCGTTCACCAATCACCAGCTGCGTGGCTCTATCTCAACCTACCACGCGTTTCTAGGTCGCCAGGAGCAACTGGCTGATATCGACAACATGCTGGGCGATGAGTCGGACAACGTGTCGGTTTCGCTGAACAACCTGTTCAAAGCGATGGCGACCATGAGCGGCGATGCCGCAGACCCGGCCAACCGCACCGCGGTGTTTAACTCCCTTGGCGTACTGACTCAGCGTTACAACGACAGCGGGAAACGCTTAACCGGTCTGGAAAAAAGTACCAACACCCATATCGAACAAAGCGTTAAGGACATTAACAGCTTCACCGGGCAACTGGCGGAGATCAACACCCAACTGGAGCGTATTCAGGCGCAAAGCGGCACGCCGCCTGCGGATCTGCTGGATCAGCGCGACGATCTGTTAGCTCGCCTGAGCCAGCAAATGGGCATTGAAGTGACCGAAAACCGCGTGAGCGGGCGTGTGGATGTGACCCTGGCTGACGGGCGCCCTCTGGTGTCGGGTGGCAAAAACTTCGAGTTTTCCGCCAGCCCTTCTGCCAGTGACCCGAACAAAGTGATCGTCTCTTACGTCGGCAGCGATGGTGTGGCTTCACCGGTCAACGAAACTAGCTTCACCAAAGGCCGCCTCGCCGGGCTGTTCAAATTCCGCAACGAAGATTTGGCGGTGGCGCGTAATGAGCTGAACCAGATTGCGTTCCAGATGGCCAGCCGCTTCAACGAGCAGAACGGTCAAGGTCTGGATCTGGATGGCAACGTCGGTCAGGACTTGTTCTCGCTGCCGGAAATCAAAGCCATCGCCAATGCCAATAACACCAGCGGCAGCAGCCTCGGCAACATCAACGTCACCGATTACAAAGCCGTGAACGCCGAAGACTATACCATCGGCTTTGACGGCGCTAACTGGACGGTGAAAGGGGCTGATGGGCGCCCGATTACCGTCGATGCGACGGGCGGCACGCTGAAGTTTGACGGTCTGGAAATTGAGATCCCGGCGGGCAGCACCTTCAACGCAGGCGACAGCTTTGTGGTTAATCCTGTGGCGGGTGCGGCAGAAGGGATTTCGCGAGCCATCAAAAACGGCAACGAGATTGCGGCTTCCGATATGGCAGGCGGCGGGGTCAGCAACAACAAAAACCTGGAAGCGATGCTGGAAATCCAGAACGAGAGGCTGATTGGCAAAGCGACCCTGACCGAAGCCTATACCAAACTGGTCGGCACCATTGGTTCGAACGCTCGCGCCGTCAATTCCTCGCTGACCTCGGCCAAAATCGACCTCGACACCAAATACGACACCAAGCAGGCCCTCTCTGGCGTGGATGCCAACGAAGAGACGGTCAACATGCAGATGTTTATGCAGTACTACCAGGCTAACGCCCAGATTCTGGAAACGGCCAACACCATGTTTGACGCGCTGTTGTCGATCAGATAAGGAACTCAATGATGCGATTAAGTACGCTTTATATGTTTAAACAAAGCGCGGACAGCATGGCGAAACGCGTGAGTGATAACAACGATATCTACCTGCGTTTATCCGCCGGGAAATCCTTGCTGCGCGCATCGGACGATCCCGCGGCTGCCACCGATGCGGTGAAATATCAGGACGCGCTGGCCAAGCTTGAGCTGTACAGCACTGTGCGTTCCAGCGTGCGCAATTCACTGCAGCACGAAGACAATACGCTGAGCTCGGTCGGCAACCTGCTGACCACCAATCTGACAGAAAAAATTGTCGCCGCCCAAACCGATACCTATTCGCCAGAAGACCGGGCGGCGCTGGGGAAAGAGATTGAAGGCATTCGTGCCAACTTGCTCGACCTGGCAAACAGCCGCGACGGCAGCGGGCGCTATATTTTCTCCGGTTTTATGACCGACAGGGCACCGTTTGATGCCGATGGCAACTATGTGGGCGGCATCGAAGCACGCAAGCAAACCGTCGCCGAAGGCACCGAAATGACTGTCGGCCATTTGGGTTCAGACGTGTTTGGCGACATCTTCAAAGTGCTGGAAAAAGCCGCCGCTGAACTCCAGAACCCAACCGGTGACCAGGAGCTGAAAGATGCACTGAGCGCCGCGAGTAAAGCCGTCAGTGCAGGCATTACCAAGCTGGGCAAAGCGCAGGCGGAACTGGGTACCAACCTGCAGCAGATTGACGCTTTAGACCTGAGTGGCAACGTCCAAATCAACGACATGATCGTCAACATCCAGAACGCCATCGGTTCGGACTACGGCACCATGACCTCGCTGGTGATGGATTCCAAAATGTCTGAATACGCGCTGAATGCCTCAATGATGGTGTTTCAGGCGATGCAAAAAATGAACCTGTTTACCAAGTAATTCAGGCTTCTTCTCTTTAAACCATCACTGGGCGCCCTCCGCGTACGGGCAGGTTTTGTCCGCGGCGGGCGTACGCTAACTATGTTAAAGAAACTTAATATCTACACGGCTATTAGCCTGATTATCGCGTTATTCGCGATCATGCTGTTTGGCATTACGGCTTTCTCTGTTTTTAATTCCGTCTCCAATAACGGCAATTTCAAACGTATCCTCGTGGCGTCAGACAACAATAACGAGATGCGTGATGCGGCCTATAACATCAGCGCGACGCTGGCAAACGCCAACGGCCTGATGTTGCAGGCTTCACTGGGTAGCACGCTTTCGCCGGAACTGGTGGGGCACACGCAGAAATTACTCAAAAGCGCACACGACAATATCGAAGCGTACATGGCCTCGCCGTTTAACTCTGAAGAAGAGAGTAACGCGGCGGCAGAAGTGAAAAAAGCGTTCGATGCCGTCTATGGTGGCGTTCAGCATAAACTTGATTATCTGCATCGCCCGCAGGAATACACCGGCTCGCTTGAAGATGACATGAAACTGCGTACGGCTCTGCGCACGAAAATTGAAGCCTATAACACCATCACAGATGAGCAGAGTCAGGGTTATATCGACGAAGCCGAGTCCGATTATCAGAACATGATAACGGTAGGCATTATCGTGGTGGTGATGGCGATTGCGATGCTGCTGGCGGTTCGCTATTGGCTGCGCCACACGCTGGTTCGCCGTATGGAAATGACCGTTGAACTGCTGAAAAGAGTGGCGGCAGGCGATCTGAGCAAAGCGGTGGAAGTCGGCAACAACAACGAAATCGGCAAAATGCTGCAAGAGCTGGAGCAGATGCGCACCTCGCTCACCAGCACCATTCTGGGTATTCGTGAAAGCGTGCTGCACATTCACACCAATGCGCAGGAAATTGCCCACGGCAACAACGATCTCTCTTCACGCACCGAAGAGCAGGCGGCGGCGTTGCAGGAAACCGCCGCCAGCATGGAGCAAATCAAAACGACGGTGCGCCAGAATGCGGATAACGCTCATGCGGCGCGTCAACTGGCTGAAAGTGCGAGCAATAATGCCCAGCACGGTGGCGAAGCGATGCAAAGCCTTGAGCAAATCATGGCGCAAATCACTGAAAGCTCGCGTCAGATTGCTGACATCAACGGTGTTATCGACAGCATTGCCAACCAGACCAATATCCTGGCGCTGAACGCGGCGGTGGAAGCTGCGCGTGCCGGTGAGCAAGGGCGTGGTTTTGCGGTGGTGGCGGAAGAAGTTCGTAACCTCGCCAAACGCAGCGCGGACGCGGCAAAAGAGATCAATCAGTTGATCAACACCTGCGTCAGTAATATGGACACCGGTTCACGTCAGGTGAATCAGGCCAGCGTAGTGATGCAGGATATCGTTACCTCGGTGGCGCAAGTGCGGCAAATTATGGGCGAAATCACCTCGGCTTCCGACGAGCAAAGTGCGGGTATCAACCAGATTTCACAGGCAGTGAATGAAATGGATCTCGTCACCCAGCAGAACGCCGCGATGGTAGAAGAAGCGGCCATTGCAGCGGGTGAGCTGGAAGCGCAGTCTGATTCGCTTGAGAAGCTGGTGGCGCAGTTTGTCCTCAGCAACGATGAGAGCGCGGTGAAAACCGTAGCGCAAGCCGACACCGCAGGCCGTCGTGCGCCGACGCTGGCGAAAGATGAAAATGCACAATGGGAAACGTTCTGATCTCAGAATGTCCCGGCGTGTTAGCCATTATCGAGATAAATGTTTTCAGGTTCGCACGAAGTACCAGATTGGGCATTTTTATAAAAGCTTATCGCACTATTTGAATGCTCAGTTTCACCGGATAATTCTCACTGAGAATAATGGGTGGAAGGGAACGTGGACGGGATATACACGGCCGAAGGGCTTGAAGACAAAACGGCATTATGGTCGAAATACCATTATCTGGTCAGGCAGGAAGCATTACGTTTGCAAAAACGCCTGCCGGCCAGTGTCGAACTGGATGATTTAATCCAGGCCGGCGCAATGGGATTTCTTGGCGCCATTGAAAGTTTTGATCCAAAAAAAGGTGTCACGCTGAGCGCCTGGATTATCCAGCGCGTTCGCTGGTCATTGTTGGATGAATTACGTGAACGTGATTGGGTTCCGCGACGAGTCAGAACGCATTCGCGTGAAAT
Source organism: Scandinavium sp. NPDC088450 (assembly GCF_044900545.1). Taxonomy (NCBI): domain Bacteria; kingdom Pseudomonadati; phylum Pseudomonadota; class Gammaproteobacteria; order Enterobacterales; family Enterobacteriaceae; genus Scandinavium; species Scandinavium sp. NPDC088450. The sequence continues at coordinate 151,922 of NZ_JBJDNI010000008.1, read as the reverse complement.
AAGCGTCATTATCCAGCAAGTCGAGCAGGAAAAAGGCGGCGAAGCAACGGAATCTGATATTGCTGAACGCATGGGTGTGTCGCTGAGGGAATTTCATCAAATGCTGGCTGACAATAACAGCAGCCAAATGTATTCGATGGATGAGTTGCAGGAAAACTTCGCAGACGTATGGGAAAACAACGGCGATGACAATGCCGCCCTGAATCCGATTAACGAAGCTATCCAGCAGAACCTGATGGAGAACATTGCCGACCATATTCGGATGATCCCCGAACGGGAACAAAGAATATTGCAGCTTTACTACCAGCAAGATTTAAACATGAAAGAAATTGGTTTAGTGCTCGGTATAACCGAAACGCGGGTCAGTCAATTGCATAGCCTGGCAATAAAACGGTTACGAAGCCGCATGGATTATGAAGCACAAGAGTAACAGGTTGGTAACATTAACAATGTTAACATGCTGAATTTACCGCTGTTTTTGTTAAAGGGGTGATTTTTAAGAACGATTAATAACCGTTATTAATCAATAAAATCAATGATTTGTTGCTAATCCTTGTTTTTAAGACTTTTCGTAGGCGTTGTACGGAAAATTCTTAGTGGATATCATTTGCTCAGTTTCGAGATGCAGTCATCCTTTGGCATTGGCGTGAGAATTTTCTATTCCCTCTGTCTCCCTTGTGGGGAATAAGGAATATCAATGCCAAAAGATCCTCTGCATCAGTCCGGTAATTCTCATTACCACCTTTGACTCGCCAGTTTCTGGCTGATGAATATTGAGGCGTTTTCTGTGTCCAGTTTTGATGAATATTTGCAACATATCCACGATATCAATTTGTCTTATTTGCTGTTAGCGCAGCAGCTTATTCGCCAGGACAAATTTGCTGCCGGCTTTCGTCTCGGATTGTCTGAAGGGACGATTGACAACTTAAAGGAACTGTCACTGCCGCAGTTAATGAAACTGGCTGCGACCAATCAACTTATTTGTCGTCTACGTGTTGACGATGAAATGGTGATTGAGAATCTGACCAAGGATTCTCGAATTGAAGCTTTGCAGCAGATCCACACCGGCATTATTTTGTCGACCAATCTGCTTAATTCTCTGAGTGAAGAACCTGTCGAAGTCGAGCGAGGTGCCTGGAATGTGTGAGAAAAGCCTGCTGCAAGAAATTGAAGAAGTGAATATCGCCATGGGGTTAATTTCCCTCGGCGCAAGAATGCAAGTACTGGAATCAGAAACGTCGCTCAGTCGTCGTCGCCTGTTGCGTTTATATAAAGAGTTGCGCGGTTGCCCGCCACCGAAAGGCATGCTGCCGTTCTCCGAGGACTGGTTTATGTCCTGGGAACAGAATATTCACTCGTCGATGTTTTATAACATTTATCTCTATTTAAAACAGACCGAGTCCGGGCGTCCGATTCGCACGCTGATGAAGACTTACCGTTTATATCTGGAGCAGTGTTGCTCGCGCACCGATGAAAAACCGGTGCTGGGCCTGACGCGCGCCTGGACATTATTACGCTTTATTGATTGCGGCATTATTTCCCGCAAAGCCTGCAACGTGTGCCAGGGCGGGTTTGTGGTGACCACCGAGTACATCAAAAACCCGTTTACCTGCAGCTTGTGCAGCCCACCCTCGCGGGCCTTTAAAAAATCTCAGGTCAGCCACGTCGGGCATATTAACCCGTTTGCGGCCAGTGATTTGACGGCGGCGACGGCCTGATTTTTTGACGGATGTGGCACACAAGATGGCATTGAGACGGCGGCGTTAAACGCGCTGCCGGACTGAAAATCAAAAGGAGAGTTTGTGTTAGTTATCATTGGCTATCTTGTTGTCATAGCAACTGTTTTTGGTGGTTTTGTGTTAGCGGGCGGGCAGATGGCCGCCCTGTTTCAGCCGGTGGAGTTATTGATTATCGGCGGTGCCGGGGTCGGGGCGTTTATTGTCGGCAACAACGTGAAATCGTTGAAAGCCACGGGCCGTGCGCTGGTCAAACTGTTCTCCGGTAAGCGCTACAACAAAGCGGTGTACATGGATTTAATGGCGCTGCTGTTTTTGCTGTTGTCGAAAAGCCGCGTTCAGGGGCTGATGTCGCTGGAAAAGGATATCGAAGAGCCGCAGAGCAGCGACATTTTCAGCGCTTATCCCCGCCTGATGAACGACCCGATGCTCAGCAACTTCGTGCTCGATTACTTCCGTCTGATGATTGGCGGCAGCATGAACTCGCACGAAATTGAAGCGCTGATGGACGAAGAAATTGAGACCTGCGAAGAAGAACTCGAAGTCCCGGCGCACAGTCTGAACACGGTGGGCGATGCCTTCCCGGCGTTCGGGATTGTGGCGGCGGTGATGGGCGTGGTGAACGCGCTGGGTGCCGCCGACCGGCCTGCCGCGGAACTTGGGATGCTTATCGCCCACGCCATGGTCGGTACCTTCCTCGGTATTCTGATTGCTTACGGTTTCGTGTTGCCGCTGGCGACCTTGTTACGCCAGAAAAGCACCGATCAGGTGAAAATCCTGCAATGTATTAAAGTCACCTTGCTCTCCAGCCTTAACGGTTACGCCCCGCAGATTGCGGTGGAATTTGGCCGTAAAACCATCTTCACCAGCGAGCGCCCGTCTTTTGAAGAGCTGGAAGAACACGTTCGTGAAGTGAAATCGAACGCCAGTGTGAAAGGCAAAACCACGGATGCGGCGGCATGAAGAGCGGAGCTCCTGTCATTATTTCGCGCAAGCGGAAGAAGAAAAAGCGCGAGCATCACGGCGGCACCTGGAAGATTGCCTATGCCGATTTTATGACCGCGATGATGGCATTCTTTCTGGTGATGTGGCTGCTGTCGCAGTCCACCGATATGCAGCGCGAATTGATTGCCGATTACTTCCGAATGCCGCTTAAACCGTCGATGGCGCAGGGTAATAAAACCAGCCTCAGCGACAGCATCATCCCCGGCGGCGGCGATGACCTGATCAAACAGCAGGGCGAAGTCTTTAAAGGCAAGCTCGACAGCATGGAACGCCAGCGGCGTATGCAGAGCCTGAAGCAGGCCAAAGAAAAGCTGCAGGCGATGATCGAAACCGATCAGCGGCTCAACAATTTCAAATCTAACCTGCTGCTGACCCTGACCAACGACGGCCTGCTGATCCAGATAACGGATTCGCAGGATCGCCCGATGTTCAAAGTCGGCAGCGAACGCCCGGAGCAGTACATGAACGGCATCCTGCAAGCGCTGGTACCGTTGCTTAACGAGTTGCCGAACAAACTGAGCCTGACCGGACACACCGATTCCTTGCCGTATGCCGGTGGAGAAGGGGGGTACAGCAACTGGGAGCTTTCCGCCGGGCGTGCGAATTCAGCCCGTCGCGTGCTGGTGAGCGCGGGCCTGAGCGATGAGCGCTTCTTGCGGGTGATCGGCACTGCCAGCCGGATGTCGCTCGAAAATGTCGCACCGGATAACCCGCGTAATCGTCGCATCAGTATTCTGGTGCTCAGCAAGCCGAAGGAGCGGGAAATCCTGATGGAAAATACGCTGTCTCAACGCCCGGAAACGGAGCTCAACGAGACTTCACTTCAGCCTGTTCAGGGTTATACCGATGGACGTGAATGATTTTTCGCAGATTTTCTTTAGTGAGGCCGCCGAGCTGCTCGCCGAAATGGAGCAGCATTTGCTGCAGCTCGATCTTGCCTCGCCGGATAAAGAGCAGCTCAACGCCATCTTCCGCGTCGCGCATTCCCTGAAAGGCGGCGCAGGCACCTTTGGGTTTGATGCGTTGCAGGAGACGACTCACCTGCTGGAAAACCTGCTCGACCAGGCCCGCAGTGGCGAACGGGTGCTCAGCCGGCCTCTCATTAATCTATTTCTGGAAAGTAAAGACATTATGCAAGCGCAACTGGAAGCCTATCAGTCTTCGCAGGAGCCGGATGAAGCGAGTTTTCGCTATATCTGCGAGGCTTTGCGGGACATCGCCTTACAGGAACAGGGTGTCAAAAGCGCGGTGACGGTGGAAGCGCCGCCTCCGATCGTAAAGGAGAACGGCACCATCACATTGCAGGTGACGCTCAGCGAAATCGACAGCAACGAGCAAACGCTACTGCGTGAAGAATTGGCCCACCTCGGCGAACTCTTGCAGGTGGAAACGTCTGCCAAAAGCATGACGGCACAGCTTGCGACGACTGCGTCCGCCGATGACATCACGGCGGTGCTGTGCTTCGTTCTGGATGCTGCACAGATTGCCATTCAGCCATTTACAGCGGTACCAAAGCCTGTTGAACCGCCAGTGGCTGCGCCTGTTCGCACACCTGCACCCGCCAAACCTGCGACTCAGGAATCCAGCAGTATTCGCGTGGCGGTTAACAAGGTTGACCAGATCATTAATCAGGTCGGCGAGCTGATTATCACCCAGGCGATGCTCTCACAGTTGACCCGCGCCCTTGAGCCAGGCAACCACGATCAGCTGCTGAACTGCGTGGCGCAGATTGAGCGCAATACCCGCGAGCTTCAGGAATCGGTGATGTCGATTCGTATGATGCCGATGGATTATGTCTTCAGCCGCTTCCCGCGTCTGGTTCACGATTTGGGATCACGACTCAACAAAGAGGTCGAACTGACGCTGAAAGGCGGCTCGGCAGAGCTCGACAAGAGCCTGATTGAACGCATTATCGACCCGCTGACGCATCTGGTACGCAACAGCCTCGATCACGGCTTTGAAGCCAAAGAGGTTCGTGTGGCCAACGGCAAATCGGCCACGGGCAACCTGACGCTTTCCGCAGAACACCACGGTGGCAACATCGTGATTGAAGTCACGGACGATGGCGCAGGGCTTAACCGCGAAAAAATCCTCGCCAAAGCACGCTCTCAGGGCATGAACGTCAGCGATAGCATCAGCGATGAAGAAGTGTGGATGCTGATTTTCGCCGCCGGATTCTCCACCGCCGAAAGCGTGACCGATGTGTCCGGTCGCGGCGTGGGCATGGACGTCGTTCGTCGTAACATTCTGGCGATGGGCGGACACGTGGATGTGCTCTCCACGCCAGGCCAGGGCACCACGGTTCGCATCATTCTGCCGCTGACGTTGGCTATTCTCGACGGCATGCTGGTGAAAACGGGCGATGAAATTTACGTCCTGCCGCTGGGCGCGGTGATGGAATCCCTGCTGCCAAAAGAAGACATGCTTTACCGCTTTGTCGATCAGGAACGCCTGCTGCACGTGCGCGGTGAATATTTGCCGCTGGTGATGCTGCGCGAACGTTTAGCCATCCCGGGCGTGATCCCTGCGGGAGAAGGGATTGTGGTGATTGTGCAAAGCGCCGGTTGCCGCTATGCCCTGTGGGTCGATCAACTGATTGGTCAGCAGCAGGTGGTGGTGAAAAATCTTGAGCAAAACTACCGCAAAGTTCCCGGCGTTTCGGCTGCCACCATCCTCGGCGACGGCAGCGTGGCGCTGATCCTCGATGTGGTCGAAATGTCCTCCCTCAACCATCCGCAGAGAAAAAGCCCCCGGCACGTCGCCGGTGTGGAAGGAGTAGTAGCATGACGCTTGCAATGGGCAGTAAATCTGCCAGCGCCGACGCCACGGCGCAAGAATATCTCGTCTTCCGTTTGGGTCAGGAAGAGTACGGCATTGAGATCCTCAAAGTGCAGGAAATTCGCGGCTGCGATCGCCTGACGCGCATCCCCAACGCGCCGGATTTCATTACCGGTGTGACCAACCTGCGTGGCGTGATCGTCCCGATCGTCGACCTGCGCGTGCGCTTCCAGTTGCCCGTCTGCGACGACAACGAAAACACGGTGGTGATCGTGCTGAATCTAAACGATCGCGTAGTCGGGATCGTGGTGGATGGCGTAGTGGATGTCCTGTCGATGGACGTCGAGCAAATCAAGTCGACGCCAGAAGTGGCCTCAGTATTGTCGAGCCGCTACCTGCTGGGGCTCGGCGTGCTGGACAGCCGGATGATAATCCTGGTGAATATCGAGAAATTGCTAAGCCGCGAAGAGATGGCGCTGATGGACAAAGTGGCAGAGGCGTTTGCGGGGTAGGTTCCTGAACCTGCAGGACTGCCCCGGTCAGTCACTGAAGGTTGAGGTGATTTTCAGCCGGACGAAAACCCCACACATCGGCTTCAGTGGGCACCGGTGTTGGTCCCCGCTGAAACCGCCGAGCTGACGACCAGATGACAAGGTCAGGCCGCCATGGATGGCGGACTGAGGCGAAATGAGACAGGGACGTCGAGTCGAGCCGGCCACAGGCAGCTGGTTGGCAGGGAGGTTTAGTGCAAAGCACCGGTTTCATTCGCGGGGTCGCCGGGATTGTTAAGGGAGACGCGAGAGGCTCCCTTAACCCGTTCACGTGCAGCGAAAGTTAAGGTGACTGCCAGTCATAAAGTGAACGGAATAGTGCGCTATGCGTTATTCAATGCACACTAGTTAAAGCGCCTCAACTTGTCCAGGCGAAGGCGCCTCAGGATTACCCTGCAACAAGCTCAATCAAATTACCGTCAGGATCGGTGATCACCGCTTCATAATAGCCATCGCCCGTCATGCGCGGGCCGCTTTTCAAAATTCCTTCCTCACGTGCTTTCGCCGACAGTGCATCGACCGCCTGCTTATCGCCTACGTTCAACGCAATGTGTGCCCAGCCGCAAAACTCGCGGTTTTCTGGCGCATTCGGCAGTTCGGGCAGGGTCATCAATTCCACGGTCGGGCCATCTGCCAGCGTGATGAAATAAGAGGCAAATCCTGGGCGGTTTTTACTGAGGTATTTCTCGTTGGGCTTTCCGTCGAAATAGCGCTGCCAGAAGGCGGCTTGAGCGTCGAGATCTCGGGTCCATAAGGCCACGTGGGCAATCTTCATACATCCTCCAGAATCAACAGATAATGCGTTCTAAGCTACTGGAGCGACAAGGAGATTGCACGGTCTGCGTGGTGATTCTGTTAACTCACCAATGGTTCATCCACAGGCACCCGATTGCGCATCGCCAGGCGCTTAAACGTGAACGGTTCCTGCTGCATTTCCAGTCTTCGGGTCAACTGGTCTCGCTCTTTGTAGACCATTTTGTCGCTGACGCCGAGCTGTTGGGCAATCTCTTTGATGCTCAGCCCGGCCAGAATGTGAAACACCATCTCCTGATCGCGCAGCGAGAAAGAAAACGCCGGACTTTGCCTTTTTTTGTCGTTGTTGACGATCGCGGCGCAGTGCTGCAAATAAACCTCCAGCTTTTGATGGATCGTTTCCAGAGAATCTTGCGGGCCGAGCGATAAAAATGAGTTGCGCTCCGGGTTGCACATGTCCACAAAGAACAGAATGTTGCTGAAGGTTATCCACTTTGTCTCCAGCCGTTTGGTCGGCAGGATCACGTCAGATTCAAAATTGCCGCCGCGCTGCTGATAAATGCTGTTAAAACGCAGCGAGAACGGGATGAAATTAAGATATTTATCAATCATGTAAAACGGGATCGGATAGTCGCTCGCCATGCTGAGTGACGAGCCTTTCAGCGCTTCCGAATACAGCGAATTCACCGCAATGCCGTGATAAACATTTTTAGTGAGATAGATAAATTTGTAGCGCAGGGAGGCTGAATTAAAGCCAATCATAAGACCGTCCTTTTCTTATTTCGTGAGGTGATTTGCAACGCCATAGTCATCTACCCAGGTCACTTCCTTCAGCGTTGCAGCCCCGTGAGCCGCAGGCAGAGGGATGTCGAGTGTTGAGAAAGGGGCAATCATGCCGTCCTGTGGCAAAGCCGATATCTTTGTCCCGTTCGTCAAGGTGATAGCGAGCAGCGTGATGTGCAGCGGCGAAGTGCTTTTCAGGCGCAAACACGGCGACTGCGCGCAGGGCACCTGAGAGGCCGCCAGCTGTTTCACCCCGTTTTCAAGCTGCACGTTGGCAAGCGCCGCCGGGCGATAGAACAATTTGATACGAGTGCGGAACGCCATTTGCAGAATTTGGCTTCCCGCAGGCGCTGCACTTTTCGGTGGCACTTCCAGCACGTTGAGCCAGAACAAAGACTCGATGTTTTGTGGCAGCGCTTTGTGTTGCTGAAGCAGTTGGATCCTCACTGCACGCGATTTGCCCGCTTCCAGCCTGAAAACGGGGGGCGTTATCAAAAAGGGCATTTTGATGGTTTCTGGTCGGTCGAGCAGGTTGTCACGATCGCTCCAGAGCTGCATCAATGCGGGCAAGTCGCCTTCATTGAATACTGAAAATGTCATGTCATTTTCCTGCTCACTGAGAATAATGCGCGTGCGGTTTACCCACGTGGCAGAGGATGCGCACAGGCTGAAAAGCAGCGTGAAGAGCACGAGTGCGCCTTTCAGCGTGACGGTTGTCAGGGACTTTTTTCTCATCAAGGTCACTTATAACTCAGGGTAAACGTCACCGACCCGCTGACGCTGCCAGAAGACACGCTGTTGTCGGTCTGGTAAATCCCGGCTCGCAGCGGCACGGTGTAATTGCCGTTGGTCACCGACGGATCGTAATTGCTCAGCAAATATGCCGTGTTGAAATTCAGCGGAATGTCCTGGTCATTCAACAATTGCAGTGCCACGCCGCTGGCGGTTGAACTGCTGTCGAGCTTAAAGACACCGATGCTGTTATTCACGATGGTGGTGGTGGGCGTGAACAGGTAGCTGATGCTGGCTAATCCCGCCGGGCATTTGGTGAACTTCAGATCGAAATCAGTGCGCGCTGCGGTGAACCCCGGCCCGGTAAAGTCGCTGCGGCTGACAGGGGGCAAATTCACGCTCACGTTTGAAGTGGTGCAGGTGCCGCCCGTGGTGATGACGTTCAGGTTGCCCGCCAGAAAATCGGCAATCATGTAAGTGCCGCCTCCGGCAAACGAGCTTCCGCCGTAGGTCTGGTAAGTGCGCATATACATCGGGTCAAACACCGAGGTGCTGCCCGCAGTGAGCGAGTTGGAGGTCTTCACAAATCGCACCTGCACATCGACCCCAATATTCCAGCTCGGCGTGCTGCTGCTGTAGCTCACATTAAAAAGCTGTGACGGTGTCTGGTACACGCCATTAGCGACGGTGAGTGGATACCAGTCGCTGGTCTGGCCCTTCACGGTGTAGCGCCAGCGGGCAATATAACCGAGGCCCGCTTTGACCGCGGTGTTGTACACGTTATAGCTTTGTCCGTCCACCGACGTGGTGCCCCAGATGGTGTACGGCGGATAACCCTGAACCGCCATTGGCACGACATAACTTTGATAATTGCTGACGTGCGAGCAGGTCCACGCGGTAGGGTTGGACGACGTGACCCAGGTCCCGAGCAAATCGCCCACGCCCGCGTCTTTCCCTACCTGAATCGAGGTGGAGTCAAAATACTGGTAATAGCCGTTGGTGCGGTTGCAGTTCACCCAGGTGCCATCGGCGAAGGCCGGGCGAGTCAGCCCGGTTAAGGCCAGTAACGAAGCCAGCAGAAGGAAAAGAGTTTTGTTCATCGGTCTGGCTCCTTTAATGACAGACAACATCTTGTTGACGCAGGGCTTCGGTGGCGGAGGTCGCCGGTAACTGATACTGGATAGTGCACTGCTGAGGGTTGCCATTGCCCCATTGCACTCGCAGCACGCCACGTTCATTTTTGACTCGGGCAAAGCTCTGCCCGCCCTGGGCGATATAGCCGACGGTATTATTGCTTTCATCCAGCAACGGCGCGCCGAACGGCAGTTCTTCCCCGGCGTGGCTCACGTTAAACAGCACCGAATGGCCGATATCGGTTTTGTACTTCAGCAGCACCACGGCGCCGGAAGTCGGGACGCTGTTCTGGCTGGTGACATCCAAAGACACGTCGTTCGACAAGCCTTTTGGGTCCAGCTCGATGGTGTTTTGACGGTACGGCGTCAGGTACGGCACGGCGGCTTTCCCGCTGTTGTCGAGGCTCAAACTGCTGTTGTTGGTGACTTTCGCCCCGCTGGCGTTGTCGGCTTCAACAATCGCCATGGTGTCGCCCATGATTGGCGTCAGCACCACGCCGTTGCGGTAAGCGATAGCCCCGCCGGAGAGGTTCATGCCGTATTGCTGATAGCCATTCCCAGCCGAGAAACTGCCGCCCATGCTGGTCCACGGTGAGGTCCAGTCGCCGCTGACGCCGCCGGTGGTTTTGGTGCCGTTGTCCTTATAGTGATCAACGTTGGTGAACGCGCTGTAGTTGTACTGGCGATCGGCCCCTGCGCTGCCCGCCACCGAGTTTTGCACGCCCTGGTGATCGCGTTCCTGCACATAGGTTGAGTTGAGATACATGGCCTGGGCGCTGTCGCCCAGCGGCAAGGAAATCCCGATGGCAATTTTGTTATCCCACTGGCCGTTGACCAGGTCACGGGTACGGCTGGCGTTAACGTTCAGGTTGAAATGCTTAAACGCGTTGGTGTAACCCACCTGATATTCGGTGTCGCTGCCGTCGCGATTCCAGTAATCCTGCATGCTGGCACTGAGGTTAAAGCTGCCGAGCGTGTCGGAAATCGTCTGGCTGGCGCTCACCTGAATGCGGTTTTTTCGGTTGATGCTGTTGGTGTAGTTGTCGGTGTAGCCCCATTGCCCGCTGCGCAGCAGCATCGCGTCATCAATGTCGTAATAGCCCGAGCTGGAATAGCGGTAGCTGGCGAGCGTCACGTTGGTGTTGACCACCGGCAAGATTTTGGCGAAGGCAAAACGTACGCTTTGTCCTTCACGCTTCACGTCGTTGCGCAAAGTGGTGCGAGCGTGAGTGATATCGGAAGACACCGCACCAACAGGCGTGTTCAGCGCGATCCCCCCGGCCACAGACTGATAATCTTCCCCGCCCAGCACCCCGGTATACCCGGTGATGAGGTTGGTGAAACCGTGGCGAAGGGTGCCCATCGCAATTTGCGGTTTTTCGCTGACGGTGCTGTTGTGGTAACGCCCGCCCATCAGGGTGTAGCGCGTGGTGCCAGGGCGCAGCAGTTCTGCGATCGAAGCGTAGGTAACCGTAAAACTGTGCTCGCTGCCATCGGCTTCTTTAATGGTGACTAGCAGGTCGCCGCCGGTGCCCGTCGGATACAGATCGTTAATCACAAACGGCCCCGGCGGCACTGTTGTTTCATAGATACGCACCCCGCGCTGGCTGACGCGCACCAGAGCGTTGGTGTTGGCTATGCCGTTCACTACAGGCGCATAGCCGCGCTGCGAGTCTTCATACATGCGGTCATCTGAGGTCATCATCACCCCGCGAAAACCCACGCTGTCGAAAACCTGCCCGTCGGTGGTGGATTCGCCCATCACCAGCTTGCTACGCAGCGGCACAATCGCCCGTTCTAAATAGGTATTGGTGTTGTCGTAATGCCAGCCCTGACCTTTGTTCCAGTTAAACGTGCCGCGATAGCGCAAGCGCCACACGTCCCAGTTCATGCCACCACGCAACCCTAAATACTGGGTGGAGAGTGACGACGAGTTCGACATTTCAGAGTGCCAGGCGTTGTAGTCATATTGCAGCGTGGCGGCGGGAATGCCGTCGTCCCACAATTCAGGGCTGACGTAGCCGCGAGCGTTTCGCAACAAATAGATTTGCGGGGCCTGCACCTGAAGCTGCTGGCTGGCAACGTCATAATTGGCGCTCAGGCCGGTCGCGAGGCTGGCAATGCGCACACAGCTTTCGCTGCGGTTCAGCTGTGCCAACCCTTCCGGCGAGAGATGTGCTGTATCAATGCCAAGCAGCGCCAGGGTCCTGGCGGTAAAGCATGGTTGCGCCACGCTGTCGCCGGGTTTGACGTTTTCAAATTGCACTTCGGCACGGCCTTTCCATCTTTCATTCAGATAGAGGTCGACGGTATGGCTCCCGGCCGCCACCGGGTTTCCCTGTGAAAACGCACTGACATCAACGGCGGAACGTAAAAATGCGCTGTTAAATTCCACATCATTATTATTTTCAGCCGCCGCGGTTTGGGTGAAAAAGAGAGAAAAGAGAACAAACTGAGCAATCTTGTTTAAACGTAATGAGGACGCTTTAATCTTATTGTCTGTGTTGTAATGCCTGCTCATTGTTTGACTCTCCTCCGTAGTCATTGATCACGCTGTAATAAAGCGTTCCACTGTTTAGCTCTGTGGGCTTTTTAATGGCCAGCGGTAGCGTTATTTTTCCCTTAGGCTCAACCATGCGCTGTGGGAATTTCTCGACGGTAGCCAGTATTTCGCTGTTTTTCGTTTTTCGAATGTCCAGCTTGTTAAACGTAATGAAATACGGTGAGTCGTTAGTGATGATTAAGTTGGTGTTGGCAATATCGAACTTCAGGTTTTTATAAGCAGCCAGCGGTTCGGGCTTTAAATTGGCCGGACGATAGAAAAATTTAATTCGGGTTCTGAACGCGAGCTGCAACAGATTATCCCCGGCGTTCACTTTGGCCGTCGGTTTCGGTGGCACTTCCAGCATGTTGAACCAGAACAGTGACTCTCTGTCTTGTGGCAATGCAGGGGCATTCGCCATGATGCGCACCGCCTGGCCTTTATGCGGATCAATACGCACAATCGGCGGCGTAATCACAAACGGTACTTTGGCCTCACCCGGACGAGATTTGGGATCACCGTTGTCCATCCACAGCTGTAAAAGATAAGGATTCTTGCCGTTATTTTTTAACTGCACAGCCGATTCTTTTTCATTGGCATTAAAGACAATACGGGTGCCATTAATAACAACTTCAGCCCATGCTCCACTGGAGAATACGCCAGAAAGACATAACGTCAGGGCGGACAATAAAAACTTAAACATCAAAAAACCCTCATCTTAAAGGGGAGTAAAGGCCGGGGCCTTTACTCCGTAGAGCACTTACTGGTAGGTCATGGTGTAGTCGACCTGAGTGGTGACGGAACCCGCGGTAGACGCGCCAGTCGCGTAGTACTGCGCGAAGTAATTCAGGGTGCCGTTGCCCGCGCTGATATCAACCGGTACGTCGTTCTGACCGTTGGCAACAGAAGCCCCAGCCACGATGGCGTTCATGTTGGCGTTGAGCAGCTGAACCTGAACGTTGGTGGCGGCGTCAGACGCGGTGGAGTCGATATTCAGACGACCGGTAACGCTGTCGACATAAGCGCCTGGCTCAAAATAGGTGCTGGCGGTGTTCAATGAAGTGCCTGAACAGTTGCTCAGAGAAATATTGAACGGAGTTGCGCCCGCAGTCTGACCGGAAGCGGCCAGTGAGGTGGAAGACACGGTTGGCAACGTTACGGTCGCGTCGTTGCTGCCGCCATCAACAGAGATGGTGCAGGTGGTGTCGGTGATTTTCCCGTTAATTGTAATGGTTCCATCCGCCGCGAAAACAGACGCAGTGAAGGCAGAAGAAACAACCAGAGCTGCAGCTGAAAGAGCCGTTGTGTATTTACGCATGATAATTCCCTGTTGGGTTGAATATAAATGGACTGACAATGGCGATATTTATTAAACGGTATAGGGTACCGCTCTTATTAAGATATATAAGAGATAAATTTCGCCGGTTTACGGTGAATATGATATACGGCAAGTTTTTAATGCACAATAATAGGAATTTTCTACCATTATTTATTTGTAGTGAATAAATTCTTTTTCTGGGTCGCTACCTGGCTCCGCACTTTTCGTTACCGATAACTTAGCGAATGTTAGCTTTTTATAAGAAGGTTTTGCTTAAATAAAGATAAAATTTTATAAACGCAATAAATTGATCTGGATCAATACGCATCGTAAACATGGTTTTCCAATAACTATCTTGAGTCAATATTTACACAAATTTAGATCTGATTACGATCCGAAATTTTACATATCATCCATGTTTTTAGGGTTGGTAACGCGTTTGTGACAGAGTTGGGAATATTCTCGATGCTATTCGTAGATTAACTGCAATTAGTGATTGTTAATCAGTATATTAGGCTTGATGTGTAAGCAGGTTTAATGCTTTGTAAGAAAATTCTTATACGGCATGAAATTATTAACTTTCGAATCTTTTGTTAAATTGTGTGAAGTTTGAGCAATAAAAGGTCGCACGATCTTTTATTTTGAAATTAAACGAAAGCTCAACAGAAAAAACTCTACAAAGCCCTTCAAAAGCTGACGTAAAAACATATTTCACTGTCGATTGTCTTTTGGCGATGTTTTGTTGCGTGTGCCTCACCGTGCTCAGGGGGAAATGTCCTGGACAGAAGCCTGGAATTCGCTTCAATAAGGGCATGCAACAGGAGAACAAGATGCTAAATGGCCTGAATCATCTGACACTTGCTGTCACCGACCTTGAACGTAGCCTGCGTTTTTATCGGGCGTTACCCGGCCTGCGCCTGCACGCACGTTGGGACAATGGGGCTTACTTTAGCTGTGGCGAGCTGTGGTTTTGCCTTTCCGTAGATACCCATGTGGCTGAGAACAGCGACTACACCCATTACGCCTTCAGCGTGTCTGAGGAAGACTTTGAGCAAACGGTGGCAGGGCTGGTCGCACAGGGCGCGGTGGTGTGGAAAGACAATAAAAGCGAAGGTGCGTCGTACTATTTCCTCGACCCGGACGGCCATAAGCTAGAGCTGCATGTTGGTAGCCTGGCGCAACGTCTGGCAGCGTGTCGCGAAAAACCCTATGCGGGGATGGTGTTTTACGACGAATAAAGGGAAACGCGACGTTTCCCTTCAACATGCTGATAAAAGAGGAAAAGAGGGCGGGATTACTTCAGGTTCTGCTGGTAAAGCTCAACCAGCTTCTGCTTCTGCTCTGGCGTCAGCATGTTGCTGATGCTGGTGTAGTAGCTGATTTTGCAGTGCGCTGCCTGGGTGTGAAGGGTGTTTTGTACGGCCATTTGTTGTTCAAACACGGCGTCGTCCACTTTGCCTTTCTTCACCATCTCCAGGAACAGGCGCGGCTGATATTTTCCGGCATCGATATTATTCATGCACTGCTCTGCGGTGGCATGCAGTTTAATCAGCTGGCTTTTTTGTTGCTTATTCAGATTTAAAATACTGTTCATTTCTTCCGGTTTGGTCGGAGCTTCTGCGGCCAGCGTCATGCCCGAAAAAATAAAAGTTGAGAGACCCAGAATAATCGTTGGGAATTTCATTATGGTTGACTCCTTTGTTGTTCTGCCCTTTAGTCTGAAAAAGCCTCTGCCGCAAAAGCCCTTAGCGGCAGAGGAATCGGACTTTCAAGGTTTAAGTACCTGCATGATGATGCAGTCTGTCACGCCGCCAGAAATAAACTCTCCGACGCCGGAAATAAGGTAATTCGGCTGGTGATTTCCCGGCAACGTTTCATTAGTCCCAAATGAAACTCTTTCCCGGTGCCTTATTTTGTATAGTCCGTGGCTCGCAATAAATAACAATATTCTCGGACTTATCAGGCGGAATTATGATGAATACGCTTCACAGAGCTTTTGCTGGTGGCCTGCTCATGTCATGCGCCATGCTCTTAACAGCTTGCGATCGCACCGCAGCCCCTTCAGCCAGCGCAGCCCCTCATCCTGTGGGAGTGGTGACACTTCGCGCCCAGCCTCTTCCCGTGCAAACCGAATTGCCAGGCCGCGTGTCGGCGTTTCGGGTGGCGGACGTTCGCCCGCAGGTGAACGGCATTATCCTCAAGCGCAATTTTGTTGAGGGCAGCCACGTTAAGGAAGGCGAGTCGTTGTACCAAATCGACCCTGCGCCTTATCAGGCGGCGCTCAACAGCGCCAAAGGGGATTTAGCGAAAGCCAGAGCAGCAGCCACTCAGGCGCACCTGACTGCAAACCGCTATCAAAAACTGATCAAAACGCATTACGTCAGCCAGCAGGATTACGACACTGCCGTTGCCAACGCACAGCAGGCGGATGCTCAGGTGGTGGCGGCTTCGGCAGAAGTGCAAACCGCGCAAATCAATCTCAACTATACCCGCGTGACTTCTCCGATTTCGGGCGTGATAGGTAAATCCAGCGTCACAGAAGGCGCGCTGGTGACCAACGGGCAGTCGTCTGCCCTGGCGACAGTTCAGCAACTCGACCCGGTGTATGTCGATGTCACGCAATCCAGCGACGACTATCTGCGCCTTAAAAACGAGCTGGAAAACGGTGAAATTAAACAGCAAGACGGCAAAGCCGACGTGATGCTGCAAATGGACAATGGGCGGCTTTATCCGCAGCAGTGTCAGCTCGAATTCTCGGATGTGACCGTTGATCAAACGACGGGCTCCATCACCGTACGTGCGGTTTGCCCAAATGCGGATAACGTTCTGTTGCCGGGCATGTTTGTGCGTGCGCACCTGACGGAAGGCATTCGTGAAAACGCCTTGCTGGTACCGCAACAGGCGATCACGCGGACACCACGTGGCGATGCTACCGCTCTGGTTGTCGACAAAGACAATAAGGCGCAGTTACGCCCAGTGACCGCCGCGCAAGCGATGGGCAACCAGTGGCGTGTGTCTTCTGGGCTGAAAGCTGGCGATCGAGTGATTGTGACAGGTCAGTTGATGTTGCGCCCGGGCATGCCGGTGAAAGCCACGGAAGACGACAGCATGGCGGCGTGGGCCAACGGGGCGGGGAAATAAGCGATGTCGAATTTCTTTATCAACCGTCCCATTTTTGCCTGGGTTATCGCCATTGTGCTGATGCTGGCGGGCGGGTTGTCGATCCTCAAACTGCCGGTCTCGCAATATCCAACCATCGCACCGCCTGCGGTGCAGATAACCGCGAGCTACCCTGGCGCGGATGCGAAAACGGTGGAAGACACCGTCACGCAGGTTATCGAGCAAAAAATGAATGGGCTTGATGGCCTGATGTACATGTCTTCCAACAGCGATGCGATGGGCAATGCCACGGTGACTTTGACGTTCACCAACGGCACCGATCCGGATATCGCACAAGTGCAGGTACAGAACAAGCTGCAACTGGCGATGCCGCTGTTGCCACAAACCGTGCAGAGCATGGGGATCAACGTGCAGAAAGCCAGCAGCGGCTTTCTGATGGTGGTGGGCTTTACCGGTGAAAAAGGCAGTTCGCTGACCCAGGCTGACCTGGCGGATTACGTCGCTTCAACAGTACAAGATCCTGTCAGCCGTACGCAGGGCGTGGGTCAGGTTCAGTTGTTTGGTGCGCAGTACGCCATGCGTATCTGGCTTGATCCGAACAAGCTCAACAACTATCAGCTCACCACTGAAGATGTGGTGCGAGCGATAAAATCGCAGAACAACCAGATTGCGGGCGGCCAGCTTGGCGCGTTGCCTGCGCCACAGTCTCAGCGCCTGAATGCGTCGATCATCGCTCAGACTCGCCTGAGCTCGCCGCAGCAGTTCGGCAATATCATTTTGCGTGTGAATGAAGATGGCTCTCAGGTTCGCCTGCGTGATGTGGCACGCATCGAGCTTGGCAGTGAAAACTACAGCACCAGCGCTGAATACAACGGACGGCCTGCCGCCGGATTGGGCATTAAACTCGCGACTGGCGCGAACGCGCTGGATACCGCACAGGCGGTAAAGGATGAAATCAACACGCTTCAGCCATTCTTCCCGCAGGGCATGAAAGTGGTTTATCCCTACGACACCACGCCGTTCGTGAAAATCTCCATTCACGAAGTGGTGAAGACGTTGCTGGAAGCGATAATCCTCGTGTTCCTGGTGATGTATCTGTTTATGCAAAACCTGCGAGCGACGCTGATCCCGACCATCGCGGTGCCTGTGGTCTTACTCGGTACCTTCGCGGTACTGGCGGCCTGCGGGTTTTCGATTAACACCCTGACGATGTTCGGCATGGTGCTGGCGATTGGGCTGTTGGTGGACGACGCCATCGTGGTGGTCGAAAACGTCGAACGCGTGATGATGGAAGAAGGGCTGTCGCCCAAAGAAGCGACGCGCAAATCCATGGGGCAAATTCAGGGCGCGCTGGTCGGCATCACCATGGTGCTGTCAGCGGTCTTCATCCCAATGGCGTTTTTCGGCGGCTCTACCGGCGCGATTTACCGCCAGTTCTCGGTGACCATTGTGTCGGCGATGGTGCTGTCGGTGCTGACGGCGATGATCCTCACGCCTGCGCTGTGCGCCACGTTGCTCAAACCGGGGAATCACGCGCCGCAAAAAGGCTTCTTCGCCTGGTTCAATCGCCTGTTCGACAAGAGTACCGATCACTATCAGGACAGCGTCGGGCGAGTTCTGCGCAAAACCGGGCGCATGATGGCGCTGTATGTCGTTATCGTGCTGGGAATGGCGGCGATGTTTATCCTGCTGCCCACTTCATTCCTGCCGGATGAGGATCAGGGCGTGTTTATGAACATGGTGCAACTGCCGTCCGGGGCCACGCAGGCGCGCACTCAGGCGAGTCTCGATACCGTCACGCACTATTATTTGCACCAGGAAAAGGCCAACGTGAATTCGGTGTTTACCGTGGCGGGCTTTGGCTTTAACGGCAACGGCCAAAACAACGGCCTGGCGTTTGTCAGCCTGAAAGACTGGAGCGAACGCAGCGGGGCGGCGAATCACGTGGAGGCGATTATTCATCGTGCCAACCAGACGTTCGCTCACACGGTAAAAGACGGCGTAGCGTTCGCTTTCAACCTGCCTGCGATAACGGATTTAGGCACGGCGACGGGCTTCGACTTCGAGCTTATCGACAAGGCCAATCAGTGCCACGCGGCGCTGACCAAAGCCCGTAATCAGCTGCTGTTTATGGCGCATAAGTTCCCCAATGTGGTGACCAAAATCCGCCCGAACGGGCTGGAAGATGCGCCGCAGATGAAGCTTGAGATTGACCAGGATAAAGCCGAGGCGTTGGGCGTCAGCAACGATGCCATCAACAACACTCTTTCTACGGCGCTGGGCGGCACGTATGTGAATGACTTCCTCGACCGTGGGCGAGTGAAAAAAGTCTACGTGCAGGCGGATGAAGATTTCCGCATGCTGCCGGACGATATCAACAGCTGGTATGTGAAGGGCAAACATAACCAGATGGTGCCGTTCTCGGCGTTCGCCAGCGCCAAATGGGAATACGGTTCGCCACGTCTGGAGCGTTACAACGGCCAGCCGTCGATGGAAATATTGGGTGAGCCAGCTCCGGGCCGCAGCTCTGGTCAGGCGATGATGTTGATGGCAAAACTGGCCGCCAAATTACCACAAGGATTTGGCTATCAGTGAACGGGCATGTCCTATCAACAGCAGCTTTCGGGGCACCAGGCGCCTGCGCTGTACGCGATTTCGCTGGTGGTGGTGTTTCTTTGTCTGGCAGCGCTTTATGAGAGCTGGTCGGTGCCGTTCGCGGTGATGTTAGTCGTGCCGTTAGGCGTGATTGGCGCGTTGCTCGGGGCGACGTTCCGCGGGCTCAGCAATGACGTTTACTTCCAGGTCGGGTTGTTGACCACCATCGGGCTGTCGGCGAAGAACGCGATTCTGATTGTCGAGTTCGCCAAAGATCTAATGGAAAAAGAAGGCAAAGCGTTAATGGAAGCCACGCTGGAAGCGGTGCGGATGCGTTTACGTCCGATTCTGATGACCTCGCTGGCCTTTATTCTTGGCGTTTTGCCACTGGTCGTCAGCAACGGTGCGGGCAGCGGCGCGCAAAATGCGGTAGGGACAGGCGTCATGGGCGGGATGATCAGCGCCACGCTGTTGGCGATTTTCTTCGTGCCAGTGTTTTACGTGGTGGTGATGCGGCGCTTTGGCCGCCGATAAAACATCTTAATAGCGCAGCGGCAGGTGAACGATTTTCACCAGTTTGCCCCGTTGCGCTTCCACGTAACCGCCCTCCGTCAGGTCTTTTAACACCCGTAAAATGGTGCTGCGCGACAGCTTGGTCGAGCCAAGAATGTAATTGAGGATGGTGGTGTTTTTGCGCAGTGTTTCGTCGTGTTTTTCCAGCTCCAGCAGCTTGCCGCGAATGGTGTCGTAAGCGTTGTCGTTCAGCAGATGCAAATCTCGCCAGCTGGAAAAATGCAGATGGTATGCAAGGACTTTCGCGACATCCTGCCACAGTTCAGGCTGTTGATTGAAAAGCGCCTGAGCTTTGGCGCCTGAAAGGGCAAAAACTTCGCAGTCGGCAGCAAACTTCACATAGGTGATGTCGCCCACCGGGATAGCGAGTTCGGCCAGACCAAAAATATGCGGGGCTTTCGCCATGCTCATTTGCAGATCGTCAGCCCGGCGATGCAGCCAAAAATTACCTTCTGTGAGCAGGTAAATTTCCGGGCCATTTTTTTGAAAACTGCGTGGCCGACGGGCGACAATTTTCTCCGCTTCCGGCAACAGCGCCGCCATTAACCGCTCAAGACTGTCCAGCGGTTTTAATTCCATGATTTTATCCAGCGTCAGCTGGAAAGGGTCATCGGCATGCGGTGTGGGGGTGAGGGTCATGGTGGGTCAACTTTTGCAGGTGTGAGAATTTTCCTACACCTTAGAACAATTACCTGAGCGCTTCAAACGGCTTTCCGGGCAGTTAATTAACATCTGTTTCTGGGCCCGGAACGTGTTCATCACTGAATGAACTTTCTTACTTCTGCTTACGTAGCATCGATTCTGCGCAGGATGGACGAGCTATGCTTATTTATATCTGCAAAGAATGGTTTTCCTTTCTTTTTCTCTTCGGAGGCCACTATGCGTATCGCGCATTCTCTTTCGCTGGCGACACTGTGTCTCGCCCTGGCGGGCTGTGCCAATGAGCCTACCGTGCAAAGTGACTATGACCACAGCGTTAACTTTACCCACTACCAGACGTATAATTTCGCCCAACCAGGCGCAGGGCGTTATCTCACGCTACAGCAGAAATATTTGCAGGATGCGATTGGCCTGCAGATGGCGCAGCGCGGCTATCAGCGCAGCGATAAGCCCGACCTGATTATCTACACCCATTCCCAACTTGAAGACGGTATGGAATACGGCCTTTCCCCGGCGTTTGTCGGCTGGGGCGGCGCATGGCAATGGCAAAACTACGACCGGATGCCGGAACAGTGGACGGAAAACAGCCTGGTGATTGACGTGGTCGACCCGCAGAAAAAACAGCAGGTCTGGCAGGGCGCGATCAGCCAATTTTCGCCCGGCTATAATCAAGCACTCACCACGTCAGATGTGAATCATGCGGTGGCGAATGTCTTCAAACAATGGCCGACTAATACGGTGTCTGGCTGAGCTCTTTAAACGTTCGCAGTCGGTTTGGGCTGCGAACGCCTTACTCCATCGCCAGATGAATCGCCTCGCCCAGTTTTTCCATGACCTCACGGTGTTTATCGTTGGTGGGCAGAGCGCAGTTGATGCGTAAGCAGTTTCGGTATTTCCCCGAGGCTGAAAACAGTGAACCGGGCGCGACCTGGATGCGCAGCTCGCACAGTTGTTTTGCGACACACACCATATCGACCTTTTCTGGCAATTCGACCCACAGCATGTAGCCACCTTGCGGCCGGGTGACGCAGATCCCGCAGGGGAAATACTCCCGGATCCAACAGGTGTAGGTTTCCATATTGCTGTGATAAAGCTGGCGCATCCGTCGCAGATGGCGATGGTAATGCCCTTCACGGATAAACGCCGCGACGGCAAGCTGCGTCACCGGCACGTTGGTGGCGCTGGTGGCGTATTTCATGTGCAGCACGCGGTCGTAATAGCGGCCCGGAATAATCCAGCCCACGCGCAGCCCCGGCGCAACGGTCTTGGTGAAAGAGCTGCACAGCAGCACACGACCGTCGATATCCATCGATCGAATGGTGCTTGGGCGCGGATAGTCGTTCGCCAGCTCGCCATAGATATCATCTTCAAAAATGACGATGTCGTGGCGTTGTGCGAGAGAAAGGATCTGCCGTTTACGCGCATCGGGCATGATAAATCCCAGCGGATTGTTGCAGTTCGGCACCAGGATAACGCCTTTGATCGGCCACTGCTCCAGCGCCAGTTCCAGTGCTTCTATGCTGATCCCGGTTTGTGAGTCGGTTGGGATTTCGATCGTTTTGATCCCGTAGCCGCGCAGCAACTGCATGGTGCCGTAATAACAAGGGGATTCCACCGCCACAATGTCGCCCGGCTGGCATACCGCCAGCAGCGCAACGGCCAGCGCGGCATGGCAGCCGTTGGTGATAACGATATCGTCGGCGGTGACCACCGTGCCGCCATCCAGCATCAGACGGGCGATTTGTTCGCGCAGTTCGCGGCGGCCGGGCAGGGTGTCGTAGTTGAAAATGTCGTTAGCCCCGTGCTGCACCGCGCGGGTCATTTCACGCCACAGCGGTTTCAGGCTTGGCTGGGAAACATCCGGCGAACCGCCGCCAAACGCGGTGATCGCCTTATCGCCGCGAGCACTCATCAGATCCAACACCTGATCCCATTGCGTGATCTCCACTGGGCGCTGGGTAGGGCGAGTCATGGCGGGCACCGGCGGCTGGGCTTTGCGCGGGGCAATAAAGTAGCCCGAGCGTGGCTGCGGGGTGATCAACTGCAAGGTTTCCAGCGTCTGATAAGCCTGCTGGACGGTGCTGATGCTGACACCGTGTTCCTGACTGAGTGCGCGCACCGAAGGCAGTTTTTCGCCCTGGCGATACAGCCCTTGTTCGATTCGCTCGGCGAGCAGGTTCGCCAGATGCTGATAACGTATCATTGCTGTATCCCCAATTTTCACCATACAGACGCCAAAACCAGTACAGATTGGCCGCCAGAATGCCGTTCAGACCCTGTTTTAGCGAATCTGTATGTTAAATAAAAGTACATTTTGCATCTGTATTGTAAAGGCCGCTCCGGCGATGATAAGCCATCGACAGCGTGGGGAGGTGCAGGATGGAATTTTACGAGAACAGAGCAAAAGCGCCGTTTCAGATTTTCGTGCTGATGGGCCGATGGGTAAGACAGAGCTGGCGTGCCCACCAGACGCGGCGGGTGCTGGATAAACTCAGCGATGAACAGCTGAAGGACATCGGGTTACGTCGTAATGATTACGGCTAACTACCGGAAAGCAGACGTAAAAAAGCCGCTTTGAAAGCGGCTTTTTTACTGTGCTGACAGGTTAGCGGCCTGTCCATTCGGGGAAGTTAAGCCCGGATGCTGCACTAGCTCAGGCAATCGAAACCCACAACGTGAAGTGTACTGATTTGCTTGCGTGTTGCAACCGACTTTCAGCTGAAAACGTGAAGCTGCTTCCCGAAATAACCATTTTAATTTTGTGGTCTACAGGCAGAATATGTCCGTGGATGAAGAAACTGAGCTGCCCGGTAGCAAGTGCTCTGCTCACCAGTCATACGTTAACTCCGTGCGTATGACTGGTGAGGCAGTCCTTGCCATGGGCCTTTCAACGGGGTAGCTCCCGCCGGGTATGAAAGCCAGTCAACCGGGTCAGCTCAGGCAATCGAAATCCGCAACTTTGATTGCAATCGTCGTGAACGCCCGGATTAGCCTCGGTGAGCTGACCTTGCAGGGAGGCAGGGTAATGAAAATATCACCTTGTGATGTGCTCGTTATCGTCGTGACAACCGCGCTTGTACTGTTTGGACGACTGAATGTTGAGGCGGAAAACCTCAAATTCGATAAGTTCGTGGCTCAGCATATTGAGCTACAGCTGAAGGGCGTGTTATTGCGGGCTCAGCAGTAAAAGAAACCGACGGGGCGCAGGCCCCGTCACCTTACCGAATCAAAGGCATCACCAACGCAGGCAGTTGCGATAACCCCCACAAGATCAGGCCGATCGTGCCGCCAACCAGCGTGCCGTTAATGCGGATAAACTGGAGATCTTTGCCGATGTTCAGCTCAATCTGGCGCGACATATCGCGCGCATCCCAGCTTTTTACCGTGTCGCTGATGTGGCGCGTCAGGAAGGTGGCGAACTCCGGTGCAACCCGGCGGGCTGCCTGCTCCAGATGGCCGTTGAGCGACGCACGCAGCGCTTCGTCGGTCACCAGCGTTTCACCCAGCCACAATCCGGCTTCGGCAATCCGTTTCTGCACGCGAGAGTCTTGCGCACTAAGATCTTCTTTCAGCCACTGACGCAGGTCGGCCCACATCTCGCCGAGATAGCGGTTAAACGTCTCATCGTTTTTCAGGTAGCGCTTAATGTTTTCGGCTTTGGCGGCCATTTCCGGGTCCGCTTTCAGATTATCGATAAGCTTCAACACCGCGCGATCAAAAGCCTGGCGTACCTGATGGGCGCTGTCCTGACTGACGTCATCGAGCAGCGTATTGACCGCTTCAGTCACCATCTCCGCACTGTGCTCGCCCAGCCACTCGGTGGGCAACACTTTGGCTTTCAGCGGGTGCTCTTTCTCCAGCCAGTGAATGATTTGCCGGGCGATAAATTCGCGGCTGCTTTCGCGCTTGAGCAGCGCAATCAACTGGGCAATCAGTGCATCCAGCAGCTTTTGGTGACGGTTGTTTTTGGTCATGCTTTCCAGCATCAGCGCGCTGGTACCCGTCAGGTCAACTTTATCAATTGCCTTGTGCACCGCGCGTTTGAGCAAGCCCTGAATACGTGAGTCATCGGTCAGTTCCAGAAAACCGCCCATCACCTTGATCAAGTGCTGACCCACACGCTGTGCGTTATCGGGCTGGCTGAACCAGTTGCCAATCATCAGCGCCGGTTCGTGCTTCTGAATCAGATTCACCAGCGACTGGGTATCAAGAAATTTTTCCTGCACGAACTGCCCGAGATTGTCGCCAATCCGGTCTTTATTGCGTGGAATGATCGCCGTGTGGCGAGAGATAAACGGCAGCGGCACGCGCCGAAACAGAGCCACCACCGCAAACCAGTCGGCCAGCGCACCGACCATCGCCGCTTCCGAAATGGCCTTCAGCGCCCCGACCCACGGCGCAGGTGGCAGGAACAACGTGGTGATAAAAATCGCTGCAGCAATCAGCAGCAGTGAGAGCGCCAGCAGTTTGGCGCGTTTGAGTTCAGCTATTTTGTCCATGGCCTAAGCATAGAGCGCGACGGTAGGGGAGTGCAAAAAACGCGACTAAATCGCCACCCGTCGGCTGATTTCAACGACCTGATCGGCAGGCAGATGATAGTAGTGCGTCGCGTGGGTGCAGTTGCGCGCCATAAAGGCAAAACAACTGCGCTGCCATTTGGCGATACCCTGCCCGTTCTCGCGCCCGACAATGGTTTCGTGGCCGAGATAATAGGTGGCATCCTCCAGTTCAAACGGGCAGCGGCGGCTGGTGATTTCGCTTTGCAGCGCCGGAATGTTCGGGTGTTCCATAAAGCCGTAATACGCAACAGCACGCCAGTAATTCGGGGCGACTCTGGTGATCACCAGACGATTTAAGTGAGTGATTCGCGGGACGTTAAGCACGGAGATGGTCAGCGTCAGCACGTTCTCCTGCAATGAGCGATTGCGGGCGACATGCCAGCGCATCACCGGCGGCACGCCGTTTTTTGAACGTGTCAAAAACACCGCCGAACCGGGCACGCGGGGAATGTTGTTATCGCGCAGCTTGTTGAAGAAGGTTTCGAGCGGCATCTCTTTTTCGTTGATGGCATCGAGCGTGGCGTTGATCCCGCGGTGCCAGACGATCATCACCGTACAAATCATCGCCGCCAGCAGCAGCGGAATGTAGCCGCCGTCCAGCACCTTGATCAGGTTCGCTATCAGGAAACTGGTATCAATCACGAGGAACAGCAGGGCGACTGACGTGCTGGCGAGCTTGCTCCAGTGCCAAATCTGGCGCATCGCCACATACAGCAGGCCGGAGGTCATCAGCATGGTCAGCGACACTGCGATGCCATAAGCCGCCGCTAAGTTATCGGAAGACCTGAAGAACACAGCCAGGAACACAGTCGCCACCATCAACAGCCAGTTGACCATGCCGATATAAATCTGGCCGTAGTTATCCGCCGCGGTTTGCTTGATGCGCAAGTGCGGCAGCCAGCCAAGCTGGATAGTCTGGCGCGTCATCGAGAAAGCGCCAGTGATGATGGCCTGGCTGGCGATAATGGTGGCGAGCGTGGCGAGGATCACCAGGGGGATTTGCATCGCGGGCGGACAAAGACGGAAAAAGATGTTGTGCGAGATATCCGCGCCGGAGAGCAGCAGCGCCGATTGACCGGCATAGTTCAGCACCAGGGCGGGAAACACCATGCCGTACCACGCCAGCCAGATAGGTTTTTTGCCGAAATGCCCCATGTCGGCATACAGCGCTTCCGCACCCGTCACGCAGAGAAACACGCCGCCCAGCACTAAAAAACTGACCAGCCCGTTTGAAAGCAAAAAGTGGAAGCCGTACCAGGGATTGATCGCCAGCAACACCGTCGGGTGCTGAAGAATGCCCCAGACGCCCAGCGCAGCAATCACCATGAACCACAGTGTCATAATCGGGCCAAAGACTCTGCCAATTTTCGCCGTGCCAAAAGGCTGAATGGCAAACAGCGCAACGAGGATCGTGACCGCAGCAGGCAGCACCAAATGCTGAGCTTCCGGGAAGACAATATTCAGCCCTTCCAGCGCCGAGAGCACTGAAATCGCGGGCGTAATCGCGCCATCGCCATAAATCAGCGCGGCACCCAGCAGCCCGGCAAAGATGATCAGCGCACGCCCTTTACGCAGATGCTGAAGCTGCGACATCAGCGCCATGATCCCGCCTTCACCACGGTTATCAAAGCGCATGGCAAACGCCGCGTATTTCACCGAGGTCACCAGGATCAGCGTCCAGATAATCAGAGAAAGTAAGCCGAGGATCAGCGGCGGCGTCGGGCTGCTGCCGGTCAGCAGGATCACCGTTTTCAGGGTATACAACGGGCTGGTGCCGATATCGCCAAACACCACACCAAGCGCGCCGCCCGCCAGCCACACTGTGCCGGGCGTTTTCTGCTCCGTCGTGCTATCCGCTGCCTGCGCCATCTGATCCATGGGGAATCCTGTTGGTTGTGGCCTGATAGAAATATAGAACAGATGGGGGAGGTTGGTTTTGCCTGTGGGGAAGGGTGTGGGGTTAGCCCCGGTGAACGCGCAGCCACCGATCGGAGTTATTAAATGAACCATTAATAACAGGATATGGCTGAACGCCTTATTTACCCCAGCTAAATAACTGTGAAGTAAAAATTAATGTTATGGACATTATGTGTCGTAAAGGAAAAAAACTTCGCCTCGATTGAAATAAAACGATATTCTATCGGTTCATTGTAAATAAGGACTCTCGAATGGATACGGTAGAGGAACTCAACGGAACCTATTTTTATGATGGCTCTTCTAATCTGAGTGCTGGCGAGTTATTTTTCTGGATAACCATAGATGAAACGCTCGACCATTTCGGTATCTCAGATATCGCCGCAGTAACGGGCATTTATCTGGGGTCAAACAGTGTGACCGTGGCAGGGAAATTTGCGGGCGCAACGCCAGGAACATCAGTCGCATCAATATACTCAAGAAAGCTTTTTCGTGATCGCATGCTGCCCGTTCGATTGCCTACGTGGGTTGGGTTTCCGCCAAATGTGAAACGAATCATGACCCAAAGGTTAGGAACTTTCGTAGGAAGAACTATTCCAGTGGTAGGTTGGGTGATCCTTGCGGTCGATGTGTCAGTTATCATGTTTAAATCAGTCAATAAATATAACACGATTGTACATCCTTCAGATCGTCTGTGGTAGGTGCTTAATGACAGAGATAAATGACGTAGAACAAAGGGTAATAGACTGGTACAAAAAAAACTGGAATAAGCCAATGTTTCCTTTGTTTAGACGACCTGAGCTGACTATGGAAACCAGTTTGTCCACTGGGAAATTTCCATGGGCGAATGAAGATGCAGTGGAAATAGTAGAGCAATATTTTACTTTGTTTGGCGTAGATAAACGGCATTTTTCATTCATAAAGTACTGGCCTAATGAGGAAGTCTTTATGCCACTGAACTTCTTACGCTCAAAAAAGAATAAGTGGAAATGGATCGAGCCGGAACCGTTAACGTTAAAGATGCTGGTGGAATCAGCTAAAGCTGGTTACTGGCTTTATGATGAATAAAAGGAGTTTGAAAAATGGCAATCCCTTCTCACCTATGGCTCAAAGATGATGGCGGCTCGCTGATCAAAGGATCATGTGACGTTGCGCATCGGGAAGATAGCATAGAAATTATCGGCTTTGGTCATGGTTTGCATATTCCTACTGATAATAATACGGGAAAGATCACCGGTACGCGTATTCACGCCCCCATGATTATTGAAAAAGAGTTCGATAGCTCAACGCCGTATCTCTACAAAGCGGTGGCAACAGGTCAGTCGCTGCAATCCGCTGAGATTAAATGGTATGAAATTAATGATGCAGGACAGGAAGTTGAGTACTTCAATATGTTACTTGAAGGCGTAAAAATCGTTGCCGTGACACCGGTGATGTACAACACGAAGACTGTTGAAAAATGTAATCACATGGAGCGAGTTGAATTCCGCTACGAAAAAATTACATGGAAATATTGTGACGGGAATATTCAGTATACAGATGCCTGGAATGAACGAGTGACGGCATAGTAGCGAAGTGACTTGTCCTCAACATACCCACAATGATACCGGGAGGCTTAACCTCCCGGATCCGTAGAGCGATCAGTTAAAGGTGTTTTTGCTGCTCTCCACCATCTCGATCATTTCCATGATTTGCTGCTGCTTGCGTTCAGAGAGCTGCTGAATGCGGAACATGGTGTCTTCCAGCGTGGGCTTGAGGGTTTTGGCGGTAATGACGATACATTCGTCCATCACTCGGACTTCAATTTTGCGCCCTGCCGGGAAAAAGGCTTTTTCCAGCCACTGCCCGCGCAGAATAATCGCTGGGGTTTTGTCGGTTTTTGAAGCCGTGCTCACATAAGAGACGGTATAACTGCGCAAATTGGAAGGAAACACTACCGGTTTCATCCACTCTTCTATACGATTCATTTCAGCCATAATTTCTATTCTCTTGAAATAGGGTTTTTGGTTAGCGGGCGAGGGTGTTGCTGCACCTTCGTTTCGCGTCTTTTTTATTTCACTGTTACTTTATCCAGTGGGGGGGATAAAAGCCATCTTTAAATGGGGTATTTTTTTCTTTTAATTCGGCGTTTATTGGCTTTTATTATTATGTTTTTTCTTAATGTGTTCAGATGGATTTAATAATGAAAAACGCACCCGAAGGCGCGTTGAATATACAGTGTATCAGGCTTTCTTTCGCGTCACTTTTTCTGATATTTTCATGGAGTTCATGAGAGGGAAAATGTGACTGGAGTGTCTGGTTCAGGAACTGGTTATCAAAGCATTGACTGTAGCGATAGGATTCTGCCAGTTTTGCACTGACATCGATGTTGTTACGTTTGGCTTCGACAATAGCGATTGGCTTTAACCCAATAAATAAGACGTAATCGGCAAAACCCGTTTTCCCTGTTTCGTCAAGACCAGTAGGCCATTCCGCAATAGCCAAATTTCGCCCCTTTTCAGGGACCACCCCTCGTGCGTATGTCAGGCGCTTGCTGTCAGCTTCCCATCCTGCTTTGCATAATTGAGTATCAATAAGCTGACGAGTGTCTTCCTCGCTAAGTTCCTGCTGAATTGCATCGACTTGATGAGATTGGTCGTGACTCTTGGCTGCGCCGTTCATATCAATAAAGCCGGGATTTTCCATTTGGCTCTCTGCTCCCCGGAGCAATGTCTATCCTGCTGATGAATAAAATTACGGAAACGGAGTTGCATGGTATTTATTTATTGAAAAGCGATAAATAACAATGGCTTAGGTATAATTTCCAGTGATTTATCAGGTGTAAATGATCTGTTTGGTGAATATGATTTTTATTATTTCAAAAACAGGCGAGGTTCTTTTTAGAATTTCGGGCAGGTCAAATCGTGTCATTTTTCTGTCATCTCCCTTCTCTATGTTTTTCGTCATTTGTTAAGGAAACGAAAAACATGAAATTAAAACTCATCTCTCTGGCTTTACTCTCCGCTTTCTCTCTTCCTGCTCTGGCTGTGGAACCGACCGCTGAACGTTATGTGGTGAGCTTCCCGGAAGGGTCGCACATCAATTACAGCGGCGCTTTTGCCTCTGCTTTTCCTAATGGGCTGCCGGTCGGGATTGGCTCTGGATTGCTGTTTACCGGTAAGCAGGGCGATGCGCTGACGTTTGCGACGGTGACGGATCGTGGCCCCAATGCGGATTCGCCGAATGTCGGTAAACAGGAAGCCAAGATTTTCGTGACGCCGGATTTTGCGCCGCAGTTGCTTTCCATTCGTGTGGAAAACGGCAAAGCGCAGGCGACGGACGTGCGTGCTTTGCATGATGACAAAGGCCCGATCAACGGCCTGCCGTTGCAGAGCGGGGTGATTGGCTCCACTAACGAAGTGGCGCTGAGCGACACGCTGCAAAAACTGAACGGTGATAACCGTGGGCTGGATACCGAAGGTATTACTCCGGACGGCAAGGGCGGTTTTTGGCTGTGCGATGAATACGGCCCGTTCCTGATTAATATCGACAACAAAGGCAAGATCCTGGCGATACATGGCCCGCAGGCGGCGGATGGCGAGAAATCTATCGCGGGCGGTTTGCCGAATATCATTAAGTGGCGTCAGCCGAACCGTGGTTTTGAAGGCATCACGCGTATGCCGGATGGCCGTATTATCGCGGCGGTGCAGAGCACGCTGGATATCGACGGCAAGAGCAAGAAGAAGGCTGTTTTTACACGTCTGGTGAGCTTTGATCCGGCGAGCGGGAAAACGGCGATGTATGGCTACCCGATTGATGATGTGTACAGCAAAAACAGCGATGCCAAAATCGGTGACATCGTGGCGCTGGATAACAATCACATCCTGCTGATAGAGCAGGGCGGCGATAAAAACGATGTGATGCGCAATAACATCTACAAAGTCGATCTTAGCAAGGCGAGCGATCTGGCGGCCTTTGATAAACCAGGCGAATACCCTGAGTTTGATACAGCGGATCAACTGGCGAAGCGCGGGATCACGTTAGCGACGAAAACGCTGGCAGTCGATCTGCGTAAGCTTGGCTGGCAGCAGGAAAAAGCAGAAGGGCTGGCGCTGATCGACAGCAAAACCCTGGCGGTGGCGAACGATAATGACTTCGGCGTGAAGACCACACTGAAAGATCCGGTGGAAGGGAAAAAGCTGAAAGATTATCGGGTTAACGATCAGGGGAAATTGACCGTGGATGATCAGGTTGTGGCGACGACGATCGGCATTAAGCCGCTGGAAAAACCGGAGTCGCAGAGCGAGCTTTGGGTGGTGACGTTGCCTGAGGCGTTGATGTAACAACTGTGCGGTCTGCTCCCCCTCTCCCCAGCCCTCTCCCAAAGGGAGAGGGAGAAAAAGTTCCTGTCCTGGCGGATGTGAGGGAGATAAGTTTTGCTCTTTTTTTCATCTTTTCTATGGGCTGATGCGTTTTTTGTGGCTACAATGTGGCTACAACTGCAAAGGAGGAAACGATGGATTCTGTCATTCGATCGCGAATCAATAGCGAGCTGAAGGCCCGGGCGGGCTCGGTGCTCGAAAGCTGCGGGTTAAACTGGAGCACGGCCATCCGGCTGTTTGCCGAGCAAATAGTACAAAACGAGGGGATCCCTTTTGAGGTGAAACGTAATCCGTCAGCCCGATTACGCAGAGCCATGAAAGAGACGGATGAAATGATGTCACACCAGAATGGACGTTTTGACGGTGTGGATGAGCTAATGGACAG
This sequence comes from Scandinavium sp. NPDC088450, assembly GCF_044900545.1. Classification (NCBI taxonomy): domain Bacteria; kingdom Pseudomonadati; phylum Pseudomonadota; class Gammaproteobacteria; order Enterobacterales; family Enterobacteriaceae; genus Scandinavium; species Scandinavium sp. NPDC088450. The sequence goes on along the minus strand of NZ_JBJDNI010000008.1, from coordinate 120,424 downwards.
CTTAAATGACGGAAAAAGCTAAACGCGCCCCTCTTCCTTACCGGTCCGACTATACGAAGACGTTTATAAAAGCCTGGGAACGTTACAACAAAGCGGGTCGCCGCGACATGAAAGAGACCGCTTCGATCATGTCGCGTGTTCTTTCCGGACAGCCACTTCCCGCTGAATATAGCGATCACGCTCTGAGTGGTGAAATGCAGGGCTACAGAGAGCTTCACATCGGCGGCGATTATCTGCTGGTTTATAAAGTCGATGAAGCCCGGCATCTGATCATTTTTACCGATTTAGGCACACACGCTGAACTCTTCGAATAATCTTCCTTTTATCCCACCATCCTCTCCTCATTGAGGAGAGGGGATACTTCCCTGCGCCGTTACTGTTTCAACCCGGCAAACGCCGCCAGAATCTCTTCTTCCGGCAATTGCACGCCGATAAACACCAGCACGCTGTGCGGGGTTTCATCGCCCCACGGGCGGTCCCAGTCGGCGCTGTAGAGGCGTTGCACGCCCTGGAACAGCAGGCGGTTGGGCTCACCATTAATCCACAGCATCCCTTTGTAGCGCAGCAGTTTGTCGGCAAACGACAGCAGCAGGTTTTCCATCACTCGTGACACGTCGCTGATATCGACTGGATAGTCGAGTTCGACGACGATAGAGGCAATATCGTTCTGTTTATCGCCCATAAAGTGAAAACGTGGCTTCGGTTGTACGACGTTCTCTTCCAGCATAAAGCCGTTGGTGTTGAACAGTTGTGATAGTTCGATATCGCCATGGGTGACGGTATAAACAGGCGCGCGAGCGTTGATGCGAGAAAGGCGTTCGCGCAGTTTTTCGGTGTCGCCCGCTACGTCGGTTTTGGTCAGCAGGATGCGGTCTGCGTAGCCCACTTGTGATTGCGCGAGGGTGAACTGGTTCATTTGATCGTCGGCATGCACGGCATCGACCAGGGCGATCACGCCGTCGAGCAGGTAGCGTTCGCAGAGGATCTCATGGGAGAAAAAGGTTTGTACGATTGGGCCAGGATCGGCCATACCGGTGCATTCTATTACCAGCCTGTCGAACTCGATATCACCGCGATCGCGGCTGTCGAGCAAGTCCAGCAGGGCATCTTCCAGTTCGTTGGAGCGACTGCAACAGATGCAGCCGTTGGTCAGGGTTTTGATCTGCGTGGCGCGGTCGCCAATCAGTTCTGAGTCGATGGAGACTTCGCCAAATTCGTTTTCGATGACGGCGATTTTATACCCGTGCTGCTCGTTGAGAATGTGGCGCAGCAGGGTGGTTTTGCCTGCGCCGAGGAATCCTGTCAGAAGGGTGACTGCAATCGGGGTCATACTTTCTCCTTTAACAGCAGCGTATGCCGCCTTCTCCACTGCCGCCGTAGCGCGCTTCTTGTCGCTCGCGGAAGAATTCGTTGTAGGTCATGTACGGCTTATCCGGATGATTGGTTTTCATGTGCTCGACATAGTTGTCGTAGTCCGGGATGCCAATCAGCATCTTTGCCGCCTGACCCAGGTATTTTTTGGCTTGCCCTAAGTTACCAAACATTGCTCATCCTGGTAAGTAAATGCCCGGTGGCGCTAAGCTTACCGGGCCTACGGGAGAGTGTAGGGCGGGTAAGCATCGCGCCACCCGCAGCTCTGTTAATGATGTGAAGAAGTCTTCACGCCACCTTCCGGCACAGGAACATAAGGGGTTTCTTTGTCCGTGCGCGCTTCAATGTTGCGAGCCTTCATCCACGTTTTGATGCCGTAGAAGATGATGCTGTACACCACCACCAGGAACAGAATGCTCAGACCCGCGTTGGTGTAGTTGTTCACCACGATATGGTTCATGTTAGCAATCTGCTGGGCGGTGAGGTCTGCGCCACCGGTGGCAATTTTGTCTTTGTACTGGTTAGCCATGAAGAAGAAGCCTTCCAGTTGCGGGTTGGCGCTGAACAGCTTCAGGCCGAGCGCCCAGGTGGTGCACAGCAGCAGCCACAGAGCAGGGACCACGGTCACCCAGATGTATTTGGTGCGTTTCATTTTCACCAGCACCACGGTGCCGAGCACCAGCGCGACAGCCGCCAGCATCTGGTTAGAGATCCCGAACAGTGGCCACAGGCTCTTCACGCCGCCGAGCGGGTCGACAACGCCCTGATACAGCAGATAACCCCACAGACCTACGCAACCCGCGGTGCCTGCAACGCCTGCGATGAAGGAGTCGGTTTTCTTCAGGAATGGTACGAAGTTACCCAGCAAGTCTTGCAGCATGAACCTGCCCGCACGGGTACCGGCGTCAAGTGCCGTCAGGATGAACAGCGCTTCGAACAGAATACCGAAGTGATACCAGAAGCCCATGTCCGCCCACGGCAGCACTTTGTGGAACACGTGTGCGATACCGACGGCAAGCGTTGGCGCGCCACCGGCACGGTTCAGTACGGACGGTTCGCCGATGTCTTTCGCGGTTTGCATGATTTGCTCAGGCGAAATCACGAAGCCCCAGGAGCTAACGGTTGCCGCGGCGTGAATGCTGGCATCTTTCAGCTGTGCCATGATCATCGCTGCGTTTTCACCGCCCATTTCGTGCAGGTTTGGCATGGTAATGCCGAGGCCTGCTGGCGGGGTGTTCATCGCAAAATACATACCTGGCTCGATGATGGACGCTGCTACCAGGGCCATGATTGCGACGAAGGATTCCATCAGCATCGCGCCATAACCAATCAGACGCGCATCTTTTTCATTCGCCAGCAGCTTCGGCGTGGTGCCGGAGGAGATCAGCGCATGGAAGCCGGAAACCGCACCACAAGCGATGGTGATAAACAGGAACGGGAACATCGCGCCTTTCCACAGTGGGCCGGTGCCGTCGATGTACTGCGTGACCGCAGGCATTTTCAGTTCCGGATTAAGGATAACGATGCCGAGCGCCAGACCGACGATGACGCCGATTTTCAGGAAGGTCGCGAGATAGTCACGCGGAGCCAGAATCAGCCACACTGGCAGCAGCGCAGAAACAAACGCGTAGCCAATCAATGCGAAGGTAATGGTGGTGTCTTTGAAGGTCAGCGCCGGGCCCCAGTACGGGTCGTGGGCGATGACGCCACCGAACCAGATGGAAGCAACCAGCAGCACAATCCCGATAACTGACACTTCACCCACGCGGCCCGGACGAAGGAAGCGCATGTAGATGCCCATGAACAGCGCAATCGGCACGGTTGAGCAGACGGTGAATACGCCCCACGGGCTTTCAGCCAGGGCTTTCACCACGATCAGCGCCAGCACCGCCAGGATGATTATCATGATCAGGAAGCAGCCGAACAGCGCGATTGAGCCAGGCACGCGGCCCATCTCTTCTTTCACCATTTCGCCAAGCGAAGAACCGTTACGGCGCGAGGAGATAAACAGCACCATAAAGTCCTGTACCGCACCTGCCAGCACCACACCAGCCAGCAACCATAATGTGCCCGGCAGATAACCCATCTGTGCAGCAAGCACCGGGCCAACCAGCGGGCCTGCGCCTGCGATAGCGGCAAAGTGGTGGCCGAACAGCACGTAGCGGTTGGTCGGCACGTAGTTCAGACCATCGTTGTTGATCACCGCCGGTGTGGCGCGGGTCTCGTCGAGCTTCATCACCTTCTGGGCGATGTAGAGACTGTAGTAGCGATAGGCCACCAGATAGACCGACACGGACGCGACGACGATCCACAGGGCGCTGATATGCTCCCCGCGACGCAGCGCAACCACCGACAGGCAAAATGCCCCGATGATCCCGACGATGGCCCAGGGCACATGTTTGAGAAGTTTTTTCATATCCATAGTGAAAACCCGGTTTTTTTTAGAATGAATAAAATGATGCGAATGCTTAATCGAGGTAGTGGCTTTGATGCTGCGGCGATAGTGCCAGACCTTCGCGCGCGCGGTGTGGGGAAACTGAGTGAGTGGTTGTATGGGGTGACGAGTGGTCGCTGGAGGCGGTGAGTGGTTATCCGGTGGAAGAAGCAGGAATATTATGTGAATTCAGTCACATAATATTCCTGTGAAAGGGCTACGGCGTTGGCGCAAAGTCCTGCGTCACGCCGTCTGTGACCTCAACCATCGGGTGCACGACGTCAGTCGGTGCCACGACGATATTGGTGGTGACATTCGTAATCAGCGTGGCAGTGCTGTTGTAGCAGCTTTTGCTGGCTTTGCCGCTGCCGTTGGTGGTGCTGTCGCCGGTGTTACAGATGATGGACGGGTTTTCGACAATGCCTCCAGACCACACAACGTGTGCACCTGGGACTGTTTCACCCGCGGTGTTGCGGGCAACGGCGGTATAGCGCACAGGATCGCTCTGGCTACCGGAGCCCGTTGCGGTGAGCGCGATAGTGGCAACCTTGATGTTGCTGGTGGTGAAGACGGCGCTGCTGTGCCCGGTTTGACTGCCTGCCTGAGCAGTCACCACGACGGTTTCTATCACGCTGTCTGCCAGGCTAAATGTGGCTTCGCCTTGTGCGTCAGTGGTCACGGTTGTCGGTGATTTGGCGATGGCACTGCCTGTCGCTGCCCAGTTCACCGTGACGTCTTTCATCGGCTTCCCGTTGCTGTCGAGCACCTGCGCTTTTGCCACGGCGGGCGTTGTGCCGTCGGCTGGCTTGTTATTGCTGCTCATCGTCACGGTCACTGATGCGACTTGTGCCGCAGCGAAGTGGGATGCCATTGAGGCGGATTCGTTCTGGCTGCTGACGCTGACGTTTACCGGGCCTGCGCTGGTGCTGGTCAGGCTGATGCGGCCTTGCCCGTGGCTGTCCGTTTTGCTGTCGCTCTGCACGATGGTCGCGCCGTTATTGACCTTCCAGCTCAATGCCACGCCAGACAGCGCATTGCCATTGCTGTCTTTCACGGTCACCAGCCCCTGATTCTGATCAACGCCATTCGCAAGGCTGTTATCTTTTGTCTGTTCCAGACTCAGCGTTGCGCTGGACGTTGCGAAAGTGCTGGTGGTGCGAATCAGCGAACCTGCGGTGGCGGTAATAGTGACGGCTTCGGCGGTGGTGTCGGTGACGCTGACCTGAGCATTGCCGTTGCTGTCCGTTACGCTGCTTGCCGCACTCAGTTTTCCGTTGCCGGTGACGCTCCAGCTTACCGCTGTGTTTTTAGCTGGCTGACCACTGGTGGTGACGGCATGCACGCTAACCTGATTGGCGGTTTTGCCGTCAGCCGGGCTGCTGTTTTGCACCACGCTGAGGGTCATGTCCGCCAGACCTTCTTCGGTTTGAGCCTGCTTTTTATATTGCATCACGATGGTGTTGTTACGCTCAACCAAATCGTAACGGCTGCCTGCCAGGCTGCGACGCAACGCGACCTGGTCCGGCGAAATTTGTGACTGCCAGGACTCGCCCAATTGATAACGTAAGTTCAGGGAAAAATGCACTTCGTCCAGCGAATCCTGACCGCGCTTGTAATCGACGCCCGCGGTAACCAGCGGAACCGGCGTGTAGCTCACGCCCACGGTCACGGCGGAAGGATTGCTTTGCAGGTGATCTTTGTCGAACAGCGCCACGTCATCGCCATAGTATTTTTCATACATCACGCTGGCACCCAGTTGCGGGTAGGCGGGCAAATAACCTTCAGCTCGTACATCAAAACCATCTGCTGGTTTTTCATCGTAGTTGTCAAAATCGCGGGAGCGATGCCAGTCGGTAGTGCCGACATAGCCGTTAGCCGAGAGTTTGAAGTTATTCGTCCAGGCTTCGCCGCCGACACCGACGCGGCTGTTTTTCCCTTCATAATCGTGATCGAAGAAGACGTTGGCACCGAACATCCAGTTATTGACGTAATAGGTTCGCACGCCAAGCCCGGTGTTGCTGGTGAAACGTCCATCGGGGGCGCGGAGGCCTAACTGGGCAAACAGGGTCAGCTTTTTATTGTCGAAAATCGGCTGTAAATAATCGAAGGAGCTGTCTCCCCAATCGCCATTGTCATCGACGTTGAGCTGAATACGGGCGGTACCAAACTGATTCAGCCATTCCTGGGCAGTGGAGGCTGTTGCCCCGGTCGCGAGCGTTTTGGCTGTGGATTTGAGAGGCGCATTACTCTGGCTCGAGAGGTTTTGTGCTGCAGCCGTCAGGGGTTCGCTTAAGGCAAAGCTTTCAGGCGCTTCGGTTGTGTGACCGGAGGCGGCGAAAGAGGCAACGGGGAACAAGATTTGCAGCGTCGTCAGGAGCCAGACGACGGAAGAGGTGACAGGCGATTTTGTTTTCAGCACGCTTTTTTCCAGGGTAATAATCGGTTAATTACGCGGAGCGGCTGTCGGTCAATCCTGTTATTCGCAGTGAGTATATGATTGAGGTTCCCTCACTCTTAGTCCCTTAAGTACCCAAAAGTTCCCAAACGTAGCCACACCAGCAATCGACATCAGCGTCGATTGACGAGCGGCGCAGTGTAACGGACTGGACCAACGCAGTAACGCCTTAATCTATTTATTAAAAAACTCTGCTTTAAGAAATCTATTACAGGTAGAAATGCTCGCTCAGGCAGCAAGCAAAAGCATTTTTTTCCTTAAAGTTTTCTCTTCTCAGGCCGAATAACTGTTAACTTCCCACTGGAAAGAGAAAAAATGTTAAACCGTATTAAAATTGTCACCAGCCTCGTGCTGGTTTTGGTCTTATTTGGCCTTTTACAACTGACATCAGGTGGCTTGTTCTTTAACGCGCTGAAGCACGACAAAGAAAACTTCACTGTTCTGCAAACCATTCGCCAACAGCAATCCACGCTGAATGGCAGCTGGGTTTCACTCCTGCAAACCCGAAATACCCTTAACCGCGCCGGGATCCGCTACATGATGGATCAGAACCACATTGGTAGCGGGGCTACCGTGGCTGAGCTGATGCAGATTGCCAGCAAATCGCTGGACGATGCCGAGAAGCGCTGGGCGGAATATGAAGCGCAGCCACGCGATCCTCGTCAGAGTGAAGCGGCGGCTCTCGACATTAAGCGTAACTACGATATCTACCATGGCGCACTGGCGGAACTGATCCAGTTGCTGGGTGCGGGCAAGATCAACGACTTCTTCGATCAGCCAACGCAGAGCTATCAGGATGGGTTTGAGAAAGCATACGTGAGCTATTTCCAGCAAAACGATCATCTGTATGAAGTTGCGGTGGCGGATAACAGCAGCTCTTACAACCAGGCGATCTGGGTGCTGATAAGCGTGCTGCTTGCGGTATTGGTGGTGATCATCGGCGTCTGGGCGGGGATCCACAAAGCGTTGATCAACCCACTTACCCGCGTGATCGAAAGCATTCGTCATATTGCTGGCGGCGATTTGCTTAAGCCAATCGACGTGCATGGCAGCAACGAGATGGGCCAACTGGCGGATTCTCTGCGTCACATGCAGGGCGAACTGGTGCGTACCGTAGGCGAAGTGCGTAACGGTGCCGATGCCATTTACAGCGGTGCCAGCGAAATCGCGATGGGCAATAACGATCTCTCTTCTCGGACTGAACAGCAGGCCGCTTCTCTGGAAGAAACCGCTGCGAGCATGGAAGAGCTGACGGCGACAGTGAAACAGAACGCTGAGAACGCCCGTCAGGCCAGCCATCTGGCGTTGAGCGCTTCAGAAACCGCGCAGAAGGGCGGCAAAGTGGTCGATAACGTGGTGCAGACCATGCGCGATATCGCGGGCAGTTCGCAGAAAATTGCCGACATTATCAGCGTTATCGACGGCATTGCCTTCCAGACCAATATTCTGGCACTGAACGCCGCGGTGGAAGCCGCGCGTGCAGGTGAACAGGGCCGTGGATTTGCGGTTGTGGCGGGCGAGGTGCGTAACCTTGCGCAGCGCAGTGCTCAGGCAGCGCGCGAAATTAAGAGTCTGATTGAAGACTCTGTTAGCCGTGTTGAAGTGGGTTCTACGCTGGTCGAAAGCGCGGGCGAAACCATGGATGAGATTGTGAACGCGGTAACTCGCGTGACCGACATCATGGGCGAGATTGCTTCTGCGTCTGATGAGCAGAGCCGCGGTATCGACCAGGTTGGCCTCGCAGTGGCGGAAATGGACCGTGTGACACAGCAGAACGCCTCGCTGGTGGAAGAGTCTGCTTCTGCTGCTGCCGCGCTGGAAGAGCAAGCCAGCCGCCTGACGCAGGCCGTGGCGGTGTTCCGCATTCAGCAATCACAGCTGGCGGCGAAGCGTGAACAGGCTAGCGTAAAAACGTCCTCTCAAGCCCCTGCCACGCTGCGCAAAGCCGCGGTAACGGACAGCGGTGATAACTGGGAAACGTTCTGACGTCTGATGAAAATGCCCGGCGGCGTTAAAGCTTGCCGGGCCTACAATATCCTATAAATCCTGATGTTATTCCGCTTTACCCTTCTGATTTCACCACTTTAATTTCAACCATCCCAATCCCCAACTGGCGCGGCGAATGACCGAGAATATTGCCTTCATTGGTGGACTGCGGGTCCGGTGGCGCAATGGTCAGCAAATTGCTGCCGGTGGGATTATCAAAATGCAGCGTGGTGGTGCTGACATCGTTGCTCAGCGTCAGCGTCTGCTCGCTGTTCCCCACGCGAACCGGGATCGGTTTATTGGCGTTCGGCCCAAAAGCTTTGGCGGTGATCACCAGATCGAACTTCGGTGGCAGCGGTTCTTTGTATTCAATTTTCACTTCGTTACCGAGCTGCGCATTCGACCAGCGTCCCCAGTTTTCAGGACGTGAAATACCGCTGAACTGCTTCACTTCTTCTGGCGCGCCTGCGACGTTGAAAATAAAGCTGTCGGCTTTGTAGCGGATATCGTTGTCCACCACTTTTAGCGTGTCGACGTTGCCCTTGTAGCGTTCCATGTCGATGATCGTATCTTTAAAGGCGGCTTTGCCTTTCCACTGTGCTTTATCCACGTGCTGAACGGTTTGCTGCCCACCAAGCTGGCCCTGAGAGACACACCAGTCCGTGGAGAGCGCCAGTTCCGGTGCCCACAGCTGGCCCATCTTGTAACAACGGTCAATCCACATGAAGTTGTCGCGCGGGGCGAAATCTGCCAGTTGATAGCGCAGTGGTGCGGAGTATTCACTTTCCGGCAGCGGTTCGACACGGTTGTCGGAAACACGCAGCAGCAGCGGCAGGCGGAAGTGCGAGCCGGAAAACGCAATCATGTTTTTCTGCTCGTCGATGGTGAAGTCCTTGATGGTTTTCGGGAAGTTCCACAGACGAATGATATCGGGTTTCCACGCCAGCACTTTCTCTTTCATATTGAGGAAGATTTCTGCCAGCGACTGCCCCGACAGGCTGCTGCGACCCAGGCCGATGTAGTTGTCGCCGCCGAGAATATCGAGCACGGTTGCGCCGTTATCCATGGTGCTGCGCTTGGTTGCCATCACTTCCTGCTGCGGCTTGTCGCCACGGATCACGAAGAACAGGTTGCTGCGATCCTGTTTGTTGAGGTAGTCCCAGGCGGTATTTTTCATCGCCAGATGATCGGAAGACACCACGATCACCGTGTTTTTGAAATACGGCGAAGCTTTGATTTTTTCGATAAGTGCAGCAACGTGTTCCTGGCTACAGGTGACGGCGCTGAACGACTGATTCACCTTGCCGTCAATTTCATACTTTTTACGGTCACAGGTGCGTGAGACAAAGCCATCCGGGTGATGCGTGTCGACGGTCAGGGTGAACAGCGAGAAACGCTGGCCGGATTTCGACAGCGCTTCGTACTTTTTCCACACTTCATCAAGCACGGTATCGTCGTAGAAACCCCAGTCGTTACGGTACGTTGGGTCTGCGACGGTGGTTTTCAGCTCTTCGGAACCGTACAAATTGTCGAAGCCGTGGGATTTCAGGAACACGTCTTTTCCGGCAAAGCGCAGGTTTGCGCCCTGCACGAAGTAGTTCTGGTAGCCGGAGTTTTTCAGGATATCGCCAAGGCAGATATTCTGCGGGAAGAAGCTCGACACCGACGCGGAGGCGTTCCCTTCGAAGGGCGCAAACAGCGGAATGCCGCACTGTGACGCAACCATGCCCGCGATGGTGTAATCGGTGCCCGGCAGCTGCATAGTGTGGCTGAAATCGATACTTTCGTTTTTCAGTTTGCCCAGTTCTGGCGTGAGATTAGGAAACGCTTCGTTATCAAAATAGGTGCGTTCCAGGCTTTCGCCGTAGATGTAAACCAGGTTGAGTTTTGGATTGGGAATAGTCTTCGACGGCTCTTTGTAATAGGCCGCAAAATCAGGGTCGCCATCGCGAGACTGGGATTTAACCAGTTCTGTTATCTGGCGGAATGCCGGGCTGGCATCCACGGACGCAAGCGCCAGCACCAGTGCCAGTACGCTGTAGCCGAAATGATGAGGATGATGGCGACGGCGACGCAAGACCCAGCCCAAACCGCCAAAAACCAGCACCAGCGCCAGCACAAGGCCCACACCGGGAAGAATATATTTGCTGACACCCGCGCCGGTCAGGCTGTTAGTCAGGGTGTAAAGCACGGCGTCATTAATGCCGTCACCGGTGAAATAATCGCTGGCGTAGAGCGTCAGGTTCAGCACCACAAAAAGGCCGAGCACCGTCAGGGTGGAAGCAAACCACCAGGTATTTCGGCCCGCTTTCCATGCGTAGATCACCACAGAAGCGAGAAACAGAGCGATAGAAACAAGCTCGGACACAGCACATCCTCAGTTACCCTGGCCATCCGTTGACCAGCGACTCATTTTTCGACCGTACACTGTAATTGCAGTGCAATAATGCTGCAATTGTAGCGTCAAAAAAATGTGCTGTGTTTCAGAATTGTATTGAAAGTGAGTGATTTTTAACCCGCTCACAGCCCCTGTGGGCGGGTCTTTGCGGGGGATCAGGAGAGGAAATTAAGACCTTGCTTCATCACCAGATCGCAAGCCTTGGTTTTAACTTGTTTTCCCAGCTCAGAATTGCCCAGCGTGGTCAGGTTGAGCTGCTGGCCGTTTTGCGCATTGAGCAGACCCTGAATACCGTCCATATAGTTGGTATCGGCTTTTTGCTCCGTGGGTGTGTCCAGGCCCAGTTTGCCGAGCACCTGATTTTTGACGTTTTCGGCGTCAGTGGCGGAAGCCAGTTTCTGTTTAGCGCAGTATTGCAGGATGCCTGCGGCGTTGTTCATGTTGTCCGCGCTTAACGACTGGCTGTTGCCGAGCAGGCTGGTCAGGGAAGAGAGCGAAGAGCCGCCCTGCGTGCTTCCGCTCTGGCCGCTAAGCTGGCTTGCTGCGCTGGAAAGGGTGTCAGTGAGCGACACGGCAAAGACGCTGGTGGAAAGCAGGGCGCTGGTCAGCGCCGCTGTGCAAAGAAAGTAGTTAGCAGTTTTCATGAGATCGACTCTGTTGAACGAAACCCGCTCAGTATAACGCTGCGTGCGATCAGATTCGTCTCAATACTCTTTGCCGGTGACACGGCTACGGTAGCTGTCCCAGTTGAAAATCACCCACAGGCTGTTGCCCAGGCGCATACGATCCATGACGCGTTCGCCCAGCAGCTTGTTCATTTCGTCCATGTTGCTGTTGGTCAGCATGCCGGTTGGGCGTTTGGAGGACGAGCGGCGATCGACAATCTGGTTGATGATCACTTTTTCGTAGCGAGATTCGGTCTGCACGCCGATCTCGTCGATCACCAGCAGATCAACATTGCTCAGATCGTTAAGCAGCTGTTCTTCGCTGGTTTCGCGGTTGCTGAAGGTATCCTTCATGGCGGACATGATGTCGGCCACGGTAATGATCAGCACGGATTTACCGCGCAGCAGCAATTCATTACAGATGGCGGCGGCCAGATGGTTTTTACCGGTGCCCGGTTTGCCAGAAAAGATAAAGCTCGCGATGTTGCCGTCGAACTCTTCCACATACTGGCGAGCTTTGGACAGCGCATTCATTTGGCCTTCGCTTTCAACGCGATAGTTATCAAATGAGCAGTTTTGATGCAGCGGACGAATGCCGGAACGGTTAAACGTGCGCTGCATTTTCATCGCTCTGTTTTCACGTTCGAGCGCCGCAGAGCGAAGCTGGCCTTGCTCCTTTTGCCAGGCCAGTAGCTCTTCACCTGTTTTGAATGCCGGTTCGATATGTTTCGGCATCATTTTTTGCAGGCGTTGCATCAGATCACCAACATTTTTCATCGTTAACCTCGGAATCCAGGTGGAATTTGACTGTCTGGCTCGGAAAGCGAATTGAGATCGCGTCGCGGTTGCCCGCCGTTACTCGCGCGGCCCATTTGCACGCTTCGCGCCAGTTTTTGCTGCCATTGCACGTGATGGAAAACTTTGCCTTCCGCCTGCCAGTACGCCGTAAACGCGGCCAGTTCTTCTGGCGTGACGGGCTGGGTCAGGGCGATGCCCCAGAGTGCCGCCATACGCTGGAAATCTTCATCAGGACGCCAGTCGGCATACATCGGAAATTTCCCCATCGGCACGGCAATCGGTGCGGCCACGGGCTCATCAAAGAATTGCCCGTCGAGGGTGACGTCACTGCCTGGACGCGCCAGATTTGCTTCCAGCGCCAGCAGCTGTTCCAGACGTTCAGGTGTCAGCGCATAAAACGCCGGAGCATTGTTGGCGAAGACCGCGATAGCACCGTTATCGGCATTTTTTAGCACACTCTCGGGATCGCGCAGGAGCGCATCAATGCCGATAACACTGGACGTTAACACTCTGGAAGACATGGCAGTTACTCAATAAAACGGGACAGGCAGAACATGGCCTGATAGTAGCACAGAGTGCGTCGCGGGAGGAGATTCCCGGCAGAGGCTCTGCCGGGCAGAGTCAAACGCGCGGGCGTTTGCGATACAGCCATAAACCGGGGATGGAAAGCCCGATAGAAAGCGCGCCCACAATCGAGGTGGCTTTTAAGAAATTCTCCAGCAGGGTCACCATCAGCGCTTCGCTGTAGCCAATATGGCTGATTTTTACGGCGGAAATCATGGCGGTATAAGCCGAAATGCCCGGAAACATGGGGATAACCGCGGCTACCGTGAAGATTTTCGGATGCGCCAGATACCAGCGCGACCACTGAATACCAATGCTGCCAACCAGCAGCGAGGCGATAAACGTGGCCCATTCGATGTTCATACCCGCCAGCATCATCGCCATTCTTGAGCTGTGGCCGATGGCGCCCAGCAACGCACACCAGGGCAAAGCACGCTGTGGCACGTTAAACACCATCGCAAAACCGACGGCGGGAATGGCCGACAGAACCGCGTCCTGAATCAATGCCAGAAAGAAGTGTATTACGCCCATCCTCGTAACCCCCATAACGTCATAGCCATTACCACGCCAATACAGGTCGCCAGCGTCAACAAACTGGCTATCGCCCAGCGAGCCAGGCCGGTATTGATATGGCCTTTGAACATATCGGCGACGGCATTGATCAACGGAAAGCCAGGCACCAGCAACAGCACGCTGGCGGCCATTGCCACGGTCGACGTTTGTTCAAAAGCAGGCAGGCGCAACATCAAGCCTGAAACAGTCGTCGCCACAAAGGCCGTGATACAGAAGTTGATTTGCGGATGCAGGGAACGGTGCGTCAGGACCTGGCGGACATACATGGCCACGGTGCTGGCACAGAAGGTGACGAAAGCGCCATCCCAACCGCCGTTATTGAGTTTGCAGAAACACGCACACGACAAGCCTACCAGCGTGACAACCAGCCAGCGCGGATAACGCAGTGGTTTTATCTGCCCGAAGCGTTTTTCCACACCACTGGCATCCAGCAGCTTATGTTCAGTCATGATGACGATGTGCTGCACTTCAGTGACCACATGCATATTGATGCCGCGATCGTTGTTCTTGCGGGTGGTCGTCAGGCACTCGCCGTTGTGGAGCGTCGTTAATACGATGGCGTTTGAGGAAATGGCGCTTTCGACGCTGTCCATACCCAGCGCTAAACCCAGACGCGTGGAAAGTTCGTCCACCAGGGCGCTTTCTGCGCCGTGCTGCAACAACAGCAACGCGCACTGAACACACAGCCGCGTCACTTTTCGTTGTATGGCTTGTTCTGCTTCCATCACTTTCCGCCAGCCCTCGTTCACCGCGCTCAAAACACCGTTGTACCTGAAGCCCGCGCCAGCCATGGCCCGGCGAGATCAAACAACCTGCGGATAGCAAACTGCGCGAGTGGCTGTTTTTTGAACTGCCGCACACTTTTGCAAGATCGTTGAAAAGTGCAGGTTTTGCTCGTTTTATGCCCTTCTTTTTCACGCTCTGCTTATCAAAAATGCATGAAGACACTTTATCGAAACATAAAACAAACAAATAATTAACCATTCTGGAGCGAAGCCATCATGAAAACTCAGGTTGCCATCATTGGTGCGGGCCCGTCAGGACTGTTGTTAGGGCAACTGCTGCATAACGCAGGCATTGCGACCGTGATCCTCGAACGCCAGACACCCGAGTACGTTTTGGGTCGTATTCGTGCGGGGATCCTGGAAAGCGGAACCGTCGATTTACTGCGTCAGGCCGGTGTCGCTAAAAGGATGGATGCGGAAGGGCTGGTGCATCACGGCGTAGAGTTTTTGTTTGATGGGGTGCGCATTCCCGTCCCACTGAGTGAGCTGACAGAAGGCAAGAGTGTGATGGTTTACGGGCAGACTGAAGTGACCCGTGATCTGATGGAAGCGCGTGCCAGCAGCGGGGCGCCGATCATCTATGGCGTGAGCAACGTTGAGCTGCACGACATGAAAACGGATAAGCCCTCGGTGACTTTTGAAAAAGAGGGCGAAGTGTGTCGGCTGGAGTCTGACTTTATTGCGGGCTGCGATGGCTTTCACGGGGTGGCGCGGCAAAGCATTCCGAAATCTGTGCTGCGGGAATACGAAAGCGTCTGGCCGTTTGGCTGGCTGGGGTTGTTGTCGGACACGCCTCCGGTGAATCCTGAGCTGATTTACGCCCATCACGAACGCGGATTTGTGCTTTGTAGTCAGCGCTCACTAACCCGAAGCCGCTACTATTTGCAGGTGCCGCTGAGCGAAAGCGTGGAGGCCTGGAGCGATGAACGTTTCTGGCAGGAGCTGAAATGCCGCTTGCCAGAGGATCTGGCTAGTAAGTTAGTGACTGGTCACTCACTTGAGAAAAGCATCGCGCCATTGCGCAGTTACGTGGTTGAGCCCATGCAATACGGCAGGCTGTTCCTGGTTGGTGACGCGGCGCATATCGTGCCACCAACGGGCGCAAAAGGGCTGAATCTGGCGGCGTCAGATGTGAACTATTTATGGCGCGTACTGTGCCAGTTTTACCATCACGGGCGCGAAGATTTGCTGGCGAGTTATTCCAGTTATGCACTGAATCGCGTCTGGAAAGGTGAACGGTTTAGCTGGTTCATGACGCACCTGCTGCACGATTTTCATGACAAGAGTCCTTTTGACCGAAAAATGCAGGAGGCCGATCGTCGCTACTATCTCGGATCGCGGGCGGGATTAACAACCATTGCCGAAAACTATGTCGGTTTGCCTTATGAGACCGTCCGCTAACCGCACAGGAGAGTTATGGCACAGCACAGCATCGTTCCTGTTTTTAAGCTTTATGGTGAGCAGATGGGCTGGCCGACGCCTGAATTGCTGCACTGTGAGTCCATTCACCAGCGCAGCAGCCTCTATGAGTGGCATATCCGTGTGCATCAGCATGCGGAGCTGGTACAGATTCTCTATCTGCATAAAGGGCAGGCAGAGATTGAAGTTGAGGGCGAAAAAATCGTGGTCACCGAAGCCTGTATTCAGGTTGTCCCTTCGCTGTGTGTCCACGGTTTCCGCTTTTCGCCTGGTACGCAAGGCTATGTGCTTTCTCTGGCGTTACCGCTATTAACCCGCTTTGAAGCGGAGTTTGGTCGCCAGATGGCGGTGCTGAGTCGGCCACATTGCATTGCGGTGAAACAGTCTCGTCTGCATATTCGCACGCTTTTTTCGACGCTGCTGGATGAGTACCAGCAGGATAACGACGCGCGCGAACTGATGTTGCATGCGATGTTGAGTGCGCTTCTGGTTTGGTTGAATCGTCAGGTTCAGGGCAGTCTGCCCGTTGAGGATAAAGCGGAGCGCAGACGCGCGGTGATGCGGCAGTTTGCCCGACAGATTGAAAGCCACTATCGCGAACACCTTCCTTTGTCTGATTACGCACAAGCCATCGGTCTGTCCGTGACCCATCTTAATTATTTATGCCACGAATTTTATGATTGCAGTGCGCTGAATGTGTTACATCAACGCCTCATGCTTGAGGCGAAACGAAGCCTGCAATATACCAGCATGACTGTTACTCAACTCTCTGATTATTTGGGGTTTAGTGATGCGACGTATTTCTCTCGTTTTTTCAGACGCTATGCCGGGGTCTCGCCAAAAATATTCAGGGAAAATATGAAAAGAAGTAAAGATATCCCATAAATAATATTGTTTACTCTGTGTGTTAATATCCTGATCCGCGCGGCGGATAGCGGATTTATTTATTGTGTGCTAGTGTGTTTTTTGTTATTTACATTCATGTTTATCACTGCTTTATACGCTATAAATCTATTGTTTTCATTATGCGTTAATCAATGAGTGATTAATGAGTATCGAGTTATTCACATAAAAAATCTGCAACATGCAAGGGAGGTGTTATGTCTGCGGTCCTTAAAAAATTCTGCTTAATTATTAGCAAGTTACCGGTTTATCAATCCGGCATTCGTACCATCATAAAGGAAAATTTCCCTGAGTATGAAGTGGTGAAATATTCCAGTGTAGAGGCGTTAACCTCCACTCAATTAGATAAAGCAAATCTGATTATTATTGATTTGCGAGCAGATCACTTGCAGGAAAAATCTCTTTGTGAGCGATATTATGCGTTAATGAATCAATATAAAGAGAGCCGCTGGATATTTATGGTCAGCCAGGCGGCATATCCCTTCGCCATTGAATATTTACTGCGCCCAGCCAGCACGCTTTTATCAGAAGCGGAGCCCGTCCCGCAACTGGTGAATGCCATTCGTAAGCAGAGTGACCAAATCGATCATATCAGCATGCTGCTGCTTTCCCCTGATTCATCGCCGGTGGAGCCATCGATGGGGAAAATCGTCACCTTGACCCACTCTGAGCGTCAGGTGCTGCGGTTACTGGCGAAAGGCTGGGCGGTGAATCAGATAGCCATGTTGCTCAAAAAGAGCCACAAAACGGTCAGTGCTCAAAAGAACAGTGCAATGCGACGCCTGGCGCTGCGAGGAAACGCGGAGATGTATGCCTGGCTCAATTCAACTCAAGGTATGAAGGTGCTCAACCTTCTTCCGATAAGGGAGGAACCTATGCCATGGAAAATCACACCACAAAAAGACATGTCGCTATCATAGAGAATTGTGCACTGACGGTGGAAGGCTTCCGGCAACTGCTGCAGAAAAGGCTTAATTGTCCGTGCCAGTTATATGCCTTCAGGGACAGCGAACACTGGTTTGCTCACCCGGCGCACCCTGCCTATGATTTTGCGATTTACTCTGTCGCCGATACCCGTGACTCCCGGCAACAATGTATCCAATTTTTTACGCATCTGGCGAAAGCCGCGCCGAGGACTTTCAGGGTGTTATTGACTGAAAATGCTCATCAGGCCCGGTTGATTCACCATTTATCGCCGATTTTTCTGCATGGCATGCTGATCAAAACGATGACGACCAAGGAACTGCTGTTGCAGGCTAAAACGCTGCTGAGCCGCAAGCTGAAGCCGGGGAGCAGTGTGGAGGCTGACGCGGTGGGATTGAGCCCCACCGAACGCACGCTGCTGTATTACATGGGGACAGGGCTTTCCATTGCCGAAATTGCGGTGCGGATGGAAAGAAACGCCAAAACCATTCGCACGCATAAGTTTAATGTGATGACAAAACTTGGCGTCAGTAATGATACTGGCCTGCTGTGTGCGGCAGACATCCTGTGTTATCAGCCACTGCATACCCCTTTAGTCACGACTCTTAAAGACAAACGTCAATCCAGGTCGCTTCTGCCAGCTCCGCTAGCCTGTCGGGAGTGAGGCGAACGGCGCTATGCGTTGCGCCTGCGGCAGGTAACACCTCGGGGAACGCTTTCAGCGAAATGTCGCAATACACGGTCAGCGGATTTTCCAGGCCGAAAGGGCAGACGCCACCGACAGGATGCCCCGTCCAGGTCACCACTTCGTCGCTGCTCAGCATACGGGCTTTCGCCCCGAACGCATTTTTCAGCTTTTTATTGTCAAGGCGGGCATCGCCTTTGGCGACGACAAGAATGACCTCGTTTTTCACTTTGAGGGACAACGTTTTGGCGATTTGCCCCGGCAGGACGTTATGGGCGGCGGCGGCAAGAGCGACGGTCGCAGTACTCTGATTAAGTTCTATAATTTCGATATCGGGGGCGCGGTCAGCGAAAAATTCCCGCACGGATTGCAGACTCATAGCTCTCTCCTGACATAAACCAAATAAATCTGGCATAAGCCATTCATGCTGTAAATAAGAGTATGCGTCATCCCTGCATTTCATCGATTTCTCGATCCTCTTCACATTCACTGCAACCGGTTACAGTAACCGGTTGCAGAACAACGAGCAGGCGATTAATACTGAGAGCGTAACTTCCTCTGTATCGATAAAAAAATAAGAGCCGTGTATGAAATGTCACTCTAAAAACTGCAACTCGGGACGACTTCCCGGCGTGGTAGTGAACTCACAGTTCAGGATTGCGCATCGCGGCACACTAACCGTCGTTGTGCTTACGTCTATAGCCTGTCAGGAGAGCTGCTATGTCTGCTAACCATGCCGCGTTTAACTTGATATTCCGTTTTGTAGAAAACTACGTTAGCCCCGTTGCGGGACGCATTTCATCCCAGCGTCACGTCATGGCTATTCGTGATGGTTTTATCTCCGCAATGCCGTTCATGATTGTGGGGTCGTTCCTGCTGGTGTTCGCTTACCCGCCGTTTTCTCCAGATACCACCTGGGGCTTCGCAAGAGCCTGGCTGGATATGGCAAAACAATTTGAAGGCCGCATTCTGACGCCGTTCGATATGACGATGGGCATTATGTCCATTTATATCTGTGCGGCCATTGCCTACAACCTTGGCAAGCACTACGAGAAAAGCGCTCAGATCGATCCCTTCATGAGTGCGATGCTGTCGATCATGGCTTTCCTGCTGGTCGCTGCACCGAAAACAGACGGCACTCTGCCGGTTCATAGCCTGGGCGGTACAGGCATCTTTACCGCCATCCTGGTGGCTATCTATTGCGTAGAGATGATGCGTTTCCTGAAGGTGCGTAACATTGGTATTCGCCTGCCCGATCAGGTGCCGCCGATGATCAAAAACTCCTTCGACCTGCTGATCCCGGTGCTGGTAGTGGTGTTAACGCTCTATCCTCTGAGTCTGTTCATCCAAAGCCAGTTCGACATGCTGATCCCTCAGGCCATCATGTCACTGTTTAAGCCGCTGGTGTCGGCCGCTGATTCCCTGCCGGCTATCCTGCTGGCGGTGCTGATTGGTCACCTGTTGTGGTTTGCGGGTATCCACGGTGCGGCAATTGTTTCCGGGATGCTGCAGATGTTCTGGCTGACCAACCTGGGCCTGAACCAGACAGCACTGGCGCAAAGTGCTCCGCTGCCGCACATCTTTATGGAAGCTTTCTGGACCTTCTTTATTGTTATCGGCGGGTCCGGTGCCACTATGGGTCTGGTGTTCTGCTATCTGCGCAGTAAGTCCGCGCACCTGCGTTCGATTGGGCGTCTGGGTGTGGTGCCGAGCATCTTTAACATCAACGAACCGGTTATCTTCGGTACGCCGATCGTGATGAACCCGGTGTTCTTCATTCCGTTCCTGCTGGCCCCAATGGTTAACGCTACGCTGGCCTGGGCGGCAATGAAACTCGATTTGATTGGCCGCGTCATCTCCGTTGTGCCATGGACTGCGCCAGCGCCAGTGGGTGCTGCGTGGGCGCTGGGCTGGGATTTCCGTGCGGTGATTCTGGTGGTGCTGCTGGCCTGTGTTTCCGCCGTCATCTACTATCCGTTCTTCAAAGTGTATGAAAAACAGCTGTTGGCGCAGGAAGCTGAAGAAGCGCAACGTTCCGCTGAGGAAGCGGGTCAGGCTGCATAACTGAAGCAAAACAAAAAAGCCCCGGTAGCGTGATGCGACCGGGGCTTTTTGCATTCTGAATGTGCTTATTTTAGCGTGCAGTCACCGCACTGTTGCACGTCTGGCAAGCGGTAGCGCTGGCAGCAGGTGCGACGCACTAACACGCCTTCACGCATGACAACAGTTCGCCAAAGTGGATTGTCCTGGCCGTCCGATAGTTGTTTTGAGAAGAACAGATGCTCACGCAGAGCATTGACCTGCTCATCACCCAGCAACGTCTTCATCTCATTCAGATACCAGTTAATCAGATAGCCGGTATTACTCCAGATGAGCTTCCCGTTAATATCACCCGTTGCTTCCAGCGTGGCGACAACAGGCATCAGGGCTTGCGTCACCAGGCGTTCCATTCGCTCAATAGAGGAGGCCTGAGTGAGGGCATGATCTTCCTGCACATCGACCCAGAAACAGGCCGCACGACCGGTTTCGTGAAACTCGACGTGAAAATGGTGCGGGGAAAGATCGAGTGCGCGCTCTTCCGTCAGCAACGAAAGCATCAACGCAGGAACCTGTAAGCCGAAATACCATTGCGCCCACAACGAAAGCAGAGGCTTGTTTTCTCGTGCCTGCGTCAGGTTGTTGCGGTAAATATGGTCGGAATAGGTCGCCAGCAGGGAAGTGAGTTCAGCGGGATGGCTCCACGTTGAGAGCGTCATGCTGCTGTGCGGAGGCGTTTCGCTGAACCGCATAAAATCGAGCAGGTGTGGGCGATGCTCGGCCACTTTATCACGCAAAGCATCAGCGAGCGTCGGCCCCTGCTCAATGAGCGGTGCACGCCGGATGATCTCTTCACTGAAAGGGGCGGAACGGTATGCCATGGCTGCGATTGGATACAAATCTAAATGATAATGATTGCCAATCCTAGCTATAGGTGAACGCAATCGCAACTGTTTTTACGTTTCCCGGCAGGTTTTCAACGCCCGGTTAAGGCTTCGCTGGTAAGGATATTGTTGCGCCCCAGATGTTTGGCTTCATAAAGCGCTTTATCTGCCTGTTCGAGTGCCGTCTCCACCTCTTCCCCGAGCAATGGAGCAAGCCCAATACTGACGGTTACGTTGGTTGCTACGCTGTGGTTGAACATGTGTGGGATTTTAAGATCGTACACACGCTGACGGATGCGCTCAGCGGTTTGCAATGCGGCTTCTGCCGTTGTTGAGGTGAGCACGACCATAAACTCTTCGCCACCGTAGCGGGTCACAATGTCTCTGGAACGCACGGCATCGCGGACTGCGGCTGACACCTGAATCAGCGCCTGGTCGCCCATCATGTGGCCATAATGATCGTTGTAGGCTTTGAAGTAGTCGATATCGAGCAGCAACACGTAATGCCCGCTGGCATCCAGCGAGAGCAGCGTATCGAGGCGATTTTGCAGGCCGCGGCGGTTGTACAGCCCGGTCAGCGGGTCGAGCATACTCAGGTCATTCAGCGTCTGCCGTTCTTCCAGCAGTCTGAACATGAGCCCTTGAGCAAAGTTGTCGTTGCGCTTCTGGATAACGCTCTGGATGCTTATCCCAATCACCGGCAAGGCAAAGCAAAAGACCATGCGGACCCACTGATCGCCCTCACCGAGAAACAGGCAAACCGTTAAAACGGGTAACGAATGTAAGGTGAACGCGATGATATTATTGGAAAAAGCAATCGCACCGACAAACAGCACGCTTAATAAGGCAATCACCAAATAGCTGAAATTAGGCTGGTGCATCAGCGGTGATTTAATGGCGACATGCCAGGCCCATAAACAGCCAAACAGGATTGAGATCGCCGGAATATTGATTTTCTTTTCACGCCAGACCCAATGGCTCAGGAGCAAACCCGCGCTGCCCAAGGTGATGGTGAGCAAAGGAAGTGTTACGGCCGCCACGTGATACACCGGGCTGACCATCGAAAAGAGCGATGAGGTTAAATTAAGGAATAAAAACAGGCGTAATGAAAACTGATATTTTTTAATACGCAACGAACGCCAGGATTGTGCTGTCATGTCAGGAAATCATTAATTATTGTGGGATTACAGAAACACTAGCCGACAGAAATGACAACATTCGCACGGGAACGAATCGCGCGAGTTATTGTTCAGGATCACTAATCTATTCGGATTATTCTTACAATTTATCACCTTCAGCCAGGACTGTCACTCGCGTGAAAGTAAAGAGTGGAAGGGCTTTCTCACTTAACTTGCAAATGATAAAAATTATCATATGATATTGGTTATCATTATCGATTTAAGAGATGAAACCATGTTGCAGCGAGCGTTAGGCAGTGGGTGGGGCGTGTTGATTCCTGGTGGCGTGTTGGCGCTGTTGGGATTTGCGGGTCTTTCTGTCGAGACCTGGAAAGGGCTTATTGTTCTGGGTTTGCTGCTGACTTGCGTCATGATCTGGCACCGGCAATTACGCCATTTCGTGCTGCTGCCATCGGCGTTCGCGTTGATCAGCGGAATGATACTGGTGATGATGAATATGAAACTGATGGGATAAAAAGGACAAACCGGGAAGAGAAGAGAGAGATAAGAGACTGGTGCGAGGGGGGGGACTCGAACCCCCACATCCTAAGGACACTAACACCTGAAGCTAGCGCGTCTACCAATTCCGCCACCTTCGCACAGAAATCTTATCGTGATATTGCCCTCTTTGGTGCGAGGGGGGGGACTTGAACCCCCACGTCCGTAAGGACACTAACACCTGAAGCTAGCGCGTCTACCAATTCCGCCACCGTCGCCCAGTGTGAGCAATATCTTGTAGTAGTTGGTGCGAGGGGGGGGACTCGAACCCCCACATCCTAAGGACACTAACACCTGAAGCTAGCGCGTCTACCAATTCCGCCACCTTCGCAACTCATCGACTCTTGAAAAGAATCTCTACTACGGAGGCGCATTCTAGTGGTTTTAGCACTTTCGTCAACAGTTAATTGCACGGCTTTTTTTAATTGTTGCAAAAGTGGGCGTTAAGCGGCAGGAAAAGCAAAACGCCCGGGCACAAGGCCTGCGGGCGTTTCAGGGCGATTACTTTTTCGCCTGGCGGGTCATAACAGTGCGATAGACTTTGAAGCGGCCAGTCTGGGCAATCACCTCGTGAAAGCCAAAAATCTCATCCAGCACTTTCGGGTAAGGCAAAAAGGCGTTGGCGACAATGCGCAGCTCACCGCCGCTGTTCAGATGGCGCACGGCACCACGAATCAGCTGCTGTGTGGCTTCCAGGCTGGTCTGCAACCCATCGTGGAACGGCGGGTTTGAGATAATCATATCGAAGCGGCCAGTGACCTCAGAGAAGACGTTGCTGGCAAACACTTCGCCTTCAAAACCATTGGCAGCCAGGGTGGCGCGGCTGGCTTCAACCGCTGGTGCGCTCACGTCGCACAGAGTCAGACGAACTTTAGGCGAGTGGCTCGCCAGCACGGTGGCGAGCACGCCTGCGCCGCAGCCCACATCCAGCACTTTACCTTTGGTATGTGGCGTCAGGGTGGAGAGCAGCAGCTGGCTGCCAACATCGAGGCCATCACGGCTGAACACGCCCGGCAGGGTTTTCACGGTCAGACCTTCGAGCTGATATTCGCCCCAGGCTTTTTCCGGGTTAAATTCAGGCTGTTTTTCGAGGCGTCCATGGTACAGACCACAGCGGCGAGCGCTGTCGACTTTATTCAGTGGCGCGTATTCCGCGAGCATTTGCTCAGCGCTACGCACACCGCTACGGTTTTCACCGACCACAAAAATGTCCGTCCCGACAGGCATCAGAGACAAAATGTTAGTCAGCTGATACAGCGCTTCCGGCTTGTTTTTCGGCCAGTAGTAAATCAGCGTATCGCACTCGGCAACGTCCGCGGCTTCAGCGGTCAGGCTAAAGCGAACGTTTTCACCCATCTGGCGGCTAAGCACCTGCCAGTGGTGATATTGCTGGGTATGCGCACGGCTAAAAGCGCTGTCCAGACGAGCGGGCAGGTCATCCTGCAGATCACCGGCAAACAGAATACGGCTTTGTTCGAAATCATCACTGTGACGCAGCAAGACTTCACTTGCCGGAGATAATGCAGACATAAAAAATAATCCTGGATTGAAGACGGGCGGGATTATACACGTTTACAGCAAGACTGCCTCCCTGCTTTATTGGCGCAACTTCGCCGAATTTGCTATATTTCCGCGCCTGACAGACAGGAGAAACCCGCGATGACATCCCGACGAGACTGGCAACTACAGCAACTGGGCATTACCCAGTGGTCATTGCGTCGCCCCGCGGTGTTGCAGGGCGAAATCGCTATCTCTCTGCCTGAGCATATTCGTCTGGTGATGGTGGCCGAAACGCTGCCGTCACTGACCGAACCGCTGGTGGGCGATATTCTCCGTGCCCTGGCGGTCACGCCGGACCAGGTGCTTCAGCTTACGCCGGAAAGGGTTGCGATGCTGCCGCAGGGCGGGCGTTGCAACAGCTGGCGCTTGGGTGAAAACGACCCCGTGGCGCTGGAAGGCGCGCACATCGACAGTCCGGTCTTCGAACAACTTCAGTCCAGTACCGCGGCTCGCGCTGCGCTCTGGCAACAAATTTGCGCACATGAACACGATTTCTTCCCTCAGTCAGACTGATTTACCGCGCGCCTGGCAAATTGAACAGCGCGCCCATGCTTTCCCCTGGAGCGAACAGACGCTAGCCAGCAATCAAGGGGAGCGTTATCTGAACCTGCAACTGACGGTCGACGGTGAGATGGCGGCTTTCGCCATCACGCAAATCGTGCTCGACGAAGCAACCCTGTTCAACATTGCGGTCGATCCGGCCTTTCAGCGCCGTGGGTTAGGCCGTGAACTGTTGGAACAGGTGATCGACGAGGTAGAAAAACGCGGCGTTGTCACGCTGTGGCTGGAAGTCCGGGCATCGAACGTTGCCGCCATCGCCCTGTATGAAAGCTTAGGCTTCAACGAGGCAACCGTTCGACGTAACTACTATCCAACCGCGGAAGGACGTGAGGACGCCATCATAATGGCACTGCCAATCAGTATGTAAGACAAGGGTTTACGATGAAGATGTGGGACTGGATTTTCTTTGATGCCGATGAAACGCTGTTTACCTTCGATTCTTTCAGCGGCTTACAGCGGATGTTTCTCGACTATAGCGTGACGTTTACCGCGGAAGATTTCCAGGACTATCAGGCCGTGAACAAGCCTCTGTGGGTCGATTACCAGAATGGTGCCATCACGTCTTTACAGCTTCAGCATCAGCGTTTTGAGAGTTGGGCTGCTCGTCTGAACGTCAAACCTGGCGACCTGAATGACGCGTTTATGAATGCGATGGCAGAGATTTGTGCGCCATTACCCGGTGCGGTTTCGCTGCTCGATTCGCTTCAGGGCAAGGTGAAGATGGGTATTATCACCAACGGGTTTACGTCTTTGCAGCAAATCCGTCTTGAACGTACCGGGCTTCGCGATCATTTTGATTTGCTGATCATTTCTGAAGAAGTGGGCGTTGCAAAACCTGACGCTCGCATTTTTGATTACGCGCTGGAACAGGCCGGTCATCCGGATCGTTCGCGCGTGCTGATGGTGGGTGATACGGCCGCTTCTGACATTCTGGGTGGCATGAATGCAGGGCTTTCGACCTGCTGGCTGAATGCACACCAGCAGGTGCTGCCGGAACACATCAAGCCCACCTGGACCGTAACGTCGCTCGGCGAGCTGGAGCAACTCCTGTGTAAACATTGATTGTCAGCCCCTCCCGTACGGGTAAAATAGCCGCATTTTCGTATTCAACATGCGTGGCTTAGTGCCGCGTTTACTTAAGAAGAACTGACTATGACGTTGTCTCCTTATCTGCAAGAGGTGGCGAAACGCCGCACTTTTGCCATCATCTCTCACCCGGATGCCGGTAAAACAACCATCACCGAAAAGGTGTTGCTGTTCGGACAGGCTATCCAGACCGCCGGTACGGTGAAAGGCCGCGGCTCCAGCCAGCATGCAAAATCTGACTGGATGGAGATGGAAAAACAGCGTGGGATCTCCATCACTACCTCGGTGATGCAGTTCCCGTATCGCGACTGCCTGGTGAACCTGCTGGACACCCCGGGTCACGAAGACTTCTCGGAAGATACCTACCGTACGTTGACGGCGGTTGACTGCTGTCTGATGGTTATCGATGCCGCGAAAGGCGTTGAAGACAGGACCCGTAAGCTGATGGAAGTCACCCGTCTGCGCGATACGCCGATCCTGACTTTCATGAACAAACTCGACCGTGATATCCGCGATCCGATGGAAGTGCTGGATGAAGTTGAGCGCGAGCTGAAAATTGGCTGTGCGCCCATCACCTGGCCGATTGGCTGCGGTAAGCTGTTCAAGGGCGTGTACCACCTTTATAAAGATGAAACGTATCTTTATCAGACCGGTAAAGGCCACACCATTCAGGAAGTTCGCATCGTCAAAGGGCTGAACAACCCGGAGCTCGACGCCGCTGTTGGCGAAGATCTGGCACAGCAGCTACGTGATGAACTTGAACTGGTGCAGGGCGCTTCCAACGAGTTCGATCAAGAGCTGTTCCTGGCCGGTGAAATTACCCCGGTCTTCTTCGGGACCGCATTGGGTAATTTCGGCGTAGACCATATGCTCGACGGTCTGGTGGAGTGGGCGCCTGCGCCAATGCCACGTAACACCGATACCCGTCTGGTCGAAGCGAAGGATGAGAAATTCACCGGTTTCGTCTTTAAGATTCAGGCCAACATGGACCCGAAACACCGCGACCGCGTGGCGTTTATGCGCGTGGTGTCCGGGAAATATGAGAAAGGCATGAAGCTGCGTCAGGTACGTATCGGCAAAGATGTCGTGATTTCCGACGCGCTGACCTTTATGGCGGGCGACCGTTCGCACGTGGAAGAAGCTTACCCGGGCGACATCATCGGTCTGCATAACCACGGTACCATTCAGATTGGCGACACCTTCACCCAGGGTGAAATGATGAAGTTCACGGGCATTCCGAACTTCGCGCCAGAACTGTTCCGTCGCATTCGTCTGAAAGATCCGTTGAAGCAGAAACAGCTGCTGAAAGGGCTGGTTCAGCTATCAGAAGAAGGCGCGGTGCAGGTCTTCCGCCCAATCGCCAACAACGATCTGATCGTTGGCGCGGTTGGGGTACTGCAGTTCGACGTAGTGGTGGCGCGTCTGAAGAGCGAGTACAACGTTGAAGCCATCTACGAATCCGTTAACGTGGCGACAGCGCGTTGGGTTGAAAGCTCAGATGTGAAGAAGTTCGAGGAATTCAAGCGCAAGAACGAAATTCAGCTGGCGCTGGATGGTGGCGATAACCTGACGTATATCGCGCCAACCATGGTTAACCTCAATCTGACTCAGGAACGTTACCCTGACGTTCAGTTCCGCAAAACCCGCGAGCACTAATCCCTCCTCAGAGCACGGCCTGCGCCGTGCTCTCGCTTTTCTCCTGCCTGTTGATTCCGTTGCAGAAAGTTCTTAAATGAGCCCATTCCTGCCGTAAAAGGCCACTTTTTAACCGTTTGGCCGGGCAGCCTCAAAATTGTTGGCTATATTTAACAAAGTGATGACAAGTTTGTTGGCTTAATTGGCTAATAAATTAGTGCTACATGGCGAATTAACCCACTGTACTTGTCCATCGCGATATTAATAACTGTACGACTGCGGTGATTTTCACCCCTACAGCAATGCGATCATGAAGATCGCCTGAGCTCAAATTCTGAGCAAACCACAGGAATCGATGATGATGACAAGCAAAAACATGTCCAAAACACTGCTGGCTGTGATGCTGGGTACGGCACTGATGAGCGGTACTGCACTGGCTGAATCCACCATGGATAAAGCGCAATCCACGGCCGACAGCGCCGGCAAAAGCATCGACAGTTCGATGAACAAAGTTGGCGGCTTTATGGATGACAGCAGCATCACCGCGAAAGTGAAAGCGGCGCTGGTCGATCATGACTCCATCAAAAGCACGGACATTTCGGTGAAGACCGACAATAAAGTGGTCACCCTGAGTGGTTTTGTTGAAAGCCAGGCTCAGGCTGAGCAAGCGGTGAGCGTCGCGAAAGGCGTGGAAGGCGTAGCCTCCGTCAGCGACAAACTGCACGTCCGTGACAGCAAAAACCAAAGCATGCAGGGGTATGCGGGCGACACCGCAACCACCAGTGAAATCAAGGCCAAACTGCTGGCCGACGACATCGTGCCTTCCCGTAAAGTGAAAGTCGAAACCACCGACGGTGTGGTTCAGCTTTCGGGAACGGTCGATTCCTCAGCACAGAGCACCCGTGCTGAAAGCATCGCCAAAGCTGTTGATGGCGTAAAAAGTGTGAAGAACGACCTCAAAGTGAAATAAGTCTGTAGAGACATACTTCCCCGGCAGCTTGCCGGGGGCACGAGTCTGTCGTTTTGAGTGCCTGAGCGTTCATCAAAGCGGTCGACATTAACTATGGTAAAGGAGCATCGTATGTTTCGTTGGGGCATTATCTTTCTGGTTATCGCGTTAATTGCCGCCGCGCTGGGCTTTGGTGGTCTTGCGGGTACGGCCGCGGGCGCCGCCAAAATCGTCTTTATCGTCGGTATCATTCTGTTCCTGATCAGTCTGTTTATGGGACGCCGGCGCCCATAGCGACGTTAAATTTTCGTAACAAAAGCCAGCCCATTGGGCTGGCTTTATCAGTTTAAGACAATCCTTATCTGCGTTATGGTGAAGTAACAGAACAATCAAAACGGGAAAGCAGTGTGGGACAGCGAATTCCGGTTACGCTCGGCAATATTGCGCCGCTTGCCGTAAAACCTTTCAATCCCGGCGAAATTGCGCTGGTGTGTGAAGGCGGTGGTCAACGTGGCATTTTCACAGCAGGCGTGCTGGATGAGTTCATGCGCGCACGATTTAACCCTTTCGACCTTTTTCTCGGCACGTCTGCCGGGGCGCAAAACCTCTCCGCGTATGTGTGCAACCAGCCCGGCTACGCCCGAAAAGTCATCACCCGTTACACCACCTCCCGCGAATTCTTCGACCCGATGCGCTTTGTGCGCGGCGGCAACCTTATCGATCTTGATTGGCTGGTTGAAGCGACCGCCAGCAAAATGCCCTTAGCGATGGATGTGGCGGCACGCCAATTTGATGCAGGCAAAGCCTTCTACATGTGTGCTTCAAGAGCAGACGACTACTCGCCCGGCTATTTCTCCCCGACACGCGAAACGTGGATGGATCAGATTCGTGCTTCCAGTGCGATCCCGGGTTTCTACCGGCCAGGCGTAACGCTTGATGGGGTGAACTGGTTAGACGGCGGCGTGAGCGATGCAATCCCTGTACAGGAAGCGGTGAGACGTGGGGCTAAAACGGTGGTGGTTATCCGCACCGTGCCGTCGCAGATGTATTATACCCCGCAGTGGTTCAAGCGTATGGAACGCTGGCTTGGGGAAAGTAGCCTGCAGCCGTTTGTGAATCTGGTTCAGCATCATGAGCAGACGTATCACGCTATTCAGCAGTTCATCGAGACGCCACCAGGTAAAATTCGCATCCTTGAAATTTATCCGCCGAAGCCACTCAACAGCATGGCGCTGGGCAGCCGCCTTCCGGCCTTGCTCGAGGATTACAACGTGGGGCGGCAGTGCGGGCGCTACTTCCTGGCAACGATGGGAAAAATGCTCGCAGAGAAACCCCCTTTGCATCGCTTCAAACCGCGAGTGGCTTCGCCTGCACCCGTGGTCGTGCCGCCAGCCGCGGTAGCGAACGATGTGCCTGCGGCTGCGTTGGTGAATGCACCACAAGCTAACGACGCGAATTTTGATAATGAAGGGTTAGCGTAAAACGAGGTGGCGGTTTGGGCCGCCACGATCTCCTCAGCGTCACTCAAAATCGATGCGCAGCAGGGCCAGAGAGGTGAAGGTGCCTTCAGAGGGCATTTTACCCGTGGTGCTAATGGGATACGTTTGTAACGTCACGTTAGCCTGGCTGGAGCCGTCGAGGGCGAAGGGGACGTAGCTAGTCGAGTCGTTGGGTTTGAGAATCGTGCCGTCGCTATTGGTTATCACAATTCCCACATCGTCGTTATCGCTTTGAATCGCCTCGGGGCGATCGCTCGAGGCACGGCCCTGCACCCTGAGATGAAGATTGGCATAGGCATTAACGTCGTTACATTCCACCGGCACATTAAAGGTCTTCGGTGTGAAGTTTTTGGCTTTCTCCCCAGCAGTTTTAAAGTCGCCGTTAAATGAGGTTCCCAAATCCACGACAATCTTAGTTCCCGCATTTATGGTGCAGTTTTGCGGCACGGTGACGCTGCCGGAGATGAACATGTCGACTGCCGCCACGGCACCATGGGTGGGGGCTGCCACATCGCCAATGGTCCAGTAAGTTGAGCCCACATAGGTGTTTGCCAGATAAGAATTACCCACGAACGATTTTTTAATTCGCAGCGTCACGCGCAGCAGACTCCCCGTGTGTGTCCCACCAATTGCAATGGCGTTAGAGGCCCCACATTTATACTGTTTTGATGAGGATGAGTTGTGCTTACCTTCGAAAGGAAACGAGTAATATGTCCCACCCACAGTGTTTGATTCTATTGCTACCTGGAGATATTCATTGGAAGGAATGCCGAAAAAATTTAATCCTCCAATCGTATCTTCCAGTGGGAGTGTAGTGTCTCCCCACAGCCACAGCCACTGATAGGGTCCACCGGTACAGCTGCAAACGATATTAATGCTGCCATTGGGCGCCTGAAGCTCAATGGCGGGGATTAACGTGCCTGACGCATTATCGTCCGGGTCATTAATCTCCTTAGGGCCATAGTCATAGCTGGCGGGAACTGTTCCGCCCTCAGGGTTACAAGGGCCGGTTGAGGCTGCGTGGGCAGCTCCGGAAAAGAGTTCGCCCAGGCATAACAGCGAGAACATCAGGGGTAATAGTTTTTTCATCATGTTGGTGTCAGGGTTGAACGTTAAAAGTCAGTCATCGGAACGTGGATTCGCGAAAGCGCTCGGTGCAGCGGTTGCAACCGGCATGATTTTGCCGAAGTCGTTTAGCGTCTGCCATTTCACCAGGCATCCCGCCGTGGCCTGGCAGTCTGTGAAGGTGCGTTGGCTATAAGGGGCCACGACACCAGCATCCGGGTGTGCATGTCCGTTGAAACTCAGATTAAAAAGCGTCACGTAGTAAGGCGTCGGATTGCTCACTTGCAGTCCATGGGCCTGACGAATCCATTTGAGTTGCCGCCAGGCCTCTCTGGATTCGCCTTTCAAACCGGAAGGCCGATAAATCAGCTTTAAGTTCGTGCGTACCGCCATCTGCACAGCGTTACCGTTGGCGTGACCTGATGGAATAGCCGCCACGCTCAGCGTAAACAGGGTTTCGCGATCTTTCGGTAAATCAGCGGAAGTCTGAATGATGCGTAGCGAGTTTTCCCTTCCTGGCTTAAGGCTAAAAAGCGGTGGAACAGCGCTGAGTCTGGCGGGATTTTGTTTGGCCATTGGCGCAAGCGTGCCTGCCCATTTTCCGTTGCTGTAAAGGGTGGTGTTCACCAGCCACGTTCGATTACTGGTATTGCGCAGCGTCACGCCCAGGCTTTTTTGCCCTTCATGATAGATAAAGCGTGTGCCGCCGATGATCACCCCCGCATGACTCGCGGCGGTGAGGCACAGCAGCAGAAGACTAAGGTAAAAGTTACGCATAATGCAGAGTGAAAGTGGCTGAAGCATTGACCGTACCAGCGACAACAGGCTGACCGTTGGCCATAAAATTGGCGTAGAACAGCAGTTCAACGGCGGGCTGATTCGCTTCCAGCTTAGTGCTTTCACCGACAGTGTTGATGGGCAGAAGTGCCTTGTCGCGATCGTAGATGGCTATCCCCAGGCCTGCGGCATTGCCAGTTCCTGTGGGAATCGCCAATAGCGTGCTGTCACTCGCATCTGCGGTGCCGTTAAAGGTGACGCTAACGTTGCTGACGGCCGCGCCACATTGCTCCAGATTGATGATGAAAGCCTGAGGCAAAGAGGTATCCCCGGCTTCGCGGAAATCTTTACTGGCGACATTGCCCAGTTTGACGGCCACGCTTTGTGAGTCGACCGCCACTTCACAGGTGTTGTCCTGGATGTGGCCTTTGACGTTGATGGTGCCATCTGCGGCGTTGGCAAGTGGCAAAGCCGCTATCAAACTGGCAACCAAAACCGGGACGTAATGTTTCATGTTCATGGTCAGGTCACCCTTATTGATAACTGAGGTCAAAGTACATAACGGCCGTCGCATCGCCGCTGGTTACGGTGGCGGCGGTGGATTTGTAGCGCAGAGCGAAGTTCAGCTGGTTATCGCCTTCGGTTAACGGGTAAACAGTTGAATCAGCGTTGTTAATTGAGATTGGCTGCTGGTTGGCATCAATAATTTGCACCCCAATGCCCGTTGCCAGCGTGCCATTCCCTTCGGTATCGCTCAGTGCCAGCAGCGTGGGATCGGTGGTATCAGCCGTTCCGGTGAAGGTGATTTTGGCACCTTCGATGCCAGCAGTGCATCCTGTCAGATTGATCGGAAAGTCTTTTGCGGTGGTCACACTCCCCACGGAAGGGAAATCTTTGGCGGCGAAGTCACCGATCGTCACCGTCTGGTTTTGACTGCCACTTTCCACATCACAGGTCTGCGGGAGGATGGTTCCTGAAATAACCAGGTTCGCAATATCGGTATCATCACCGGCGGCATCCAGGGTAAAACCCAGCAGGAAGCAGGACAGTGCCAGCGTCAACAGTCGTGTGTTCACTTACAGTCTCCGGTGAGTCGGGTGATTATCTGCTGCTCTGCATCTTCCGGCAGAACATAGTCAAATTCGCAATGAGCGCTGCTGCTGTTTCCCCACTGGGCGGTGAGTTTGCCCTTCGGCGCCAGCGCGGTGAGATAGACCTGCCCGTCATCGCCCACCAGGCTGCCGCTGCCTTCATCATCACGAGAAACGGTAGCCCCGAACGGGACCGAGCGGCCGTTATGCTTCAGAGTGATCAACGCTCGCAGGCCGACATGGGCTTTAAATTCAGCCAGCACCAGTGCGCCTTTCGTCGGGATCACGGTGGTAACAGAATCATCGATATCCACGTTGTTGCTGAGGGAGTTGGTGTCGATGGCCATGCGGTTCTGGCGATAGTTGGTGGCATAAGGCACAACGGCATAACCACGCCAGTCGGTGCGCAGACCGTTGTTGCCTTCGATATGCACATCGGAAGCACCAGGTGCGGCGATCAGCACGTTGGTATCGCCCAACGGCTGGCTGAACGTCACCCCGTGGCGATGGGCCACGATGCCACCTGACATGCCATAGTTCACCTGCTGGTAATCACCGTGGTCGTTATAGCTGTAACCGATATTGGCCTGGTTATAGGTGCCTTTATAGCTCAGGTTCGCCGAGCCATTCAGCGCGCCACCGTGGTTGCTGTAGCCCTGTTGAACGCTGTAATCAAGGTTGTTGTCGTCAAGCAACGTTCCACTCAGACCGGCGTTTTGCGACATATTGCCGTGGCTGTCGCTGTTCATACCCAGGGTGGCGTAAACGTTGTGCTTCGGCAGGGCTGAGTTATCCGCTGGCGTCAGCCACTGGCTGAGTGGCAGTGAGAAGCTAAGGGCGAAGATCTGGTCTTTGCTGTCAGAACCCGGCGCCTGGTTGTAGCTGTAGCTCAGGTTGTAATTGACGTTACCAACATTGCCGCTGTAACCCATCTGCAGCAGGGAGTTGGTCTCATCGGTATTCCAGTAGCTCTGACGGCTGGCGGTCAGATACAGGGAACCGAAATCCATGACCTGCTGTGACAGGTTGGCTTCGACTTTGCCTCGTTTGTTGTAATAGAGGTTGTAGTAATCGCTCCAGGCGGGCTCGTGATCCTCTGGACCATCCTGCGTCTGCACGGTGTAGCCGGACATATGGCTATAGGTGGTGTCCTGCAGGCTGTAGAAACCTTTGGTGGAATAGCGATAACCCAGCAACTGGATATTAGTGCCTGCATCGTTAAGCGATTTTGCATACAGAAAACGCAAAGACTGCCCGTGATGAACGGAGTCATCCATCAACGTGCTGGTGGCCTGAGTGATATCGGCAGAAACGGCACCGTAATCCCCCATGTTCAGCCCTAAACCAAAAGCAAAAGCCCGGTAATCCCTGGTGAACTGTGATCCGCCATAAGTCGTCACCCCATGCGGTAAGCCCCAAATCAGGGTGAACTGAGCAAGACTGACATCTTCCTGCTGGTCGTTACCGCTACGATAGCGCCCACCGACTATGGAGTACTTCATTCTGCCTTCACGCTGAAGAAGAGGAACGGAAGAGTAGGGCACCGTGTAACTGTTAATGCTGCCGTCGTTTTCTTTAACTTCAACGGTCAGGTCACCACTTGAGGACGTCGCATACAGGTCTGTGATTTCAAAAGCGCCGGGTGGGACATAACTCTGATAAATGGTGTAGCCGTTCTGTTTGACCGTGACCTGAGCATTGCTCTTGGCGATCCCACGAACCGTTGGCGCAAAACCACGCTGGCTGTCCGGTAGCATGCTGTCATCCGATTCCATTTTGGCGCCGCGAATGCTCATGCCATCGAAAATCTCCGAAGAGGTATAGGTATCGCCGATAACCAGCGTGCTACGCAGCGGAATAATGGCGCGCTCAACGTAGGTGCTGATGTGCTCCCAGGACTTCTCGCTGTGTTGATTGTCTTTGTTGTAGCTAAAGGTGGACGCATCACGTAAGCGCCATGGGCCAATGTTTAACCCGCTGTTAAGGTTGAGGAAGTAGCTGGTCTGTTTACCGCCATCCGCCTCGCCACGGTTGCGGCTGTTGGAGCCGGTGAACTGATAATTGAGCAATAACGCATTGATCCCATTGTCCCATTGCTCTGGCGGAATGTATCCCCGCACCTGGTTCGCTAACGCGGCCTGGGGGATACTAAGATCAAGGCGTAATTGTTCAAAGTTGAAAGAGGCCTGAGCGTCCGGAATGACTTTGCTGATATCCACACACTCATCGGGCTGCTTGTCTTTAAGCGTCTCAATGGCTCTGACATTGACGCCCATGGCTTCAAGTGATTTGATTTTCAGGCACGGGTAAAGCCCTGTGCCATCGCCAGATTTCGCACCCGTTTCGCCCTGGGCCTCTTTAGCTTTAAAGGTGATATCCCGGGCATCCAGTAATTTCTGATTGAGATAGATGTCGACGCGATAGACGCCGGGCGCCTGGCTGTCGCTTTCAAAATGCGATAAATCAGCCACGGCATTCGGGTCAGCAGACAAGAATGCCGGGTTGAAATAGTTATCCGCAAATCCCTCCATGGGAAACAGGCCGACAAGCAACGCCAGTGGCGTCAGCCTGAACAGCCTCAACGGATTGGTAGACAGATAAATAGACATTTATTCCCTGAATCGTCTTTGGCAAAAAGGGGAAGCCCCTTACTTCGCACAGCTCTGTTTAGGTGTGTTAGCGCCGAAGTCATTCACTGTTTCAAAGGTGACCGCACCGGTTTTGCCGCCAGGAATGCTGACTTCAGCTTTGTTTTGAGGTGCCACCATGGTGTTGTGCAGCTTTTGCCCACCGACATAGAGGTTGACCATCGTTACGTAATAAGGCGTGGGGTTTTTGACGATAAGGTTGCTACCGCTAATGCTACAGGTCAGAGATTTTGGCGCGTTAATCGCCTGAGTCGGCAGGTTCTTCGGGCGGACAAAAAGTTTGATCACACTCTGGGTGGCAATTTGTAAGGTGTTGCCTTTGAGCTGGCTTTTATCCACCGAAGGAATGGCCTTCACGTTGAGATAAAACAGGCTTTCTTTATCGGTCGGCAATTTGGGCCCGGTATACATGATACGCAGGGTATTTTCTTTCTTCGGATGAATCACAAACAGGGGCGGCGTTAGCACGAAGTCCGGTGATTTGCTGTCGTCGGGTTTAGAGACCCAGGACTGAATCAGGAATGTGCCATTATCGGTCGAGTTAATAATCGGCAGCGTGGCCTGCTTTTCGCCTTGCGAGTAAATAACGCGAGTTGCACCCAGCGCAATCCCGCCAGCATGCGCGGCCTGAGATGTCAGTAAAAGAAAAGCAGAAACCAATGCAGCTTTTAGACGATGATTTTTGGCGACAGTGTTAAATTTCATAATTGCCTACTATTTATTCAGTTTTAAAAGAGAGTCCAGCCGAATAGAAAGTGGCTTATTTACTGATATAAGAGGTTAAACCACACTTCTGATTGCGCTATTCCAGGCTTAACATCCCGGTCCGTTGACCGATATTTGGCGCTGAAATGCAATACGGTTTCTCCATTCAAAAGCACGGTGCTTCTAAGCGGAGTTGAATTAGGTACAACGAGGTTGCCCGTTGAATCAAAGATGCCAATTCCGATGCCCTGGGCTGCGTTGGGGGTGCCGCTAACCTGAAAGACTTGAGGATCTTTGCCATCGGTAAGCCCGGTAAACATCACCGACACGTTTTTGCTCACGTTGGTGCTGCAATCATCGAGCTGAATTTGAAAATCAGTGGGGACTTGCCAGTCGCCAATGCTGTGAAAGGCTTCTTTTCGAACCTGTCCCATTTGAACGGTTTGGTGTGCGCTGGCGGTATCCACGGTGCAAGCAGCGTTCACGACTCCCCCGTGAAAGGCGACTCTTCCGCCCGCAATCCAGACTTCTCTACTGGCTAACCCTGGTGTGCTAAAGGTGAGTAAACAACAACCGATAACAGCAGCAATCAGAGTGGTGTGATCTGGTCTGGTACGCATCGCACAATCCTTTTGCAATAAACGTATGCTTAAGATGCAGCCCCACAAGCCGTGGCCGTTGGGGCCGCATAAAACATTACTGGTAGTGCAGGTCGAACGTGGTCGTTCCGCTGACAATACCTGCGGTCGCAGCCGAGCCTGTTGCGACATAATCAACGCTGAAAGTCAGGTTGTTGATACCATCGTGCAGCGAGAATGGCGTGGACTGTTCAACACCCGGAGTCAATTCAGTACCGGCCTGATCGTACAATTGCAGAGCAACTTGCTGGGCAGCACCTTGACCCGCAGTGTTTGCCAGAGCCGTGGTCACTGTGGCATCGGTGGTCCCTTTAAAGGTCACTGCAACCTGAGAACTTACGGAAGTCTCACAATCCTGCAGAATGATGTTAAACGGAACTTTAGTCCCCGACGTTGCCCCTTCTGCGTCCATACGTTTCAGGCGAACCTGACCCATCTGGACAGTCTGATTGATGGAATCAGCATTAACAGCACAGGCCGCATCAACCACAGAACCGGTAAAGTTAACGATGCCACCAGAAACTGTGGTTTCAGTACCCGCAGCCTGAGCAATATTGATGCTTGCACCCGCCAGAATTGCGGTAACAGCCACAGCTAAAATTTTATTCTTCATGAATATAACCATTCCATTTGATTTGATACTTGAGAGTGTACCTACATCGTGAAACTTAAAATTCGTTCAGGGCTGAATGCCGTTATAAATATTTTAAGTCCACTACAGGACGCGGATGATTAATTAGATTGCTTTATGAGTCAATAAGTAACCAATCATGCATTTTTTGCATTTTTATTTTATCTGTTGAAAATTAAGTGTTTTTCTTTGATATGTTTAAATTTAAACATTTATGTATTTTAAAACCAAGGTGTTACCACCTTTTAGGTTGGTAATTATATTGAATTTAGTTTTTTAGATAATTCAATTTAATGAAATTGAAATTAAAAGGAGGTTTGTTCTTATCCTTATTTTATTAGGGGGGATAAAGGCATCGCCTCAGGATCCTATACTTGATATTCTTAAACGAGGAATGTTAGCGGACCCGAGGTGCGGCATGAGTTTCCAGTTTATCGACACCCATTGTCATTTTGATTTCCCCCCGTTTGTTGATGACGCCGAAGGCAGTCTGAAAAAGGCGGCTGCGGCAGGCGTGGAAAAAATCATCGTGCCTGCGGTCGAAGCGTCACGTTTTGAGCGTGTGCTGTCCTTGGCCGCGACACATTCGCCTCTCTATGCCGCGCTTGGCCTGCATCCTATTGTCATTGAAAAGCACACTGAAGAGAGCCTTGAGTTGCTGGCAGAGCAGATCGCAAGCAAGCCGCAAAAGCTGGTGGCTCTTGGCGAAATTGGCCTCGATCTTTACCGTGAAGATCCTCAATTTGAACGTCAGGTTTATTTCCTCGAAGCGCAATTCAAACTGGCGAAGCGTTACGACCTGCCAGTTATCCTTCATTCACGTCGTACCCACGACAAACTGGCGATGTTGCTCAAACGCCACAACCTCCCGCGAACGGGTGTTGTTCATGGGTTTTCTGGCAGCCTGCAACAGGCGGAGCGTTTCGTGCAGTTGGGGTATAAGATCGGTGTGGGTGGAACGATAACCTATCCGCGCGCCAGCAAAACACGCGATGTCATGGCACAGTTGCCACTTTCTGCATTACTTTTGGAAACTGATGCGCCAGATATGCCGCTTAATGGTTATCAAGGGCAACCTAATCGCCCAGAACAAGCTGCTCGTGTTTTTGAATGCCTGTGCGAGCTGCGTTCCGAATCGCCTGATGAAATTGCCGAAACGCTTACTGGTAACACATTGAAATTATTTGCGGGATTATAATTAGCGCCAATTTCAGTGATGTAGATCTCATAATTTATTATTACATTCATTTTATTGCCTAAAACGTGTGACGTGTACGCACAGAATAGTGACGGATCGTTATAATCGGCGGGCTTGAATTCGTCTCCCCTTTTATCACTTTCAATACACAGGGACTCTGTATGCAAATCCTTATGGGCTTGATTGGCATGGTGGTGCTGCTTTCCATCGCCTTGCTGCTGTCGAGTAATCGCCGTGCCATCAACCTTCGTACCGTTATCGGTGCCTGGCTGATTCAAATCGGTATCGGCGCATTGATCCTTTACGTCCCCGCGGGTCGCCAGGTTCTGCTGGCTATGTCGGAAGGTGTAGCAAACGTTATCGCCTACGGTAATGAAGGGATCAGCTTCCTGTTTGGCGGCCTGGTTTCTGACAAAATGTTCGAAGTCTTCGGCGGCGGCGGCTTTATCTTCGCGCTGCGTGTTCTGCCGGTTATCGTCTTCTTCTCCTCATTGATCGCGGTGCTGTACTACCTCGGCATCATGCAGTTTGTTATCCGTATTCTGGGTGGCGGTCTGCGTGCCGTGCTGAAAACGTCCCGTACTGAATCACTGTCTGCCACAGCGAACATTTTCGTCGGTCAGACTGAAGCGCCGCTGGTGGTGCGTCCTTATATCGCCACCATGACACGTTCTGAGCTGTTCGCGGTCATGTGCGGTGGTTTGGCGTCTGTTGCGGGTTCTGTTCTTGCGGGTTATGCGCAAATGGGCGTTCCACTGGAATACCTGATTGCAGCGTCGTTTATGGCGGCCCCGGGTGGTCTGCTGTTTGCGAAAATCATCCTGCCTGAAACGGAAACCCCAAGCGATTCCCCGGATCTGGAAAAACAGAATCCGGATATCGACAGGCCTTCCAACGTGCTGGATGCGGCGGCTTCTGGTGCGGCTTCCGGGATGCAACTGGCGCTGAACGTCGGTGCAATGTTGCTGGCGTTTGTGGCGCTGATCGCGTTGCTGAACGGCATTCTGTCCGGAATCGGTGGCTGGTTCGATTATCCACAGCTCTCTATGCAGTTGATCCTCGGCTGGGTGTTCTCACCGCTGGCGTGGGTGATTGGTGTGCCATGGAGTGAAGCAAACGTTGCGGGCTCGTTTATCGGTCAGAAGCTGATCATCAACGAATTTGTGGCGTACATGAACTTCGGTGAATACCTGAAAGAAGACGCGGTGGTTGCTGCGGCTGGCCTGCAGGTGATTTCTGCTCACACTAAAGCGATCATCTCCTTCGCGCTGTGTGGCTTTGCCAACCTGTCGTCCATTGCCATCCTGATTGGCGGCCTGGGCAGCATGGCACCGAATCGTCGTCACGATATCGCGCAGCTTGGCCTGAAAGCCGTTGCGGCAGGGACGCTCTCTAACCTGATGAGCGCCACCATCGCCGGCGTGTTCCTTGCGCTATAAGTAAAGTACCGGGAGGATAACGTTGCTTATCCCCCGCACCTTCAGCGCCTGTGCCAGAGGTTCCACATCTTCTGCACAGGCGCTTCGCCAGCCTTTCGCTTCGCCATAAACACCCTGAGCATGAAACGCATTCAGCCGTATCGGCAGTTCTCCCAGTTCCCGAATAAACAGGCTTAACGGCTCGATAAAACGCAGATAGTCGGTGTGTTCCGGGATAACCAACAGGCGCAATTCAGCCAGAAGGTTCTGTTTCGCCAGCCAGCGAATGCTCTCTTTGATTCTCCCATTTCCTCGCCCGGTCAGCGCCAGATGCGTGCTGTCTTCCCAGGCTTTCAAATCCACCATCACGCCATCGCAGTGTGGTTTAAGTTTTTCCCAACCGCTTATGCCAAGCTCGCCATTGCTGTCCACCAGACAGGTGAGATGGCGCAGTACTGGTGTAGCTTTCAGCGCGGTAAACAGTTCGCAGATAAACGGCAACTGAGTGGTGGCTTCACCGCCGCTGACGGTAATCCCTTCGATAAACGGGGCCGCGCGTGAAACCTGTTTCAGGACATCTTCCACCGACAGCATTTGCGCCATCGGCGTGGCGTGCTGTGGGCACATTTTCAGGCAGGTGTCGCACTGCTGGCAGTTCGCTTCCTGCCAGTACACTCGACCCGCCTGAAACGTAAGTGCGCCGTGCGGGCAATGCACTGCGCAGTCTCCGCAGTCGTTGCAGCGCCCCATCGTCCACGGATTGTGGCAGTTTTTACAACGCAGATTGCAGCCCTGTAAAAACAGCGTCAGACGGCTACCGGGGCCGTCGACGCAGGAGAAGGGGATGACGTTACTGACTAAAGCGCATCTGCTGCTCATGGCTCACTACTCTTGGCTGACGTTCCAGAATGCGGGTGTTGCGTGCAGCTTCTTCGCCAAGCCAGGTGGTATTGGTTCGCGAACCTTCGGCGCGGTATTTTTCCAGATCGGATAACCGCACCATGTACCCCGTGACGCGAACCAAATCGTTGCCGCTGACGTTGGCGGAAAACTCGCGCATCCCGGATGCAAAAGCGCCGAGGCACAACTGCATGACGGCCTGCGGATTGCGTTTAATGGTTTCATCGAGCGTTAAAATGTCGCTGATGCCGGAAGGATAATACGCATGATGTGGCGCCACGGTGAGCAGGTGGCTGACTGGATCAGGTTCGCTGCCGTAAGGAATTCGCGCGCCCGGCGTAGTGCCACTGTCTGAACTGATACCGGATTGTGCATGCAGCAACGCGCGCTGCTGCCAGCCATATTTCACCGGCGTGTTTTCAACGAACTCTGCAAGCCACGCACTGATGCGCCAGCCGAGGGCATTCGCTTCTTCATCATTACCGTAGCGGGCTGCGCTGTTCGTTTTCTCGCACAGTTCATTGACGGCTTCTGCGAGGGCATAAATACCGAACATTGGCGTAAAACGTTGCGGGTCAATCAGCCCTTCCGTCACCAGGAAGCTATTCTCAAAGAAGTGAGAGTGCTCATAAAGGAACGAACAGCGTGCATCAATAATGCTGATTTGCTGGCGGCAATAGTGTGGAAGCTGGACGTTGAAGAAGTCTTCCGTTGAGGCGCTGCGTTTCGCCACTTCTTTCAGATTGAGGCGTACCAGTGTGCTGCCCCCTCCGGCCAGCGGCAGCGAGTTGTAACAGCTGACAATGCCATAGTGATTTTTTGTGAATATTTTATCATTGACTGGTCCGTTAGCGATGTGCGGCTTGCTGCATTCACAGATATTTTTACTCACCTCCAGCAGCAGATCTGCTGGCGTGATAGCGGGATCGTAGATAAAGGTCAGGTTTGGCGCAACCTGCTTGAGTTCAGCGTCTGCACGTAAAATGGCGCGTGTGACTGGCGTATCCTGTGGGCCGATATTTACATGGGTGAAGGCGTCTGGCAGGACTCTGTCGAGGTAGCGCCAGAAACGTTTTATGCGGATATCGATGTCTTCTTGTGTTAGAATTTTAACATACGGCAAGAGGATCTGATCCAGATGGCCCAGATAAACCGGCATCGAGGTGACGGAAGGGACATGGTGGAAAAGGATCGTCAGCAGCGAGAGCGCGTCATCCAGATCTTTCGCGCCTTCAAGCTCCAGCCACTGCGAGCCGTGAGCCAGGAAGCGCGCGTAGTCGGGTAAGACATAGCGAGGTTTGAAAGGAGCATGTCCTTCAAACATATCGCAAATCACGCCTTCATCCAGCGCCGCTTGAGCACTCTGCGGTAAGGCCGGGTAGGGCAGTGCATTTTCAGCCTCAAGGGCCAGGAAATGACGTTTTTGTTCCGGGCTTAAGGTTTGGCTTGTCACAATGTTCTGGCAACGTTGTTCAAATGAGTCAGACATAGAAGATCCTCAGACGCGTTGGCGATGAGGGCATTGTAGAGAAAAGCAGCGGACGGGCTTTTGATCCCATCCCACTCGTACAGTGATAAAGAGTGATTTAACTCTCATTATGGTGATGCAAATATGCATGCGTGTTTCATTAACTGTGATGAGGATCGATGTGCAACCGTGGGTCGGTGTTAAAATAGTCACAGACCCGCAAGGTAAAAATTCAACACCGGAGATAACATGACTGAGTTAACTGCAAGCAGCCTGCGCGCGTTAAAACTGATGGACCTGACTACCCTGAATGACGATGACACCGATGCGAAAGTGATCGCGCTGTGCCATCAGGCAAAAACCCCGGTGGGTAACACCGCAGCAGTCTGCATTTACCCGCGTTTCATTCCGATTGCGCGTAAGACCCTGAAAGCGCAGGGCACGCCGGATGTGCGCATTGCAACCGTCACCAACTTCCCACACGGCAACGACGACATCGACATTGCGCTGGCAGAAACCAAAGCGGCTATCGCTTATGGCGCGGACGAAGTTGACGTGGTGTTCCCTTACCGTGCGCTGATCGCCGGTAACGAGCAGGTCGGTTTCGATCTGGTTAAAGCCTGTAAAGATGCTTGTGCCGCCGCTAACGTGCTGCTGAAAGTGATCATCGAAACCGGTGAGCTGAAAGAAGAAGCGCTGATTCGCAAAGCCTCTGAAATTTCTATCAAGGCAGGCGCAGATTTCATCAAAACCTCTACCGGCAAAGTGCCAGTGAATGCTACGCCGGAAAGCGCTCGCATCATGATGGAAGTGATTCGCGATATGGGCGTGTCTAAAACAGTTGGTTTTAAACCGGCTGGTGGCGTGCGTACCGCTGAAGATGCTCAGGCATTCCTCGCCATTGCTGATGAGCTGTTTGGTGCTGACTGGGCTGACGCTCGTCATTATCGCTTCGGCGCATCCAGCCTGCTGGCAAGCCTGTTGAAAGCGCTGGGTCACGGCGATGGCAAGAGCGCAAGCAGCTACTAAGTTACGCCCTTTGTAGGCCGGGTTAGCGTAGCGCCACCCGGCAAATTGTTTTAGTGCCGGATGGCGGCGACGCCTTATCCGGCCTGTTGATAGCCTTCTCCTTTTTTCCCCTGGGGGTTACCGTGTTTCTCGCACAAGAAATTATTCGTAAAAAACGCGATGGTCACGCACTGAGCGATGAAGAGATCCGTTTCTTCATCAACGGCATTCGTGATAACACCGTGTCCGAAGGGCAGATTGCCGCCCTGGCGATGACCATTTTCTTCCATGATATGAGCATGCCGGAGCGCGTCTCGCTGACCATGGCGATGCGGGATTCCGGGACCGTGCTCGACTGGAAAAGCCTCAATCTGAACGGCCCGATTGTGGATAAACATTCGACCGGCGGCGTGGGCGATGTGACTTCACTGATGCTCGGCCCAATGGTCGCTGCCTGCGGCGGTTATGTCCCGATGATCTCTGGCCGTGGTCTGGGTCATACAGGCGGGACGCTCGACAAACTGGAAGCGATTCCGGGCTTTGACATCTTCCCGGACGACAACCGTTTCCGCGACATTATTAAAGACGTTGGTGTGGCGATAATTGGGCAGACCAGCTCGCTCGCGCCAGCGGATAAGCGTTTTTATGCTACTCGCGACATCACCGCGACAGTGGATTCCATTCCGCTGATCACCGCCTCTATCCTTGCCAAAAAGCTGGCGGAAGGGCTGGATGCGCTGGTGATGGACGTGAAAGTAGGTAGCGGCGCATTTATGCCGACGTACGAACTGTCGGAAGCGCTGGCTGAAGCTATCGTGGGTGTTTCTAACGGCGCAGGCGTGCGGACTACCGCGCTGCTGACCGACATGAACCAGGTGCTGGCGTCCAGCGCAGGTAACGCCGTGGAAGTGCGCGAAGCCGTGCAGTTCCTGACAGGTGAATACCGCAACCCGCGTCTGTTCGACGTGACCATGGCGCTGTGTGTGGAAATGCTGATTTCTGGTCGTCTGGCGAAAGACGAAGCTGAAGCACGCGTGAAACTTCAGGCGGTGCTGGATAATGGCAAAGCGGCGGAAGTCTTCGGCCGTATGGTTGCCGCGCAGAAAGGGCCAACTGATTTCGTCGAAAACTACGCGAAATACCTGCCGACCGCGATGCTCAGCAAAGCTGTTTACGCCGATACGGAAGGGTATGTTTCCGCAATGGACACTCGCGCGTTGGGCATGGCCGTTGTGGCAATGGGCGGCGGTCGTCGTCAGGCCTCGGATGCGCTCGACTACAGCGTAGGCTTCACGGATATGACACGTCTGGGCGACAGCATTGACGGTCAACGTCCGTTGGCAGTGATCCACGCGAAAGACGAAGCCAGCTGGCAGGAAGCAGCGAAAGCGGTGAAAGCGGCAATTAAACTGAACGAAGCCGCGCCGAAAGAAACACCAACAGTCTATCGTCGAATCACCGAATAGCAGTATACTGATCTGATCGCTTTTTTATAGAGAGCACAAGGTACGGAGAACAATATGAAACGT
The DNA here is from genome assembly GCF_044900545.1 of Scandinavium sp. NPDC088450. NCBI lineage: Bacteria > Pseudomonadati > Pseudomonadota > Gammaproteobacteria > Enterobacterales > Enterobacteriaceae > Scandinavium > Scandinavium sp. NPDC088450. The sequence continues at coordinate 75,501 of NZ_JBJDNI010000008.1, read as the reverse complement.
GCATTTATTATGGTGCTGGACTCCTTCGGCATCGGTGCTACTGAAGACGCAGAACGCTTTGGCGACGTGGGCGCGGACACCATGGGCCACATCGCTGAAGCCTGTGCAAAAGGGGAAGCAGACAAAGGCCGTAAAGGCCCGCTGACCCTGCCAAATCTGACCCGTCTGGGTCTCGTGAAAGCTCACGAAGGTTCGACAGGCAAAGTTGCTGCGGGTATGGACGGCAACGCTGAAGCGACTGGCGCGTACGCCTGGGCACATGAGCTGTCTTCCGGCAAAGACACCCCGTCCGGACACTGGGAAATCGCCGGTGTGCCTGTGCTGTTTGACTGGGGCTATTTCCCGGAGCATCACAACAGCTTCCCGCAGGAGCTGCTCGATAAGCTGGTGAAACGCGCCAACCTGCCGGGTTACCTGGGTAACTGCCACTCTTCCGGTACCGTCATTCTGGACGAACTGGGCGAAGAACACATGAAAACCGGTAAGCCGATTTTCTACACCTCTGCCGACTCCGTGTTCCAGATTGCCTGTCACGAAGAAACCTACGGTCTGGATAAGCTGTATGAGCTGTGCGAAATCGCGCGCGAAGAGCTGACCGAAGGCGGCTATAACATTGGCCGCGTGATTGCGCGTCCGTTCATCGGTGACAAAGCAGGCAGCTTCGAGCGTACCGGTAACCGTCATGACCTGGCTGTTGAGCCGCCAGCACCTACCGTGCTGCAAAAACTGGTTGATGAGAAAGGCGGTCACGTGGTTTCCGTGGGTAAAATCGCGGACATCTACGCGAACTGCGGTATCACCAAAAAAGTGAAAGCAACAGGCCTGGATGCGCTGTTTGATGCGACCGTGAAAGAGATGAAAGAAGCGGGTGATAACACCATCGTCTTCACTAACTTCGTCGATTTCGACTCATCCTGGGGTCACCGCCGCGATGTCGCAGGTTATGCGGCTGGTCTGGAACTGTTCGACCGCCGTCTGCCAGAACTGCTGGAACTGGTGGGTGAAGATGACATCATTATCCTCACCGCTGACCACGGTTGTGACCCAACCTGGACCGGTACCGACCACACCCGTGAGCACATTCCGGTATTGGTGTACGGCCCGAAAGTGAAAGCGGGCTCGCTTGGACACCGTGAAACCTTCGCGGATATCGGTCAGACGCTGGCGAAGTATTTTGGCACCTCTGATATGGAATATGGCAAAGCCATGTTCTGATGACATTGCCCGGCGGCGCGAAGCTTGCCGGGCCTACAGCCTCGTAGGCCGGGTAAGCCAAAGCGCCACCCGGCAAAACCAGAAAAGGGAATAAAAGATGGCAACCCCACACATTAACGCAGAAATGGGTGATTTCGCAGACGTCGTACTGATGCCGGGCGATCCGCTGCGTGCGAAGCATATTGCAGAAACTTTCCTCGAAGATGTCCGTGAAGTGAACAACGTACGCGGCATGCTGGGTTTCACCGGCACCTATAAGGGCCGCAAGATTTCTGTCATGGGCCACGGCATGGGTATCCCATCCTGCTCCATCTACACCAAAGAGCTGATCACTGACTTTGGCGTGAAGAAAATCATCCGTGTTGGCTCCTGTGGCGCTGTGCGTATGGACGTGAAACTGCGCGACGTGGTTATCGGTATGGGTGCCTGCACCGATTCCAAAGTAAACCGTATCCGTTTCAAAGATCACGATTTCTCCGCTATCGCTGACTTTGACATGGTACGTAACGCCGTTGATGCTGCGAAAGCGCTGGGCGTTGACGCACGCGTTGGTAACCTCTTCTCTGCAGACCTGTTCTACTCCCCGGACGGCGAAATGTTCGACGTGATGGAAAAGTACGGCATTCTGGGCGTGGAAATGGAAGCGGCGGGTATCTATGGCGTGGCAGCAGAATTCGGTGCCAAAGCCCTGACCATCTGCACCGTGTCTGACCACATCCGTACTCACGAGCAGACCACTGCCGCTGAGCGTCAGACCACCTTCAACGACATGATCAAAATCGCGCTGGAATCCGTTCTGCTGGGCGATAAAGAGTAAGTGTTGTACTCAACCGGGCAGCGCTGACTGCCCGGTTTTCTCAAAAGTATCTATTCACTCTTCTATTCTTTCCTCACTAAGTTTCTTTGTTATTCAGCAAAATAGCGCTATAAATGTATTCAAGTATCTATTCATGAATCTATTCACCGATGAGCGCATTCACCGATCTGCTATTGCAAGGCCCACGCTCTGCCCCTGAACTCAGGAACCACCTGAGCATCAGTCAGGCGACGTTTTCACGCCTGGCTGCTGGCGAAGAACACGTGGTGCAGTTTGGTCGTGCGCGCGCCACTCGTTATGCGCTTCGCCGCCCGGTTCGAGGCATCAGCGAATTTCCTTTATGGCAGGTAGATGACGCAGGCAAGGCGTGGACGTTTGGCGTATTAACGCCTTGCTGGCCGCGCGGGAGCTGCCTGATTGCACTGAACAACGGGGAATGGCAGTGGTTTTCCGGGCTGCCCTGGTATCTCAACGATTTGCGCCCGCAGGGGTTTATCGGCCGTGCCTGGGGCCGCAGGCTCGCGGCTCAACTGGCATTGCCCGAAGATATTCGCTTATGGCAGGAGGACGATATTCTTTTCGCTCTCTCGCTTTTCAGCGGCGAAAATCAGGGCGGATGGCTGATAGGGGAAACAGGTTACCAGCAATGGCTGCAAGCCACTGAACCGACGCCCATTCCTGAAGAAGAAAAGATTCGTGCCTATACCGAACTTGCCCGGGATGCACTGGCGGGTGAAGTAGTCGGTTCTTCTGCGGGCGGCGAACAGCCAAAATTTACCTGCCTTGCAGAACGAGATTCACAGCCGGTGCAAATGCTGGTGAAATTCACCGCTCCCCAGCCAGGTGCCGTCACCCAGCGATGGGCTGATCTGCTGATAGCGGAATCCGTTGCGCTGGACGTTTTGAGGAATGCCGGAATAGCGGCCAGCCAGGCGCAGGTGTTGCGTAGCGAGGCTGGGCAGGTTTTTCTCGAGTCTCGTCGTTTTGACTGTGAGGGAGTCGTTGGACGTCGGGCTCTGGTCTCGCTTGAAGCGGTACAAAGTGAATTTGGCCCCTCAACCAGCCAGTGGCCGCAAACTGTTGCCGGGCTTGAGAAGCAAAAACAAGTCACCCCTGCAACCGCGCAGAGTGTCGAAAAGATTTGGGCCTTCGGGCGGCTCATCGCCAACAGCGACATGCACGCAGGGAACCTGTCATTTTATCTTTCGGACGCGCCGCTTTTATTAACGCCCGTGTATGACATGCTGCCGATGGCCTTTGCGCCAACCAGCGCTGGGGCGATGCGGGAGGAAAGCATGGCGTTGAAAATTGAGCCGTTAGTCAGTCGCGGGGCATGGCTGTTTGCCTTTGAACAGGCCACGCTTTTCTGGCAGCAGATTGCAGACGATGCCAGAATCAGCGCAGCGTTCAGGCAGATAGCGAAAGAGATGCAAAAGGAATTAGTCGCAGTAGAGCCGGTTATTGACCGGCTCGCCTGATTACCGAACGGCCTGAGCAATCCACGCGGAAAGTTCTTTCAGCTCTTTTTCCTGATCGGGAAAATCCGTCAAAAGTGATTCGCACTCTTGTTGCAGGACATCGGCACGGTACAGACTGCCCTGAAGGCGAGCGGCAAGCGCTTCCAGTGGGGCAGGATTCAGGCTATCGGTGAACACCTGCGTGCGGGTGATATGGCCTTTCTCGACGTCGAAATGCAGCTCAACGCCACCCCAGCTGAAACGCTCATCCAGCAGATGCGAAAACGCCGGAGCCTGACCAAAATTCCACTCCCAGCTACTCTGGCGGGCAAAGGTTTCGGCGAAGTTTGGCAAGTCAGGCGTTTTATCCGGGGAGATCACTTCCGCCACTACTTTCTCGCCGTAGTAGGCAAAAAACGCTTCGGTAATGGCCTCGCAGATTTGCTGGTGGGTAATCCCTGGCAGCAACTCGGTAAGATTCGCCACGCGACCGCGCACTGAAGTAATGCCCTTCGCCTGAAGCTTTTTCTTATCAGGATTCAGATAATTAGCCAGACGGCTGAGATCAGCGTTCAGCAGCAAAGTACCATGGTGGAAGCCACGATCTTTGGTTTCGCGATAAGCTGACCCGGACACTTTGCGATCGCCTTCCGGGGTTTTGACCACCAGATCGTTACGACCGGATGCCTCGGCGGTAACCCCCAAAGCGTTCAGCGCTTGCAGCACAATCTCGGTTGAAATGGTTTTGTCGTACTCGGGCTTGCCTGCCATAAAGGTAAAGCAGGTATTGCCCAGATCGTGGAATACCGCGCCACCGCCGCTGCTGCGCCGGGCAAGGCGCACATTATCTTGTTCCATGCGACGTGTGTTGCACTCTTTCCACGGGTTTTGCGCGCGACCAATGACTACCGTATCGGCGTTACGCCAGAGAAAAAGCACCCGTTGTGTGGCGGGCATCTGGCGGAAAATACACTCTTCTACCGCCAGGTTAAACCACGGATCGTATGAATCAGAGATAAGCAGACGCAGCGTCGACATAACAGATTTCCTTTCCTGAATGATTCACTTAATTTATCACTTATCCTGCTTCTCGCCTTCATCCTCTTCCGGCACCGATTTATTGGCGGTCAGCAGGAAGGGTGATTGCTGCCAGCGCGTGCGCTTGCCCTGCAGGAGGGTACGCGTCAGCACGACGCCGATTGCCAGCGAAAGCAGCAGCATAAGGCGCAAAATGTTGGTGGTGTTATCCACCTGTTTGGCTTCCGTCGGCAGCGTGTGGGTGTCCAGCGTCAGCCGCAGATAGCCCAGAGGCTCATTCTTCCCCTGAATAGGTTCCACCAGTTGCTGATTGAAATAGCCCCCGGCTTTTTTGCCGTCCAGCGCCAGTCTGTCACGGACATCCACACTTTCGCCCGCGTGGGTAATCAAATCGCCCTGTTCATCGTAGACGCTGGCATCCAGCAAGCGGCTGTTGGTGGTAAGCTGCTGAAGCAATTGATTAATCTTTTTCTCATCAGGCGTTTCTGAACGCATGTAGGGGGCGAGGTTCAGTGTGACCTGATGGGCCAATGAGCGAGCCAGCTCTTCCATCTGTGGATTTCGCTGCCGCTGGTGGTTTTGACTGAACCAGGACGCGCCCTGCATCAGGGCGACCAGCAGGGCGAGACAGATCAGAACGATCACGGCGCGATGCAGCCGAAATTTCAGTTTTGCGCGAACCATATTCCACCTTTGAAAATTTGCAGCTTAATGTTGCCAGAAGCGCTGGATACAAGGTAGCCTCATGCGTTATTTTCCTGCCGAGAATCTGGATTACTGGAGCTGTAATGCCGAACAGTTTGACCTGGTGCGATTTGCCCGACGATGTTTCCCTGTGGCCAGGATTGCCGCTGTCACTCAGTGGTGATGAAGTGATGCCGCTGGATTACCACGCCGGACGCAGCGGATGGCTGCTGTATGGCCGCCACCTCGATAAACAACGCCTGACCGATTACCAGCATAAGCTGGGCGCGGCGATGGTGATTGTTGCCGCCTGGTGCGTTGAGGATTATCAGGTAATCCGCCTCGCCGGTTCGCTGACGCCGCGTGCCACCCGTCTGGCACATGATGCCGCTCTGGACGTTGCGCCGCTGGGCAAAATCCCCCACCTGCGCACGCCAGGCCTGCTGGTGATGGATATGGATTCTACGGCTATTCAGATTGAGTGCATTGATGAAATCGCTAAGCTCGCGGGTACCGGAGAACTGGTGTCCGAAGTGACCGAACGCGCGATGCGCGGCGAACTCGATTTCACCGCCAGCCTGCGCCAGCGTGTGGCGACGTTGAAAGGGGCTGATGCCAATATTCTGCGTCAGGTGCGCGATACATTGCCGTTAATGCCGGGCCTGACTTCGCTGGTGCTGAAACTCGAAACGCTGGGCTGGAAAGTGGCGATTGCTTCAGGTGGTTTCACGTTTTTTGCAGACTATCTGAAAGACAAATTGCGCCTGACAGCTGCCGTTGCAAATGAGCTGGAAATCCGTGATGGCGTGCTGACGGGCAATGTTGTCGGCGATATCGTCGATGCGAAGTACAAAGCCAGCACCCTGAAGCGACTTGCTGAAATCTATGAAATTCCTGCTGCTCAGACCGTGGCCATTGGCGATGGCGCCAACGACCTGCCGATGATCAAAGCCGCAGGGCTTGGGATCGCTTATCATGCCAAACCTAAAGTGAATGAGCAGACGGAAGTCACCATTCGGCATGCTGACCTGATGGGCGTGTTCTGCATCCTGTCTGGCAGCCTGAACCAAAAGTAATAAGAGGTTAATGTGGCGAAAGCACCAAAACGCGCGTTTGTCTGTAACGAGTGTGGCGCGGATTATCCGCGCTGGCAGGGGCAATGTAGTGCCTGTCATGCCTGGAACACGATTACTGAAATGCGCATCGCCGCCTCACCTGTTGTGGCTCGAAATGAGCGTCTGAGTGGTTATGCCGGCAGTGCGGGCGTCTCGAAAGTACAGAAACTTTCTGAGATAAGCCTGGAAGAGCTGCCGCGTTTTTCGACCGGATTCAAAGAATTCGACCGCGTGCTCGGCGGCGGCGTAGTACCGGGAAGTGCCATCCTGATTGGCGGTAACCCGGGGGCGGGTAAATCAACGCTGCTGCTGCAAACGCTGTGCAAGCTTAGCGAACAGATGAAAACCCTGTATGTCACCGGTGAAGAGTCGTTGCAGCAGGTTGCGATGCGCGCTCACCGCCTTGGCCTGCCTGCCACCAACCTGAATATGCTGTCTGAAACGGGCATCGAGCAAATCTGCGCGATTGCCGAAGAAGAGCAGCCGAAGCTGATGGTTATCGACTCCATTCAGGTGATGCACATGGCGGACGTGCAGTCTTCGCCGGGCAGTGTGGCTCAGGTGCGTGAATCTGCGGCTTATCTTACCCGTTTTGCGAAAACGCGCGGTGTGGCGATCATCATGGTCGGTCACGTCACTAAAGATGGTTCTCTCGCTGGCCCGAAGGTCCTCGAACACTGTATTGACTGTTCGGTGATGCTGGATGGCGACGCCGATTCCCGTTTCCGTACGTTGCGCAGCCATAAGAACCGTTTCGGTGCGGTCAATGAGCTTGGTGTCTTCGCCATGACAGAGCAGGGCCTGCGCGAAGTCAGCAACCCTTCCGCCATTTTCCTGAGCCGTGGCGATGAAATCACGCCGGGCAGTTCGGTGATGGTGGTCTGGGAAGGCACGCGTCCGTTGCTGGTCGAGATTCAGGCCCTGGTCGACCAATCGATGATGTCTAACCCACGCCGTGTGGCTGTCGGGCTGGAGCAGAACCGTCTGGCTATCTTGCTGGCAGTGCTGCATCGTCACGGCGGTTTGCAGATGGCGGATCAGGACGTCTTCGTGAACGTGGTTGGCGGCGTGAAAGTGGCTGAAACCAGTGCGGATCTGGCCTTGCTGTTGGCGATGGTGTCCAGCTTGCGAAATCGCGCGTTGCCGCAGGATTTAGTGGTGTTTGGCGAAGTAGGGCTTGCCGGGGAGATTCGCCCGGTGCCGAGCGGCCAGGAACGTATCTCCGAAGCGGCGAAACACGGCTTTAAGCGAGCCATTGTTCCTGCGGCCAATGTGCCGAAAAAACTGCCGGAAGGCATGAAGGTTTTCGGGGTTAAAAAGCTTTCCGATGCATTAAACGTCTTTGACGACTTATAATCATAGCGTTATCTCTTTTGGCGGGTGGCGCTGACGCTGACCCGCCCCAACGTTTTTTCAGCCCGTTTCGGGCAACCCAGCAGGCAGGAGGCTCCTTTGTCATCATTCGATTACATCAAAACCGCTATCCGTCAGAAAGGCTGCACGTTGCAGCAGGTGGCGGACGCCAGCGGGATGACCAAGGGCTATCTGAGCCAGTTATTGAATGCCAAAATCAAAAGCCCGAGCGCGCAGAAATTAGAAGCGCTGCACCGTTTTCTTGGGCTGGAGTTTCCTCGCCAGCAGAAGAATGTCGGTGTGGTGTTCGGTAAGTTTTACCCACTGCACACAGGGCATATTTATCTTATCCAACGTGCCTGTAGCCAGGTGGATGAACTGCATATCATCATGGGTTACGACGACACGCGCGACCGCGCTCTGTTCGAAGACAGTGCGATGTCGCAACAGCCAACGGTGTCCGATCGCCTGCGCTGGTTACTGCAAACCTTCAAATACCAGAAAAACATTCGTATTCATGCCTTTAACGAAGAGGGCATGGAGCCGTACCCGCATGGCTGGGACGTGTGGAGCAACGGGATCAATGCGTTTATGGAAGAGAAGGGGATTCAGCCAAATTGGATCTACACCTCCGAGGAGGCTGATGCGCCGCAGTTCCGTCAGCATTTGGGCATCGAAACGGTGCTTATCGATCCTCAGCGCACGTTTATGAACATCAGTGGCGCACAAATTCGTGAGAACCCGTCCCGCTACTGGGAATACATTCCAACTGAGGTGAAGCCGTTCTTCGTACGCACCGTGGCCATTCTGGGCGGTGAGTCCAGCGGGAAATCAACGCTGGTGAACAAACTGGCGAACATCTTCAACACCACCAGTGCGTGGGAGTACGGGCGGGATTACGTTTTCTCCCATCTCGGCGGTGATGAGATGGCGTTGCAGTATTCCGATTACGACAAAATCGCGCTGGGTCATGCACAGTACATTGATTTTGCGGTGAAATATGCGAATAAGGTGGCGTTCATTGATACCGATTTCGTCACCACGCAGGCGTTTTGTAAGAAGTACGAAGGGCGTGAGCATCCGTTCGTGCAGGCGCTGATCGACGAGTATCGTTTTGACCTGGTGATCCTGCTGGAAAATAACACGCCGTGGGTCGCCGATGGCCTGCGCAGCCTGGGGAGTTCGGTAGACAGGAAAGAATTCCAGACCATGCTGGAGGAGATGCTCCATGAGAACAACATTGAATTTGTTCATGTGGAAGAGCCGGACTACGATGCCCGGTTCCTGCGCTGCGTTGAGCTGGTAAAACAGATGATGGGCGAGCAGGGGTAAGCGCCGGTTTCTTCTTTGATATTTCCCCCTCTCCCCGACCCTCAGCCCTCAGGGAGAAGGAGAAAAGCGCAGAATGTCCCGGACAGATCCCCTCTCCCACGGGGAGAGGGGGCAAACATTAAAAAAGGCAACCAGAGGTTGCCTTTTTGCTTTTTATTTCGCGATACGCTTGTACTTGATACGCTTCGGTTCCAGCGCGTCTGCGCCGAGGGTGCGTTTCTTGTACTCTTCGTATTCGGTGAAGTTCCCTTCGAAGAACTCCACTTTGCCTTCATCCTGATAATCCAGAATGTGCGTGGCGATACGGTCAAGGAACCAACGGTCGTGCGAGATAACCATGGCACAGCCTGGGAATTCCAGCAGGGCGTTTTCCAGCGCGCGCAGGGTTTCGATATCCAGGTCGTTGGTTGGTTCATCGAGCAGAAGGACGTTGCCGCCAACCTGCAGCAGTTTCGCCAGATGCAGACGACCGCGCTCACCACCAGACAGCTCGCCAACACGTTTACCCTGGTCGGTGCCTTTGAAGTTGAAGCGGCCCACGTAGGCACGGCTTGGCATCTCGGTGTTGCCAATCTTCATGATGTCCAGACCGCCGGACACTTCTTCCCACACGGTTTTGCTGTTGTCCATAGAGTCACGGAACTGATCCACGGAAGCCAGCTTGACGGTTTCACCCAGCGTGATGCTGCCGCTGTCAGGCTGTTCCTGACCGGACATCATGCGGAACAGGGTGGATTTACCCGCACCGTTCGGACCGATGATGCCGACAATCGCCCCTTTCGGCACGGAGAAGGTCAGGTCTTCAATCAGCAGGCGATCGCCGTAGGATTTGCGCAGGTTGCTGACTTCAACCACTTTATCCCCCAGACGTGCTCCAGGTGGAATAAACAGTTCGTTGGTTTCGTTACGTTTCTGGTATTCGGTGTTGTTGAGCTCTTCAAAGCGTGCCAGACGGGCTTTGCCCTTAGACTGACGGCCTTTCGCACCCTGACGCACCCACTCCAGCTCTTTCTCGATAGATTTGCGACGAGCCGCTTCCTGAGAAGCTTCCTGTGCCAGACGCTGATCTTTCTGCTCCAGCCAGGAGGAGTAGTTGCCTTCCCATGGAATGCCTTCGCCGCGGTCCAGCTCCAGGATCCAGCCCGCTACGTTGTCGAGGAAGTAACGGTCGTGGGTGATCGCCACCACGGTGCCTTCGAAGTCGTGCAGGAAGCGTTCCAGCCACGCCACGGATTCCGCATCCAGGTGGTTGGTGGGTTCGTCGAGCAGCAGCATGTCTGGTTTTTCCAGCAGCAGGCGGCACAGCGCGACACGGCGGCGTTCACCACCGGAAAGATTGGCGATTTTTGCATCCCAGTCAGGCAGACGCAGTGCATCGGCTGCACGCTCCAGCTGCACGTTCAGGTTGTGACCGTCGTGCGCCTGGATAATCTCTTCGTATTTGCCCTGCTGAGCGGCCAGTTTGTCGAAATCGGCATCCGGCTCGGCATACTTCGCATAGACTTCATCAAGGCCTTTCAGGGCGTTAACCACTTCTGAAACGGCTTCTTCAACGGATTCGCGAACGGTATGTTCCGGGTTAAGTTGAGGTTCCTGCGGCAGGTAGCCAATTTTGGTACCTGGCTGCGGGCGAGCTTCACCTTCGATGTCGGTATCGATACCGGCCATGATGCGCAGAAGGGTAGATTTACCGGCACCGTTCAGGCCCAGAACCCCGATTTTTGCGCCAGGGAAGAAGCTCAGCGAGATGTTTTTCAGAATATGACGCTTCGGCGGAACCACCTTGCCGACGCGATGCATGGTATAAACGAATTGAGCCACGTTGGACTTCGCCTCTTTTATTTTGATGTTGGAGTAAAGGCGAAGTGTAGCCTTTTTCAGACGCTAATCCCAGCAAGCGTTGGCGATAACAGTTCCGGGAAAAAAGTGTTCGAAACGTGGCGCGATTTTGGTTGTCTGATTAGCATAAAGAGAGGCTGCGTCCGGTAACTCTGCGAGAAGGAAGAAGAATTACCGGACACAGCTTTTTGAAGCGGCATGATGCTGCATTGACACACTTTAAGAGGAGCGCTTGTGGAAAAAGCTAAACCCATGACGTGGCGTCTTCTGGCTGCAGGCATTGCTTTGCTGACAGTCAGCAGCGCGGTGCATGCCGATTCGCTGGATGAACAACGTAGCCGCTACGCCCAGATTAAACAGGCCTGGGATAATCACCAAATGGATGTGGTCGACAGCCTGATGCCGACGCTGAAAGACTACCCGCTTTATCCTTATCTCGAGTATCGCCAGTTAACTGACGATCTGATGAATGAGCCTGCTGTCAGCGTGAGCAATTTCGTGCAGGCCAATCCAACGTTGCCTGCGGCCCGCACGTTAAGAAACCGCTTTGTGAACGAACTGGCTCGTCGGGAGGATTGGCGAGGACTGCTGGCGTTTAGCCCGGAAAAGCCCACCACCACCGAAGCGCAGTGTAATTACTATTATGCCAAGTACAGCGTGGGTCAGACTCAGGAAGCCTGGGATGGCGCGAAAGATCTCTGGCTCACTGGGAAGAACCAGCCCAATGCCTGCGGCAATTTATTCAATGCGTGGCGCACTTCTGGCGCGCAGGATCCTCTGGCTTACCTCGAACGAATTCGCCTTGCGATGAAAGCGGGTAACACCAGTCTGGTGTCATCACTGGCGAATCAGATGCCTGCAGATTATCAAACCATCGCGTCTGCGGTGGTCAGTCTTGCGAACAATCCCAACAGCGTGCTGACCTTTGCTCAGAGTACGGGCGCAACAGATTTTACTCGCCAAATGGCGGCGGTAGCGTTCGCCAGCGTGGCGCGTCAGGATGCAGAAAACGCTCGCCTGTTGATCCCTTCACTGGTGCAGGCGCAGAAGCTGAATGAAGATCAAACCCAGGAGCTGCGAGATATTGTGGCCTGGCGTCTGATGGGCACGGATATCACCGACGAACAGGCTCGCTGGCGCGATGACGCCATCATGCGTTCGCAGTCTACCTCGCTGGTGGAACGTCGTGTTCGCATGGCCATTGGTAATGGCGATCGCCGTGGGCTGAACACCTGGCTCGCTCGCTTGCCAATGGAAGCGAAAGACAAAGACGAGTGGCGTTACTGGCAGGCCGACTTGCTGATGGAGCGTGGTCGCGATCAGGAAGCAAAAGACATTTTGCATTCGCTGATGCAACAGCGAGGTTTTTACCCGATGGTGGCCGCCCAGCGTCTTGGCGAAGATTATCCGATTCGTGTCGAGAAGCCTGAAGGCACTGTTGCGCCTCTGCTGGTCAGCGGCCCGGAAATGGCTCGTGTGCGTGAGTTAATGTACTGGAACCAGGACAATACCGCGCGCAGCGAGTGGGCAAACCTGGTCTCCAGCCGCACTCGCAATGAACAAGGCCAACTGGCGAAATATGCCTTTGACGAAGGCTGGTGGGATTTGAGCGTGCAGGCGACCATTGCCGGTAAGCTCTGGGACAATCTTGAAGAGCGTTTCCCGCTGGCCTACAAAGATCTGTTTACCCGCTATACCAGCGATAAAGGGATCAGCAAAAGCTATGCGATGGCGATTGCCCGCCAGGAAAGTGCATGGAATCCAAAAGTACGCTCACCTGTAGGCGCCACGGGTCTGATGCAGATAATGCCGGGCACGGCCACGCACACCGTGAAGATGTTCAATATTCCGGGTTACAGCGGGGCTAATCAGTTGTTGGATCCGGAGACCAACATCAATATCGGCACCAGCTATTTGCAGTATGTCTATCAGCAGTTTGGCAATAACCGCATCTACGCTTCAGCGGCCTATAACGCCGGTCCTGGACGGGTGAAAACCTGGCAGGGCAACAGCGCAGGACGCATTGATGCCGCGGCCTTTGTCGAAAGCATTCCGTTCTCTGAAACCCGAGGCTATGTGAAAAACGTACTGGCGTACGATGCTTACTACCGCTATTTCATGGGTGAGAAGCCGCAGATCCTGACGGACGATGAGTGGAAGCAGCGTTACTGATCTTCAGTAAGTATGTTATGCTTGTACTCGCTAAAGAGTACATCCGGTGGATGGCCCTGTGCCGTCCGCCTCAACATGGTGGCGTAACATGACTCAACAATCCCCTTATTCAGCTGCAAATGCGGAACAGCGCAACCAGGAGTGGCTTCGCTTCGTGGAACTGATGCGCCAGGCCTTTGAAGCGGATCTTCACCTGCCGCTATTGAACCTGATGATGACGCCGGACGAGCGCGAAGCGCTGGGTACCCGTGTGAGGATCATTGAAGAGTTACTGCGTGGGGAAATGAGCCAGCGCGAGCTGAAAAGTGAGCTCGGCGCCGGTATTGCAACCATCACTCGTGGGTCGAACAGCCTGAAATCAGCACCTGCTGAACTGCGCCAGTGGCTTGAACTGACGCTGCCAGAGACTCACAAATAGGCTGCATTGTGGAACGGGCTTAACGCCAGAATTACAGCCTGATGATAGACACTGCTGCGGGTGAGTTTACCCGCAGTGAACACGCCGATAGCCCCTTCTTTACGCCCAATCTCGTCGATGCCAGTGTATTCCGACATCACCGGACCGAGTGCATCACCTGCACGCACGCGTTCGAGGATGGCTGCGGGTAAAGGTAAGGTGGCGGAGCGGGCTTCCCCTCGCTGTTCACGAGTTTCAATCACGACCCAGCTAAACGTGCTGCCGTCATCAATGCCGGCTTCAATGGCGACCCAAAAATCAGCATCAGGTCGGGCCAGTCGGGCATTCTGGACCCGATTCCGTGCGCCAGCGCGCGTTTCCTCATTTCCAAAGGGCTGTTCGGGCACGCCGCTCTCGACGGAAACGGCATCAATATGGCAGGATCCTTCGCCGAAGATCTCGTTAAAAGCCTGCAGAATAGCCTTAATTTTGGCGGGATTGGTGGTGGCTGAGACAACATTGTGCATAATCAGTACACTTACAACAGAAAATCATCATCGCAGTATAACGGATAATTAGCATGTTACAGGTATACCTTGTTCGCCACGGTGAGACGCAGTGGAACGCCGAGCGACGTATTCAGGGCCAGTCCGACAGCCCGCTGACCGAAAAAGGTGAGCAGCAAGCCCGTCAAGTGGGAGAGCGTGTCAAAGAGTTGGGCATCACCCACATCATCTCAAGCGATCTTGGCCGTACTCGTCGTACTGCGGAAATCATCGCTGAGGCCTGCGGATGTGGTGTGACCTACGATCCGCGCCTGCGTGAACTCGACATGGGCGTGCTGGAGCGTCGCCTGATTGATTCGCTGACCGCAGAAGAAGAGGGCTGGCGTCGCACGCTGGTGAACGGTACCGAGGATGGCCGAATTCCGGAAGGCGAGTCGATGCAGGAATTGGGCGATCGTATGAACGCGGCCCTGAAAGATTGTCTGGAATTGCCGGAAGGGAGTCGCCCATTGCTGGTGAGCCATGGCATGGCACTAGGCTGTCTGGTGAGCACCATTCTTGGCTTGCCTGCTTATGCTGAGCGTCGTCTGCGTCTGCGCAACTGTTCAATTTCGCGAGTGGATTATCAGCAAAGCCCGTGGCTGGCACCAGGTTGGATCGTTGAGACCGCAGGTGACGTCACGCATCTGGACGCCCCTGCGTTGGATGAACTGCAGCGTTAACGACGAATCGGGATCAGGTACTCGCAGCGCAACTGAATAGGCGGCTCCTGATTCATCGCGTCTTTCTGTGGGAAGAAACGCTCAATATCCTGGCCCTTACGACGGGTCAGGCTCAGCATTGGCATGCAGGTGCCGTAGACGGTCAGAATGAATTCCTGCAAACCGGTTCCCAGCCCTTCATAGGTGAACATCACGTATTCACCGCCTTCCAGTTTCACCGGATGAGCATCCTGCAGATGACCGTTGGCCATTTCAGGCGTTAATGCCGTGGTATAAAGCACTTCCTGCTCGTCATCTCTTTCAAGACTTGGTCGTGGTTCATGCAGACCGTAAAGCATCGGTGGAATTGACGGTGCGTTGCCGAGGAACTCACGCCAGAACTGCACGCGCATCTGCTGACGGAATTCAGAAATCTCTTCCAGCTTGCAGGTATAGCTTTGCGTCACGCCGACCAGGTGGGTTTCTGGCAGCGTGATAAACTCATATTTCGGCATGGTGAATTCGCCCAGGCGCAGCGGCGGACGCATACCGAATGAGCTCCAGTCCGGCGAACGGCGATAGAGTGCTGGTGTCAGGTTGAACTGTTTTTTAAATGCGCGAGTAAAGGTTTGCTGAGAATCAAAACGGTATTGCAGTGCAATATCGAGGATGGGACGCGAAGTTAAACGCAGCGCAACCGCAGATTTTGACAGACGACGTGCGCGGATGTAGGCGCCGATAGCATGGCCGGTAACATCCTTGAACATCCTTTGCAGATGCCACTTGGAATAGCCCGCTTTTGCCGCAACATTATCCAGTGATAAAGGTTGATCGAGATGCCCTTCAAGCCAGCTAAGCAGATCGCGAATTATCCCAGCCTGATCCATATAATGTCCTCATCCTTTACGCAGGTGCCTGTAACTAGGGTAGCGGATAATAACATTTTTTGATGTTTTAGCATTCAGTGTTTTTTTTGCTCTAACGTGCGTTTTTAGCCCATTTTTGGACCCGGATTTTGTAAAGCTGTGATCTATAAACCTTTTCTCTTAAGATACTGAATAATCACGAAGCGTCATTTTCAAATATGGTAACAATATGAAATACAAGAAGTTAATTGCAGGAATTTTGCTGACAGTGTTAGGTGGCGTCGCGCATGCCGAGCAGATTGGTTCGGTGGATACGGTCTTCAAGATGATCGGCCCGGATCACAAGATTGTGATCGAGGCGTTTGACGATCCGGATGTGAAGAATGTGACCTGCTACATCAGCCGGGCAAAAACGGGCGGGATTAAAGGTGGGCTTGGGCTGGCTGAAGATACGTCGGATGCGGCCATTTCCTGCCAACAGGTGGGGCCCATTGAGTTAAGCGATAAGATTAAAAACGGCAAAACCCAGGGCGATGTTGTGTTCCAGAAAAGAACGTCATTGGTTTTCAAGAAGCTGCAGGTAGTTCGTTTTTATGATGCGAAACGCAATGCGTTGATCTACCTGACTTACTCAGACAAGGTTGTTGACGGTTCACCGAAGAACGCGATTAGCGCGGTGCCTGTCATGCCGTGGAAAGAGTAAGGACGAAAAAAACGGCGCGTTGCGCCGTTTTTGTATTCTGGACTGCGGAATTATTCCTGCAGTTCGCCGCAGAAGCGGTAACCTTCGCCGTGAATGGTAGCGATGATTTCCGGGGTATCCGGCGTGGATTCGAAATGTTTACGGATGCGACGGATGGTCACGTCAACCGTACGGTCGTGTGGCTTCAGCTCACGGCCGGTCATTTTCTTCAGCAGTTCTGCACGGGACTGGATCTTGCCCGGGTTTTCGCAGAAGTGCAGCATCGCGCGGAATTCACTGCGCGGCAGCTTGTACTGTTCGCCGTTCGGGCTAATCAGAGAGCGGCTGTTGATGTCCAGCTCCCAGCCGTTGAACTTGTAGCTTTCCACGCTGCGACGTTCTTCGCTAACGGTACCCAGATTCATGGTACGTGAGAGCAGGTTACGTGCACGGATAGTCAGTTCACGCGGGTTGAAAGGCTTGGTGATATAATCATCCGCGCCGATTTCCAGACCGAGAATTTTGTCGACTTCGTTATCACGACCGGTGAGGAACATCAGGGCAACGTTGGCTTGCTCACGCAGTTCACGCGCCAGCAGAAGGCCGTTTTTACCTGGCAGATTGATATCCATGATGACAAGATTGACATCATTTTCAGACAGGATCTGATGCATTTCCGCGCCATCGGTGGCTTCGAACACATCGTAACCTTCTGCTTCGAAAATACTTTTTAACGTGTTGCGTGTTACCAACTCGTCTTCAACGATAAGAATGTGCGGGGTCTGCATGTTTGCTACCTAAATTGCCAACTAAATCGAAACAGGAAGTACCAAAGTCCCTGACCCGCCTGATGCATGTCGAAAATTAACATGACCGGCATAACATGACTAAAGTACGTAATTGCGTTCTTGATGCACTTTCCATCAACGTCAACAACATCATTAGCTTGGTCGTGGGTACTTTCCCTCTGGACCCGACAGTGTCAAAAACGGCTGTCATCCTAACCATTTTAACAGCAACATAACAGGCAAAGAGACGACTGATACCCAATAAAACTACGCTTCGTTGACATATATCAAGTTCAATTGTAGCACGTTAACAGTCTTGTGAAATCCTCGCATCCAAATGCTAGCTTTTGTCACATTTTTTCAACATTTGGATTGGTTGCGAAGAGGAACTGATTAATAAATTGAATCCAAAAGATGAGCGATAATCTTATTTCAAATACCCTATAAGAACATAAGGATATAGCCGTTCTGTTAACATACCGAATAGGTCGATTCTTAGATAATAGTTTAACCTTATTTATATGTTAAGAAACACCTTTTCACCGTTTTTTGTTGCAATTAAGTAAATTCGCGACGCGCAATATGTTGATGTGCATCACATTGTCGCGGCGTGAGCCCAAAAAAGAGAAGATTACATGCGCTTATCAATCGTGCTGGTTTCCCCCGCCAGAGCCGAAAATATCGGTGCCGCCGCCCGTGCTATGAAGACCATGGGATTTGCAGAAATGCGTATTGTCGACAGTACGGCACACCTTGAACCCGCTGCGCAGTGGGTTGCCCATGGCTCCGGCGATATTCTGGAAAATATAAAAACGTATAAAACGCTTGCTGACGCGCTGGTGGATGTGGACTTTACCGTGGCGACAACGGCACGCAGTCGGGCCCGTTTCCACTACTACGCCACACCACAAGAATTGCTGCCAATCCTCCAGGAAAAGTCGCAGTGGATGGGGCATGCGGCACTGGTGTTTGGGCGTGAAGACTCTGGGTTAACCAACGAAGAGCTTGAATTGGCCGACGTGTTAACCGGCGTCCCGATGGTGGCCGATTATCCTTCACTGAATCTCGGTCAGGCGGTGATGGTGTATTGTTATCAGCTGTCGGCGCTGACACAAATTTCTTCCACTCCGGTAACACCGGGTGATGAAAATCAGCTGCAGGCGTTACGAGCTCGTACGCTGTCGTTACTGGAAAAATTGCAGGTGGCCGATGATGTCAAACTGACGGATTGGCTCCAACAGCGAATCGGCCTGCTTGAGCAGCGTGACACCGCCATGCTGCACCGATTGTTGCATGATATTGAAAAAAATCTGGCAGAGTAATGTCCTGCCATAAGTATTTGTTATGGGCTGATGCGCTGATTTGATGACGAGTAGCGTGGTGAAAGGCGAAGGAAATGCCTGCATCGGCAGTACTGGCTAATGGTATGACAAATGGTGGCGAATGTAAAAATTCGTTGACTTAGCCTGGCAGATACTTTAACCAATATAGGCAGACGACAGACAAAGTAAAATAACAGAGCACACAACATCCATGATTCGCATCAGCACGACGACAATGATTACCACCATCACCATTACCACAGGTAACGGTGCGGGCTGACGCGTACAGGAAACACAGAAAAAAGCCCGCACCTGAACAGTGCGGGCTTTTTTTTCGGCTAAAGATCAAGGGGTAATACCATGCGAGTCTTGAAGTTCGGCGGTACATCAGTGGCAAATGCAGAACGTTTTCTGCGGGTTGCCGATATTCTGGAGAGCAACGCCAGGCAGGGGCAGGTCGCCACCGTGCTTTCTGCCCCGGCTAAAATCACCAACCATCTGGTCGCGATGATTGAAAAAACCATTGGCGGTCAGGACGCACTCCCCAATATCACCGATGCCGAACGCATTTTTGCCGAACTGCTTCAAGGTCTGGCCGACATTCAACCCGGTTTTCCCCTGGCCCAGCTCAACGCTTTTGTTGAACAAGAATTTGCCCAGATTAAGCATGTCCTGCACGGGATAAGCCTGCTGGGACAATGCCCGGATGGCGTTAATGCCTCCCTGATTTGCCGCGGTGAAAAGCTCTCTATCGCCATCATGGCGGGTTTGCTGGAAGCGCGTGGTCATAAAGTTAGCGTGATTGACCCTGTTGAGAAATTACTGGCCGTTGGACATTACCTGGAATCCACGGTTGATATCGCCGAATCCACTCGCCGTATTGCAGCAAGCCAAATCCCGTCTGACCATATGGTGCTGATGGCCGGGTTTACCGCGGGAAATGAGAAAGGTGAACTGGTTGTTTTGGGGCGTAATGGCTCTGACTATTCCGCCGCAGTGCTGGCCGCCTGTTTGCGTGCTGACTGCTGTGAAATCTGGACCGATGTCGACGGGGTTTATACTTGCGATCCGCGCCAGGTACCGGATGCGCGCTTACTGAAATCGATGTCCTATCAGGAAGCCATGGAGCTCTCCTACTTTGGCGCGAAAGTTCTGCATCCTCGCACCATTGCGCCAATTGCTCAGTTCCAGATCCCTTGCCTCATCAAAAATACCGGTAATCCTCAGGCACCGGGCACACTTATCGGCTCAAGCCACAATGAAGATGGCCTGGCGGTGAAGGGGATTTCCAATCTCAACAACATGGCGATGTTCAACGTGTCCGGCCCGGGCATGAAGGGCATGGTCGGGATGGCGGCACGCGTGTTTGCCACAATGTCCCGCGCCGGGATCTCCGTGGTCCTGATCACTCAGTCTTCTTCCGAATACAGCATCAGTTTCTGTGTACCGCAAAGCGATTGCGCACGTGCGAAGAAGGCAATGGAAGATGAGTTTTATCTTGAACTGAAAGAAGGGCTGCTCGAACCACTGTCGATCATGGAGCGCCTGGCAATCATCTCCGTGGTGGGTGATGGCATGCGCACACTGCGCGGCATCTCTGCAAAATTCTTTGCGGCTCTCGCTCGCGCCAATATCAATATTGTAGCGATTGCGCAGGGCTCCTCCGAGCGCTCCATTTCTGTCGTCGTCAATAACGATGATGCGACCACTGGCGTTCGCGTCACTCACCAGATGCTGTTCAATACCGATCAGGTGATTGAAGTGTTTGTGATTGGCGTCGGCGGCGTGGGTGGGGCATTGCTGGAACAGCTCAAGCGCCAGCAAACCTGGCTTAAAAATAAGCATATCGATTTACGTGTTTGCGGCGTGGCGAACTCACGTGCGCTGCTGACCAACGTGCACGGTCTGAGCCTCGATAACTGGAAAAGCGAACTGGCCGATGCCAAAGAGCCGTTTAATCTCGGCCGACTGATTCGTCTGGTGAAAGAGTATCACCTGCTGAACCCGGTGATTGTGGACTGTACCTCCAACCAGGCCGTCGCCGATCAGTACGCTGATTTCCTGCGCGAAGGTTTCCATGTTGTGACGCCAAACAAAAAGGCGAACACCTCGTCGATGAACTACTATCACGAGCTGCGTCAGGCGGCTGCCGGTTCTCGTCGTAAGTTCCTGTATGACACCAACGTTGGGGCTGGCCTGCCGGTTATCGAAAACCTGCAAAACCTGCTCAATGCTGGCGATGAATTACAGCGCTTCTCAGGCATTCTTTCCGGTTCCCTGTCGTTTATCTTCGGTAAGCTGGATGAAGGCATGAGCCTCTCTGAAGCCACCCGTATGGCACGTGAATTGGGCTATACCGAACCCGATCCGCGTGATGATCTTTCCGGCATGGATGTGGCGCGTAAGCTGCTGATCCTCGCCCGTGAAACAGGCCGTCATCTCGAGTTGAGTGATATTGTGGTGGAATCTGTATTGCCTTCGCATTTCGATGACAGCGGCGACACCGACAGCTTTATGGCACGCTTGCCGCAGCTGGATGATGAGTTTGCGGCGCGTATCGCGAAAGCACGCGATGAAGGTAAAGTGCTGCGTTACGTCGGTAACATCGAAGAAGACGGCGTTTGCCGGGTGAAAATCGCTGAAGTCGATGGCAACGATCCGCTTTATAAAGTGAAAAACGGCGAGAACGCCCTGGCGTTTTACAGCCATTATTATCAGCCGTTACCGCTGGTGCTGCGCGGTTATGGCGCGGGCAACGACGTAACGGCCGCCGGGGTCTTTGCCGATCTGCTGCGTACCTTGTCCTGGAAGTTAGGAGTTTAAGATGGTTAAAGTCTATGCCCCGGCGTCCAGCGCCAATATGAGCGTCGGATTCGACGTACTGGGCGCGGCGGTCACGCCGGTGGATGGCACGCTGCTCGGCGATAACGTTGAAGTCGTTGCGGCTGATGTTTTCAGTCTGAAAAACGTCGGCCATTTCGCCAATAAATTGCCGACAGAGCCGCGTGAAAACATCGTTTACCAGTGCTGGGAACGCTTCTGCCAGGAGATTGGCAAAACGGTGCCTGTCGCCATGACGCTGGAAAAAAACATGCCGATTGGCTCTGGGTTAGGCTCCAGTGCCTGCTCTGTGGTTGCCGCGCTGGTGGCGATGAATGAGTACTGCGGCAAGCCACTCAATGACAGCAAAATGCTCTCACTGATGGGTGAGCTGGAAGGGCGTATTTCTGGCAGCGTGCATTACGATAACGTCGCGCCTTGCTTCCTCGGCGGCATTCAATTGATGCTGGAAGAAAACGGCATTATCAGCCAGCAAATTCCGGCCTTTGATGAATGGCTGTGGGTGCTGGCTTATCCGGGGATTAAAGTCTCTACCGCAGAAGCGCGCGCCATTTTACCGGCGCAGTACCGTCGTCAGGACTGCATCGCGCATGGGCGTCATTTAGCGGGCTTTATTCACGCCTGCTACAGCCGTCAGCCGCAGCTTGCTGCAAAGTTGATGAAAGACGTGATTGCCGAACCGTATCGCACCAAATTGCTGCCTGGCTTTGGCGAAGCCCGTCAGGCGGTGGCGGAAATTGGCGCGCTGGCAAGCGGCATCTCAGGTTCAGGCCCGACGATGTTTGCCCTGTGCGACAACCCGGGAACCGCACAACGAGTCGCAGACTGGCTCAGTAAACACTATCTGCAAAATCAGGAAGGCTTCGTTCATATTTGTCGGCTGGATACAGCGGGCGCACGCGTAGTGGGATAACCAATGAAACTGTATAACTTAAAAGATCATAACGAGCAGGTCAGCTTCGCGCAGGCCGTGACGCAAGGTTTAGGCAAAAATCAGGGGCTGTTCTTTCCACACGATTTGCCGGAATTCAGCCTGACCGAAATCGACGAAATGCTGAAGCTGGATTTCGTCTCCCGCAGTGCAAAAATTCTTTCCGCCTTTATTGGCGATGAAATTGCACCCGATGAGCTGAAAGCTCGCGTAGGCGCGGCATTTGCTTTCCCTGCACCAGTAAAAAAGGTGCAGGACGATGTGGGCTGTCTGGAACTGTTCCACGGCCCGACGCTGGCGTTCAAAGATTTCGGCGGTCGTTTTATGGCGCAGATGCTGACGCACATCAGTGGCGACAAACCTGTGACCATTTTGACCGCGACGTCTGGTGATACAGGCGCTGCCGTGGCGCATGCTTTCTACGGTCTGAAGAATGTACGCGTCGTTATCCTGTATCCGAAAGGCAAAATCAGCCCGCTGCAGGAGAAACTGTTCTGCACTTTAGGTGGCAACATTGAAACTGTCGCTATCGAAGGCGATTTCGATGCCTGCCAGGCGCTGGTGAAACAGGCGTTTGACGATGAAGAACTGAAAGTGGCGTTGGGCCTGAACTCGGCGAACTCGATCAACATCAGCCGTCTGCTGGCGCAGATTTGCTACTACTTTGAAGCCGTGGCGCAGCTGCCACAGGAAGCCCGTAATCAGCTGGTCGTTTCTGTGCCAAGCGGCAACTTTGGCGATTTAACGGCGGGCCTGCTGGCGAAATCGCTGGGTCTGCCGGTGAAGCGTTTTATTGCTGCAACCAACGTCAACGATACGGTGCCACGTTTCCTGCAGGATGGCGCATGGAAACCAAAATCTACGCAAGCGACGCTGTCTAACGCAATGGACGTCAGCCAGCCGAACAACTGGCCGCGCGTTGAAGAACTGTTCCGTCGCAAAGTGTGGCGCCTGAACGAGTTGGGCTATGCCGCCGTGGATGATGAAACCACTAAAGCGACCATGCGTGAACTTCAGGAAGTCGGTTATACCTCTGAGCCGCACGCTGCGGTGGCTTATCGCGCGTTGCGCGACCAGCTTCAGCCGGGCGAATACGGTCTGTTCCTGGGGACTGCGCACCCAGCGAAGTTCATTGAGAGCGTGGAAGCGATTCTCGACACCAAACTTCCGTTGCCGAAAGAGCTGGCCGACCGTGCCGACTTGCCTCTGTTGTCGCATGAGTTGCCTGCCGAGTTTACTGCACTGCGTAAGCTGATGATGGCTAAAGCCTGATAGTGTTCATTTTTCTCTCCCTGAGACCAGGATATTTCCCGGATTGGGGAGAGAATGTGAAGACAAATGGCAGAAATTACGCAGGAATTCCCATTAAATGCGGGCACTTAGAAATTGGGATTGCGGAGAATAACAACCGGGGTTCGCAACAGGTACTCTGACTTCATCGACCCATAACGGGCAATGATGCAAAGGAGTAACCTATGTCTAAATTGAAACCTGTGATCCTCGCGCTTTCTATGATGCTGGTGGCTCCGGTGATGGTACACGCTTCAGAAATCACTCTGGTGCCAGCGGTCAAATTACAGATTGGCGATCAGGATAACCGCGGTAACTACTGGGATGGTGGCAACTGGCGCGACCATGACTGGTGGGATCATCATTACGAGCGTTACAACAACCACTGGCGTCCGCGTCCCCATTACGATCATCATGACGATCACCACGACCATCACGATGATCATCACGACCACCATGACGATCATGGGCATCACCACTGATTTCCCCTCTCCCTAACCCTCTCCCGCTGGGAGAGGGAATTTGATGCGGATGTGATTGGTTTTCTCCCTCTCCCTCAAGGGAGAGGGAACCCAGGAGTGCGGTCTGGTTTTCTCCCTCTCCCTGGGGAGAGGGCCGGGGTGAGGGTGCATGGAGGAGGTTGAGGCGACCTCTTTTCTCGCTTTTACTTCTGCTCGTGCCGCTTAAACACCAGCTCAACATCGCTCGATGCGGCTTCATCAAAGAAATACCCTTCGCTATCAAAGCTTTTCAGCGCTTCAACTGTCGTCAGGCGATTCTCAATGATGTAGCGGCTCATCAGGCCACGTGCTTTTTTGGCGTAGAAACTGATGACCTTGAATTTGCCGTTTTTCTCATCGAGGAAGACTGGCTTGATGATTTTTCCCTGCAGCTTTTTCGGTTTCACCGCTTTGAAGTACTCATCGGAGGCCAGATTAATGACGACATCGTCCCCCTGGGCTTTTAGCGCGTCGTTCAGCTTGTTAGTGATAACCTCGCCCCAGAACTGATAGAGATCTTTACCTTTCGCGTTCTCAAGGCGAATGCCCATTTCCAGGCGATAAGGCTGCATCAAGTCCAGCGGACGCAGCACGCCATAAAGACCAGAGAGCATGCGTAAATGCTGCTGAGCAAAATCGAAATCTGCTTCGCTGAACTCTTCTGCCTGCAAGCCGGTATAGACATCGCCCTTAAAGGCCAGAATAGCCGGACGGGCATTTTGCGGCGTGAAATCAGGGTGCCAGTCGTGGAAACGGGTGGCATTGAGATCGGCAAGTTTGTCGCTGATGCTCATCAGCTTGCCGATTTGCGGCGCGGAGAGTTTGCGCGCCACCGTGATGAGCTGCTGGGAGTAATCCAGCAACTCAGGATGGGTGTAGCGGGTTGTCGCAAGTTCGCTTTGGTAGTCGAGCGTTTTCGCAGGTGAAATCAGAATCAGCATAATCAGTCCTTGCAGGCATTTTCCGAGACTTTAGCAAAAAACGGTCATGAAGGGATCGATAGCAGCTATCGGCGCGGCACATCATCCCAGCTTCCAGGGGCAATTTGCTGTTCAATTTCGGGATAGCGAGTCGGGTCAAAGACCGGTTTGACACCCAGCTTGCGTTGGCGCAGATAGTCGCTGGCAATGATCCGTACGACCGGGGAAAGCAGCAGCAGTGCCGTCAGGTTAGTGATGGCCATCAGTGCCATAATGATATCTGCCAATTGCCAGACGACCGGCAGGCTCAGCAGGGTTCCCATCATGACCATCAGCAGCGTGATGGTCCGCAAAATCCAGATATTGCGTGGGCTGTTCATCTTCAGGTAAATCAGATTATTTTCGGCGTAGATATAGTTTGCAGCGATAGAGCTGAAGGCGAAAAGAAGCACAATTCCGGCGACAAAACTCGCGCCCCAACTGCCTGCGATAACGCTCATCGCTTTCTGAACTAACTGAATGCCGTTGATGGAACTTTGGGTGGTGTCGTGGCCTGCAATGAGCACCACCATCGCCGTGGCAGTGCAAATAATGAGGGTGTCGACCAGGACGCCAATCATTTGCACGATGCCCTGGGCTGCCGGATGTGGAGGCCACGAAGCGGCGGCTGCGGCGGCATTCGGGGTAGAACCCATGCCGGCTTCGTTCGAGAACATTCCCCGCTGAAATCCACTGGTTAGCGCCTGGCTGATGGTGTAACCCACTGCGCCAGCGGCGGCTTCCTGCCAGCCAAATGCACTGCGAATGATGCTTTCAAAAATGGCAGGAATGGCGGCGTAATGCCAAAGGCTAATGACAATGCTGGCGCCAACCCAGACCAGTGCCATGACGGGCACCAGCCACTGCATTATCTTCGCGACACCCCGCAGGCCGCGCACAATGACCAACAGCGTGCAACCCATCAGTACCAGGCCCGTTACGTACTCAGGAAGGTTGAACGCAAAATGCATCGCGTTTGCGATTGAATTGGCTTGTACTGTGTTGAAAATTAAGCCATAAGCCAGCAGCAGGAAAACGGAAAACATCACCCCCATCCAGCGCATGCCAAGACCGCGTGACATGTACCACGCCGGGCCGCCACGGAACTGTCCTGTGGCGTCTCGTTCTTTGTAGAGCTGAGCCAGCGAGCACTCAGCGAAGCTACTCGCCATGCCGATGATGGCTGATACCCACATCCAGAACACGGCACCAGGGCCACCGGCAGTGATGGCGATGGCGACGCCGGCCAGGTTGCCGCTTCCTACACGCGCAGCGAGACTGGTACAGAGTGCCTGAAAGGAGGTCAGCCCGCCTGATTGTTGGCTCAGGCTGCTTTTAAGGCTTTTGCCGAAATACCGAATGTAGCGGAATTGAATGTAACCTGTCCGCCAGGTGAACCACACTCCGGCCCCGAGCAGCAGGTAAATCATTACCGAGCCCCAGAGTATGTCGTTGATGAATGAGAGAAACTCAGGCATGTAACGTCCTTTAATCGATGCCGAAGATGAATGTAAGCGCTACCACATTCCAGACAATCCATTATCGGGTAGCAAGCGAATAATCTGAGTTTATCATACTCTGCGCTCTTGGGCCGTCTGCGGTTGCGCTGATATGGGGGCGTGATATTATCGGGAGCAGACCGGTTACATCCCCCTAACAGCTGTTTAAAGAGAAACACTATCATGACGGATAAATTGACCTCCCTGCGTCAGTACACAACCGTAGTGGCTGACACCGGAGACATCGCGGCAATGAAGCTGTATCAGCCTCAGGATGCGACAACCAACCCTTCTCTGATCCTCGGCGCTGCCCAGATCCCTGAATACCGCAAGCTGATTGATGAAGCGATTGCCTGGGCGAAAAGCCAGAGCAGCAACCGCGAGCAGCAGATTGTTGATGCGACCGACAAACTGGCGGTCAACATCGGTCTGGAGATCCTGAAGCTGATCCCAGGTCGTATCTCAACGGAAGTGGATGCGCGTCTGTCCTATGACACCGAAGCCTCTATTGCTAAAGCGAAACATCTGATCAAGCTGTACAACGATGCTGGCATCAGCAACGACCGTATTCTGATCAAGCTGGCGTCCACCTGGCAGGGCATTCGTGCTGCTGAACAGCTGGAAAAAGAAGGCATCAACTGTAACCTGACGCTGCTGTTCTCCTTCGCTCAGGCTCGTGCTTGTGCTGAAGCGGGCGTGTTCCTGATTTCTCCGTTCGTGGGCCGTATCCTCGACTGGTACAAAGCCAACACGGACAAGAAAGAGTACGCACCGGCAGAAGATCCAGGCGTGGTTTCTGTGTCTGAAATCTACAGCTACTACAAACAGCACGGCTACGAAACTGTCGTGATGGGTGCGAGCTTCCGTAACGTCGGTGAGATCCTGGAACTGGCTGGTTGCGACCGCCTGACCATTGCTCCGGCACTGCTGAAAGAGCTGGCTGAAGCTGACGGCGCTATCGAGCGCAAACTGGTTTACACCGGTGAAGTGAAAGCGCGTCCAGAGCGCATCACCGAATCTCAGTTCCTGTGGCAGCACAACCAGGACCCAATGGCCGTAGACAAGCTGGCGGAAGGTATCCGTAAGTTTGCAATCGACCAGGAAAAACTGGAAAAAATGATCGGCGACCTGCTGTAATCATTTATCGCGTGGCCGGGCTCCCGGTCACGCATGCTGTTCTGCTATTTGTCTCCTTTTCCCTCCAGCGTGTATCATTCCGCCTAACAGCACTTTGAACGGAATTGATATGAACACTCTACGCATTGGCCTTGTCTCCATCTCCGATCGCGCCTCCAACGGCGTTTACCAGGATAAGGGTATTCCGGCTCTGGAAGCGTGGCTGTCCCGCGCCCTGACATCCCCTTTTGAACTGCAAACCCGTCTGATCCCGGATGAACAGTCGATCATTGAGCAAACCTTGTGTGAGCTGGTGGACGAAATGGGCTGTCATCTGGTGTTGACCACGGGTGGCACGGGGCCTGCACGTCGTGATGTGACGCCGGATGCGACATTGGCGATTGCCGACCGTGAAATGCCGGGCTTTGGCGAGCAGATGCGCCAGATTAGCCTGCACTTTGTGCCGACGGCGATCCTCTCGCGCCAGGTTGGGGTTATCCGCAAACAGGCGCTGATCCTCAATTTACCGGGGCAGCCGAAGTCAATTCAGGAAACGCTGGAAGGCGTTAAAGATGAGAGCGGCAAAGTGCTGGTGCACGGGATTTTTGCGAGTGTACCGTATTGTGTACAGCTTCTCGAGGGGCCTTACATCGAGACTGATGACCAGGTCGTTGCCGCGTTTCGCCCTAAAAGCGCACGTCGCGAGACAATCTCCTGAAATTAAGCCTTTTATGACATAACCTGTGCGGGTCATCGATTGACCAATGATTTACGGTATAGTAATTTTTTCTTTACGAAACCTGTAAATTAATCAAAACAAATGGCCCGCTATGTCACATTCCGTAAGACCTCTGAACCGACAGGATTATAAAACGCTGACGCTGGCTGCACTCGGTGGCGCTCTGGAGTTTTATGATTTCATCATCTTTGTCTTCTTCGCCGCCGTTGTGGGCGAGCTTTTCTTCCCTGCCGATATTCCTGAATGGCTGCGTCAGGTCCAGACCTTTGGCATTTTTGCCGCAGGTTATCTGGCTCGTCCGTTGGGCGGCATCGTCATGGCGCACTTTGGCGATCTGGTCGGGCGCAAAAAGATGTTTACGCTCAGCATCCTGCTGATGGCCGTGCCGACACTGCTGATTGGCTTGCTGCCAACATATGCCTCGGTTGGTATCGTTGCGCCGTTATTATTACTGCTGATGCGTGTGCTGCAGGGCGCTGCGATTGGGGGAGAAGTGCCGGGTGCCTGGGTGTTTGTCGCTGAGCATGTGCCGACGCAGAGAATTGGTATCGCTTGTGGCACGCTCACCGCGGGTCTCACCGTCGGCATTCTCCTCGGTTCTGTTGTGGCAACACTCATTAATACCAGCATGACGCAGCAGACTATCCATGACGGCGGCTGGCGAATTCCCTTCCTGCTGGGCGGTGCGTTTGGGCTGGTGGCGATGTACTTGCGTCGCTGGTTGCAGGAAACTCCAGTCTTCCTTGAAATGCAGCAGCGTAAACAGCTGGCGCAGGAACTGCCGGTTAAATCGGTGGTGATGAAGCACCAGAAGGCTGTGGTGATTTCCATGCTGCTGACCTGGCTGCTGTCGGCGGGCATTGTGGTGGTTATCCTGATGTCGCCGGTGTGGCTGCAAAAGCATTATGGTTTTGCACCAGCGTTGACGTTGCAGGCCAATAGCATCGCGACAGTCATGCTTTGTGTGGGCTGTTTGCTGGCCGGGCTTGCGGCAGATAAATTTGGTGCGAGCCGCACATTTATTGTCGGAAGCCTGCTGTTAGCGGCATCAAGCTGGGCGTTTTACCATTTGTCGGGCTCGCATCCTGGGCAATTGTTCCTGCTGTATGGCCTGGTGGGATTGTGTGTTGGCGTGGTTGGCGCTGTGCCTTACGTCATGGTTCGGGCATTTCCAGCGGAAGTGCGCTTCACCGGGATTTCATTTTCCTACAACGTTTCTTATGCGATTTTTGGCGGCTTAACGCCGATCGTTGTCACTGTGCTGATGGGCGTGTCGCCAATGGCTCCAGCCTGGTATGTTCTGGCGTTATCGCTGGTGGGATTGGGATTAGGCATCTGGTTGCGTCAGAGCTATATAGCGCCAGAGAAAGCAACGCTTGCGGCGAATTAAAAAAAAGCCGGGTGAGAGAGTCACCCGGCTTTTTTTATCGTGATCAACTTAGGATCAGTGCTTCTCACCAATTGGCAGCACGGTGCGGCCAAACTTCTCGTTCAGCACTTCACCCATTGCCAGGTAGATAGCGCTCGCGCCACACACCAGACCAATCCAGCCTGCGATGTGAACGATGCCTTCGTTGTCCGCCAGGTGGCCGATAGCCAGCAGGGCAAACAGCACGGTCAGGCTCAGGAAGACGAACTGCTGCATGCGTGGACCGTTCAGCGTTCCGAAGAACATGAACAGGGTGAACACGCCCCACAGACCCAGGTACATCCCCATAAAGTGCGCGTTAGCCGGTTCTGCCAGGCCCATTTTCGGCATGATCAGAATGGCGACCAGAGTCAGCCAGAAAGAGCCGTAGGAGGTGAACGCGGTCAGACCGAAGGTGTTGCCTTTCTTAAATTCCAGCAGGCCAGCGAAGATCTGTGCCAGGCCACCGTAAAAAATACCCATCGCCAGAATGGCGGTATCAAACTGGAAAAGACCGCTGTTTGCCAGGTTCAGCAGAATGGTGGTCATGCCGAAGCCCATCAGTCCCAGCGGTGCCGGGTTAGCCAACTTAGTGTTAACCATATTTCCTCAAAAAACGTATCAATAAAGGGAGAAATGTCTGAACCCCGCGCCAATCCTCTGGTTGCGGGGCGCGGCATAATAATCAGTGTCGTGTCTGCCGTCTATGATCTGAGCAGGGGGAAATTAAAAAATTTTTTATCCCTCCCCCTTGATGAACCTCCTAACGACCCCATCTTGTAAGCAACCGCAGTGGTGAGCCTGAAAAAAAACGTAGCGGGGCGCTTGAAACAGTCTGTTTCGCCCTTATTACAGGTTCACAACCACATGTTGATCGAATTTTTAGTGGAGACGTTTAGATGGGTAAAATTATTGGTATCGACCTGGGTACTACCAACTCTTGTGTAGCGATTATGGATGGCAACACTCCGCGTGTGCTGGAAAACGCCGAGGGCGATCGCACCACGCCTTCTATTATTGCTTATACCCAGGACGGTGAAACTCTGGTTGGTCAGCCGGCTAAACGTCAGGCCGTGACAAACCCGCAGAACACCCTGTTCGCGATCAAGCGCCTGATTGGCCGTCGTTTCCAGGACGAAGAAGTCCAGCGTGACGAAGCTATCATGCCGTACAAAATCGTTGCTGCTGATAACGGCGACGCCTGGCTGGACGTGAAAGGCACCAAAACTGCACCGCCGCAGATTTCTGCAGAAGTGCTGAAAAAAATGAAGAAAACCGCGGAAGATTACCTGGGTGAGCCGGTAACTGAAGCTGTTATCACCGTTCCTGCTTACTTCAACGATGCTCAGCGTCAGGCAACCAAAGATGCTGGCCGTATCGCAGGTCTGGAAGTC
Source organism: Scandinavium sp. NPDC088450 (assembly GCF_044900545.1). Lineage (NCBI taxonomy): Bacteria > Pseudomonadati > Pseudomonadota > Gammaproteobacteria > Enterobacterales > Enterobacteriaceae > Scandinavium > Scandinavium sp. NPDC088450. The sequence continues at coordinate 44,540 of NZ_JBJDNI010000008.1, read as the reverse complement.
AAACGTATCATCAACGAACCAACCGCAGCCGCACTGGCTTACGGTCTGGATAAAGAAGTGGGCAACCGCACCATTGCTGTTTATGACCTGGGCGGCGGTACCTTCGATATCTCCATCATCGAAATCGATGAAGTTGATGGCGAAAAAACCTTTGAAGTGCTGGCAACCAACGGCGATACCCACCTCGGTGGTGAAGACTTCGACAGCCGTATGATTAACTATCTGGTTGAAGAATTTAAGAAAGATCAGGGCATTGACCTGCGTAACGACCCGCTGGCAATGCAGCGCCTGAAAGAAGCCGCAGAAAAAGCAAAAATTGAGCTCTCTTCTGCGCAGCAGACCGACGTGAACCTGCCGTACATCACTGCAGACGCGACCGGTCCTAAACACATGAACATCAAAGTGACTCGCGCGAAACTGGAAAGCCTGGTCGAAGATCTGGTGAACCGTTCTATCGAGCCACTGAAAGTTGCTCTGCAGGATGCTGGCCTGTCTGTCTCTGACGTTCAGGACGTTATCCTGGTCGGCGGTCAGACCCGTATGCCAATGGTTCAGAAGAAAGTTGCTGAGTTCTTCGGTAAAGAACCACGTAAAGACGTGAACCCAGACGAAGCTGTTGCTATCGGTGCTGCGGTTCAGGGCGGCGTACTGACCGGTGACGTGAAAGACGTTCTGCTGCTGGACGTCACCCCGCTGTCGCTGGGTATCGAAACCATGGGTGGCGTGATGACTGCGCTCATCAACAAAAACACCACCATCCCGACCAAGCACAGCCAGGTGTTCTCTACTGCGGAAGACAACCAGTCTGCAGTGACCATCCACGTGCTGCAGGGTGAGCGTAAACGTTCCGGTGATAACAAATCTCTGGGTCAGTTCAACCTGGATGGTATCAGCCCAGCACCGCGCGGCATGCCGCAAATCGAAGTGACCTTCGATATCGATGCTGATGGTATCCTGCACGTTTCCGCGAAAGACAAAAACAGCGGTAAAGAGCAGAAAATCACCATCAAGGCTTCTTCCGGTCTGAACGAAGAAGAAATCCAGAAAATGGTGCGTGAAGCTGAAGCTAATGCCGAGTCTGACCGTAAGTTCGAAGAACTGGTTCAGACCCGCAACCAGGGCGACCATCTGCTGCACAGCACGCGTAAGCAGGTTGAAGAAGCCGGCGAACAGCTGCCGGCTGAAGACAAAACCGCTATCGAGTCAGCACTGACTGCGCTGGAATCTTCTCTGAAAGGCGAAGACAAAGCGGATATCGAAGCGAAAATGCAGGCGCTGGCTCAGGCTTCCCAGAAACTGCTGGAAATTGCTCAGCAGCAGCATGCACAACAGCAGGCAGGTTCTGCTGACGCTACCGCGAGCAACGCGAAAGATGACGATGTTGTCGACGCTGAGTTCGAAGAAGTTAAAGATAAAAAATAATCGCCCTGATGCAGGGTAATTAACTGGCACGGGCGTCGGAGTTTACTCCACGCCCGTGCTCGCATGTTAAGGGCAGATAAAAAGAGATGGCGAAGAGAGACTATTACGAGGTTTTAGGCGTTTCCAAAACAGCGGAAGAGCGTGAAATCAAAAAGGCTTACAAACGCCTGGCGATGAAGTTCCACCCCGACCGTAATCAGGGTGACAAAGAAGCCGAAGGAAAATTTAAAGAGATCAAAGAAGCGTACGAGATCCTGACCGACGCGCAGAAGCGTGCGGCCTATGACCAGTATGGTCATGCGGCGTTCGAGCAGGGCGGTGGTGGTTTCGGTGGCGGCGGCTTTGGCGGCGGCGGTGCTGATTTCAGCGATATCTTCGGCGACGTGTTTGGCGACATTTTTGGCGGCGGACGTGGGCGTCAGCGTGCATCTCGCGGTGCAGACCTGCGCTACAACATGGATCTGACGCTGGAAGAAGCCGTTCGCGGTGTCACCAAAGAGATTCGTATTCCGACGCTGGAGGAGTGTGATGTTTGCCACGGCAGCGGCGCGAAAGCAGGCTCTAAACCACAGACCTGTCCAACCTGTCACGGTCAGGGCCAGGTGCAGATGCGTCAGGGCTTTTTTGCCGTACAGCAGACTTGTCCACACTGTCAGGGTCGCGGCACGCTGATTAAAGATCCGTGCAACAAGTGCCACGGTCATGGTCGTGTTGAAAAGAACAAAACCTTGTCGGTTAAAATCCCGGCAGGTGTTGATACCGGTGACCGTATTCGTCTGTCCGGCGAAGGTGAAGCAGGTGAGCACGGTGCGCCAGCGGGCGATCTGTACGTTCAGGTGCAGGTGAAACAGCACCCAATCTTCGAACGCGAAGGGAATAACCTGTACTGCGAAGTCCCGATTAACTTTGCAATGGCTGCCCTGGGCGGTGAAATCGAAGTGCCGACACTGGATGGCCGTGTGAACCTAAAAGTGCCTGGCGAAACGCAGACCGGCAAACTGTTCCGCATGCGCGGTAAAGGCGTCAAATCCGTTCGCGGTGGTGCACAGGGAGACCTGCTGTGCCGTGTCGTGGTGGAAACTCCGGTTAGCCTGAACGACAAGCAGAAACAGCTGCTGAAAGATCTGCAGGAAAGCTTTGGTGGCCCAACGGGTGAGAAAAACAGCCCGCGCTCAAAAAGCTTCTTCGATGGCGTGAAAAAATTCTTTGATGATTTGACTCGCTAATCGCAGCAGCTGCTTGAAAACAAAGGCCCGGACCACCCAGTCCGGGCTTTTTTCATTCTGGCGCTATACTTCGCTTATACCGATCTAACTATCACGAATAACCTGATTTTACCGAGTGTTTATAGCGGTTAATATGGTTTAATCGAATAATAAGAGCAACAGAGAGAGTAAAAGTGAAACATCTTCAGCGTTTTTTTAGCAGTGAGGCCTCCGGGGGCATCATCCTCATCATTGCTGCGGCACTGGCGATGATCCTTGCCAATTCCGGGCTAACCAGCCATCTCTATCAGGCATTTCTTTCCACTCCGGTGCAGCTCAAAGTTGGGCCACTGGAAATCAACAAAAACATGCTGCTGTGGATCAACGATGCACTGATGGCTGTCTTCTTCCTGTTGATTGGTCTGGAAGTGAAGCGTGAGATGGTACTGGGCTCACTGGCAAGCCGTCAGCAGGCTGCTTTCCCGGTGATTGCGGCTATTGGCGGTATGGTCGTGCCAGCGCTTATCTATCTGGCGTTTAACTATCAGGATCCGATTGCTCGTCAGGGCTGGGCTATTCCGGCGGCCACCGATATTGCCTTTGCACTTGGTGTGCTGGCACTTTTAGGTAACCGCGTGCCCGTCACCCTGAAGATTTTCCTGATGGCGCTGGCGATTATCGACGATTTGGGCGCGATCATTATCATCGCCCTGTTTTACACCAGTGACCTTTCAATGCTGTCTCTTGGTGTGGCCGCGGCGGCGATTGCCGTGCTGGCGATCCTCAACCTGACTGGCGTTCGTCGAACTGGCATTTATATTCTGGTCGGTATGATCTTGTGGACGGCGGTGCTGAAGTCTGGCGTGCATGCCACGCTTGCTGGAGTGATAGTTGGCTTCTTTATTCCACTGAAAGAGCAGGCGGGCAAATCCCCGGCGAAACAGCTGGAGCACGTGCTGCATCCTTGGGTGGCTTATCTGATCCTGCCCTTGTTCGCCTTCGCCAATGCGGGCGTTTCACTGCAGGGCGTGACAATTGAAGGGCTGACGTCTTTGCTGCCGCTGGGGATCATGGCGGGCCTGTTTATCGGTAAGCCATTGGGTATCGGGTTGTTCTGCTGGCTGGCGCTAAAACTGAAACTTGCCACGCTGCCGCAGGAAACCACCTGCAAACAAATTGTGGCAGTTAGTGTGCTCTGTGGTATCGGCTTCACGATGTCGATTTTCATCTCGACGCTGGCCTTCGGCGGCCTGGACCCGTCACTCATCACATGGGCGAAACTCGGGATTCTGATTGGCTCGCTTCTGGCGGCGGTCACCGGGTATAGTTTGCTTCGCTCGGGCAGCAAGGGTTCCCGTTACCCGGCATAACAGGATACGAAAGGCCGCCTTCGGGCGGCCATGATGCGCAAAGTTCAGGGAGAGAAACGAATGTCTCATATCAATTACAACCATCTTTATTATTTCTGGCACGTCTACAAAGAAGGGTCAGTGGTAGGGGCCGCGGAAGCGTTGTATCTCACGCCACAGACCATTACCGGCCAAATCAAAGCCCTGGAAGAGCGCCTGCAAGGCAAGCTGTTCAAACGTAAAGGACGCGGACTGGAGCCGAGCGAACTGGGTGAACTGGTGTTCCGTTATGCGGACAAGATGTTCACCCTTAGCCAGGAAATGCTCGACATCATCAACTACCGCAAAGAATCGAATTTGTTGTTTGATGTGGGTGTGGCAGATGCGCTGTCAAAACGACTGGTGAGCGGCGTGCTGGATGCGGCAGTGGTGGAAGATGAACAAATCCATTTGCGCTGCTTTGAATCGACCCACGAGATGCTGCTGGAGCAGCTTAGCCAGCATAAGCTCGATATGATTATCTCTGACTGCCCGATTGATTCGACGCAGCAGGAAGGCTTGTTCTCGGTGAAAATTGGTGAGTGCAGCGTCAGCTTCTGGTGCATGAACCCTCTGCCTGAGAAGCCTTTTCCAGCCTGTCTCGAAGAACGCCGTCTGCTGATCCCTGGGCGACGTTCCATGCTCGGTCGTAAGTTGCTGAACTGGATTAACACTCAAGGGCTGAAAGTCGAAGTACTCGGCGAGTTTGATGATGCCGCGTTAATGAAAGCTTTTGGTGCTGCGCACACTGCGATTTTTGTCGCACCTACGCTCTACGCGCACGATCTCTATGCAGATGACAATATTGTGGAGATTGGTCGGGTGGAAAACGTGATGGAGGAGTACCACGCCATTTTTGCCGAACGCATGATTCAGCATCCTGCGGTACAGCGAATCTGCAATCGTGACTACTCGGCACTGTTTGAGTTACCGCGCTAAGCCCGAATCGCAGACATAAAAAAACCCGCTAAAAGCGGGTTTTTTCTACAAAGCTTCAACAGCGTAGCGATTAAGCCAGTTTGTTGATCTGTGCAGCCAGGTTAGCCTTATGACGCGCAGCTTTATTTTTGTGGATCAGACCTTTAGCAGCCTGACGGTCCACGATTGGTTGCATTTCGTTAAATGCTTTCAGTGCAGCAGCTTTGTCGCCAGCTTCTACAGCTGCGTATACTTTCTTGATGAAAGTACGCATCATAGAACGACGGCTAGCGTTGTGCTTGCGGGCCTTTTCAGACTGAACGGCGCGCTTCTTAGCTGATTTGATATTAGCCAAGGTCCAACTCCCAAATATGATCTATATGGACAATTCAAAGGCCGAGGAATATGCCCTCTTAGCCTTCTTTTGTCAATGGATTTGTGCAAATAAGCGCCGTTAGTGTGACGGCACTTGGTTACGTAGTGATGGCGCAGGATTCTACCAGCTTGCGCCCTTCGAATACAGCCTTTCCGCCATAAAAATCACCGGGGCAAGGGGGAATTTACCCAGTTTCGTCCCAAGGTGGATGAAATCCTTGCATCTTTCGGTTCTCAGGTGCAATCGTCGGTTAACGTAGCCTGCTCGACAAGGTATACTTTGACGATTTTCACTGTTTTGAGCCAGACATGAAGCTGATACGCGGCATACACAATCTGAGTCAGGCACTGCACGGGTGCGTGCTGACCATTGGCAATTTCGACGGCGTGCATCGTGGCCACCAGGCATTACTCCAGCGTTTACGCGCTGAAGGCCGTGAGCGCGGGCTGCCTGTTGTGGTGATGATTTTTGAGCCGCAGCCGCTGGAACTGTTTGCGACCGATAAGGCTCCCGCTCGCTTGACGAGACTGCGCGAAAAAGTGCGTTATCTCAGCGAAAGCGGTGTGGATTATGTCCTGTGCGTGCGTTTCGACAGGCGCTTTGCCGCACTCACGGCGCAGGAATTTATCAGCGATCTGCTGGTCAAACGCCTCGGCGTCCAGTCTCTGGCCGTGGGGGATGATTTCCGCTTTGGCGCTGGTCGCGAAGGGGATTTCTTGTTATTACAGAAGGCTGGCGCTGAATTTGGCTTTGATGTCACCAGCACCCAAACGTTCTGCGAAGGCGGATTACGTATCAGCAGCACCGCGGTTCGCCAGGCGCTGGCTGAAGACAATCTGGAGCTGGCGCAAACACTGCTGGGCCATCCTTTCAGTATTTCAGGGCGAGTGGTGCACGGCGATGAGCTTGGGCGCACCATTGGCTTTCCCACGGCGAATTTGCCGTTGCGTCGTCAGGTTTCCCCGGTGAAAGGGGTTTATGCCGTCGAAGTCGCGGGTCTCGGCGATAAGCTGATTCCAGGCGTAGCGAATATCGGCACTCGCCCAACCGTCGCGGGTGTACGTCAGCAGTTAGAAGTGCATTTACTGGACGTTGTAATGGACCTCTATGGTCGCCATATCGATGTCATACTGCGGAAGAAAATCCGCAACGAGCAGCGTTTTTCCTCGCTGGATGAATTAAAAGCGCAAATCGCGCGAGATGAGTTAACAGCCCGAGCGTTGTTTGGGCTATCAAACCCGGCGTAATGCCAACGTTATCAATACGGAAACGAGAATCTGATGAGTGACTTTAAATCAACCCTGAATTTGCCGGAAACAGGGTTCCCGATGCGTGGCGACCTCGCCAAACGCGAACCGGGAATGCTGGCCCGTTGGACCGATGATGATCTCTACGGCATCATCCGTGCAGCGAAAAAAGGCAAAAAGACGTTCATTCTGCATGATGGCCCTCCTTATGCGAATGGCAGCATTCATATTGGTCACTCTGTTAACAAGATTCTGAAAGACATTATTGTTAAGTCCAAAGGTCTGGCGGGCTTCGATTCCCCGTACGTACCAGGCTGGGACTGCCACGGTCTGCCAATCGAACTGAAAGTAGAGCAAGAGTTCGGTAAGCCGGGCGAGAAGTTCACCGCCGCTGAATTCCGTGCGAAATGCCGCGAATACGCCGCCACTCAGGTTGATGGCCAGCGTGCTGACTTCATCCGTCTGGGCGTGCTGGGCGACTGGTCTCGTCCGTACCTGACCATGGACTTCAACACTGAAGCCAACATCATCCGCGCGCTGGGCAAAATCATCGGTAACGGTCACCTGCATAAAGGGGCTAAGCCGGTTCACTGGTGTGTGGACTGCCGTTCTGCGCTGGCAGAAGCGGAAGTTGAGTATTACGACAAAACGTCTCCTTCTATCGACGTTGCATTCCACGCCGTCGATCAGGATGCAGTGAAAGCTAAATTCGGCGTCACTTCCGTAAACGGCCCGGTATCACTGGTTATCTGGACCACCACGCCGTGGACACTGCCTGCGAACCGTGCCATCTCTCTGTCCCCAGAGTTCGACTATGCGCTGGTGCAGGTTGATGGTCAGGCGCTGATTCTGGCGAAAGATTTGGTTGAAAGCGTTCTTAAGCGTGCAAACATCACTGAGTTCACCGTGCTGGGCACTGCGAAAGGCGACGCGCTGGAGTTGATGCGCTTCAAGCATCCTTTCCTCGATTTCGACGTACCGGCAATCCTTGGCGATCACGTTACGCTGGACGCGGGTACCGGTGCGGTACACACCGCCGGTGGCCACGGCCCGGACGATTACAACATCAGCCTGAAGTACGGTCTGGAAATCGCTAACCCGGTTGGCCCGGATGGCGCATATCTGCCAGGCACTTACCCAACGCTTGATGGCATCAACGTCTTCAAAGCCAATGACATCATCGTCAACATGCTGCGCGACAGCGGTGCGCTGCTGCACGTTGAGAAGCTGCAACACAGCTATCCGTGCTGCTGGCGTCACAAGTCGCCGATCATCTTCCGCGCGACCCCACAGTGGTTCGTCAGCATGGATCAGAAAGGCCTGCGCGAGCAGTCGCTGAAAGAGATCAAAGGCGTGCAGTGGATCCCGGACTGGGGCCAGGCACGTATTGAATCCATGGTCGCTAACCGTCCTGACTGGTGTATCTCTCGTCAGCGTACCTGGGGCGTACCGATGTCTCTGTTCGTGCACAAAGAGACTCAGGAGTTGCATCCACGCACGCTGGAGCTGATGGAAGAAGTCGCTAAACGCGTAGAGCAGGACGGCATTCAGGCGTGGTGGGATCTCGATCCGCGCGACATCATGGGTGACGATGCTGACACTTATGAGAAAGTGCCTGATACCCTCGACGTGTGGTTCGATTCCGGATCAACGCATGCTTCCGTCGTTGATGTGCGTCCGGAGTTCTCTGGTCACGCAGCGGATATGTATCTGGAAGGTTCTGACCAGCATCGCGGCTGGTTCATGTCTTCTCTGATGATCTCCACGGCGATGAAAGGCAAAGCGCCTTACCGCCAGGTACTGACTCACGGTTTCACCGTGGATGGTCAGGGCCGCAAAATGTCCAAATCCATCGGCAACACCGTTTCGCCGCAGGATGTGATGAACAAACTGGGCGCGGATATTCTGCGTCTGTGGGTGGCGTCGACTGACTACACCGGCGAGATGGCGGTGTCTGATGAGATCCTCAAACGTGCTGCCGACAGCTATCGTCGTATCCGTAACACCGCTCGTTTCCTGCTGGCGAACCTGAACGGTTTCAATCCTGAAACTGACATGGTGAAACCAGAAGAGATGGTGGTTCTGGATCGCTGGGCTGTAGGGTGTGCTCAGGCCGCGCAGGAAGACATCCTCAAAGCCTATGAGTCTTACGACTTCCACGAAGTGGTGCAGCGCCTGATGCGTTTCTGCTCCATCGAAATGGGCTCGTTCTACCTCGACATCATCAAAGACCGTCAGTACACCGCGAAAGCGGACAGCGTGGCGCGTCGTAGCTGCCAGACTGCGCTGTATCACATCGCAGAAGCACTGGTTCGCTGGATGGCGCCAATCATGTCCTTCACCGCAGATGAAATCTGGGGCTACCTGCCAGGTGACCGCGAGAAATACGTCTTCACTGGCGAGTGGTACACCGGCCTGTTTGGTCTGGCAGACACCGAAGCCATGAACGACGGTTTCTGGGATGTGCTGCTGCAGGTTCGTGGCGAAGTGAACAAAGTCATCGAACAGGCGCGTGCTGATAAGAAAGTCGGCGGTTCTCTGGAAGCGGCAGTAACCCTGTTTGCGGAACCAGAACTCGCGGCGAAGCTGACAGCACTGGGCGATGAATTGCGATTTGTCCTGTTGACCTCTGGCGCCACAGTTGCGGATTATGCTGCAGCAACCGCCGAGGCACAGCAGAGCGAACTGCTGAAAGGCCTGAAAGTGGCGTTGCAGAAAGCCGACGGTGAGAAGTGCCCGCGTTGCTGGCATTACACTACCGATGTCGGTCAGGTGGCGGAACACGCAGAAATCTGCGGCCGCTGTGTCAGCAACGTCGCCGGTGAAGGCGAAAAGCGTAAGTTTGCCTGATGAGCCAATCTATTTGTAAAAGCGGACTGCGCTGGCTGTGGCTGGTGGTGGTGGTGCTGATAATCGACCTGGGCAGCAAGTTCCTGATCCTCCAGCATTTTGAGCTGGGGGAAACTGTCTCGCTGTTCCCGTCTTTGAATCTGCACTATGCGCGTAACTACGGCGCGGCATTTAGCTTCCTCGCCGACAGCGGCGGTTGGCAGCGCTGGTTCTTCGCGGGTATCGCCATCGGTATCTGTGTGATCCTGGCGGTGCTGATGTACCGCGGCAAAGCCAGCCAGAAGCTGAATAACATTGCCTACGCGCTGATCATTGGTGGCGCGCTCGGCAATCTGTTCGACCGCCTGTGGCACGGCTTCGTTGTCGACATGATTGATTTCTATGTCGGCAACTGGCACTTCGCCACCTTCAACCTCGCCGATTCAGCCATCTGTATCGGCGCGGCGTTGATTGTGCTGGAAGGCTTCCTGCCCGGTGCTAAGAAGCAAGCGTAAAAACCTGCCGGGTGGCGCGTTGCTTACCCGGCCTACGATAACGACGAATCCCGTAGGCCCGGTTTGTAGGCCCGGTCAGCGAAGCGCCACCGGGTAATCCGTACCACCGGGCAAATAGCCTAAACTTTAGAGCAAACCTGCATGTCTAAATCTGTACAGAGCAATAGCGCAGTGCTGGTGCACTTCACGCTGAAACTGGATGATGGATCTACCGCTGAATCCACTCGCAGCAACGGCAAACCGGCGCTGTTTCGCCTCGGCGATGCCTCGCTCTCAGAAGGCCTTGAACAGCATTTGTTAGGGTTGAAAGAAGGCGAGAAAACCACCTTCTCTCTGGAGCCTGATGCGGCGTTTGGCGTACCAAGCCCTGACCTGATCCAGTACTTCTCTCGTCGCGAGTTCATGGACGCAGGCGAGCCGGAAGTCGGCGCAATCATGCTCTTTACTGCAATGGATGGCAGCGAGATGCCAGGGGTTATTCGTGAAGTTAATGGTGATTCCATCACCGTTGATTTCAACCACCCGCTGGCGGGACGTACCGTTCATTTTGATATTGAAGTGCTGGAGATAGACCCGGCACTGGAGGCATAAAATGCAGATCCTGTTGGCCAACCCGCGCGGTTTCTGCGCCGGTGTAGACCGCGCTATCAGCATTGTTGAAAACGCGCTGGAGATTTTCGGCGCGCCTATTTATGTTCGCCACGAAGTGGTACACAACCGCTATGTGGTCGACAGCCTGCGTCAGCGCGGCGCTATCTTTATCGAGCAGATTAGCGAAGTGCCGGACGGCACCATTCTGATTTTCTCAGCGCACGGCGTTTCTCAGGCGGTACGTAACGAAGCGAAGAGCCGCGATTTGACGGTCTTCGATGCCACCTGTCCGCTGGTGACCAAAGTGCATATGGAAGTCGCCCGTGCCAGTCGTCGTGGTGAAGAGTCGATCCTGATTGGTCACGCCGGGCACCCGGAAGTAGAAGGCACCATGGGCCAGTACAGCAACCCGGAAGGTGGCATGTATTTGGTCGAGTCACCGGAAGATGTCTGGAAGCTGAACGTCAAGAATGAAGGCAGACTGTCCTTTATGACCCAGACGACGCTTTCCGTGGATGACACTTCTGATGTGATTGATGCGCTGCGTGCGCGCTTCCCAAAAATCATCGGCCCGCGCAAAGACGATATCTGCTATGCCACCACTAATCGTCAGGAAGCTGTGCGAGATTTGGCGCAACGTGCTGACGTGGTGCTGGTGGTCGGCTCGAAAAACTCGTCCAACTCTAACCGTCTGGCAGAACTTGCTCAGCGAATGGGGAAAGCCGCATTTCTGATTGATGATTCAACTGACATTCAGGAAGAGTGGGTAAAAAGCGCGAGCTGCGTTGGCGTAACAGCCGGGGCTTCTGCGCCGGACATTCTGGTGCAGAATGTTATCTCCCGCTTGCAGGAGCTGGGTGGCGGCGAAGCGGTTCCGCTGGAAGGCCGCGAAGAGAACATTGTCTTCGAAGTGCCGAAAGAGCTGCGGCTCGATATCCGCGAAGTGGAATAAAAAAGGGGGAGCATCACGCTCCCCCTTTTTTTACTCGTCATCCTCATCCTGCATAATCGCGCTGCGCCCGCCGTCCATCACAATCGTGGTACCTGCGATAAACCCGGCTTTGCCACTCGCCAAAAACAGACACAGCTCGCCGACTTCCTCCGGGCGACCGATGCGTCCTACTGGATGCTTCCGCACCGTTTTCTCCCGAGCAATTATCGCATCCGGATGGGCGTCAAACCACGCCTGATTCCCGGCGGTATCAATAAAACCCGGGGCAATGCCGACGGTACGGATTGCCGGACCCCATTCAATTGTCAGGCTTTGTACCAGCGAAAGCAGGGCGCGTTTGCTGATGTTGTACGGCGCACACCCCGGCATGGTCGAGAACGCATGGTTCGAGGTGATCACCAGGATAACGCCCCGGCTTTTTTCCAGCGCCGGGCGGGCGCATTTGGCGAGGTACCAGTGCGAACGCAGGTTGAGATCGAAATTGTGTGCCCAGTCGCTCTCTTCGCAGTCGATGCCTTTGAACACATTTTTCCCGGCGTTGGACACCACCACGTCAATGCGCCCAAACTGTTCTGCCACGCCCGCCACAAACTGTTTGATTTGTGTGGTCTGGGTGACGTCGACCGAATGGTAATGAAACTGCTGGGGATAATCGGCTAGCATTTGCTGCGCCTGGGAAGCCTTTTCCAGCGTCGAAAAGGCGCAGCCAATGACGATGTCGCCATTATCAAGAAACGTTTTGGCGATGGCGTGACCAATGCCCTGGCTGGTGCCAGTGACGATCACCACGCGCTGTTGCGGATTCGTTGTCATAGCTTGTCTCTCATGAAAGGTGAAATTCTTCAGTCAGGCGGGCAATGGCGGCCTTGTCTTCGGCGCTTAGCGTCCAGCCCGGATGGCGGCAATAGTCACTGGCGATGATCCCACGCTGATACAGCACGGTTTTTTCAGCCTGAATGATGTATTCGCAGTGGCTCATCCAGCGCTGGATATAAGGCAGCAGACGCTGGTGCAAGGCCTGCGCCTGGCGCTGCTCGCCACGCTGCCAGTGGCGATAAATCTGCACGTACACTTCGCTGAAGGAACAGCCGGGCATCACCCCTTTGCCGCCCGCGGCCAGCATTTCCAGGATATACAGGCCCGCATAGCCGTTGAGCACGCTGGCCTGTGGGGCATGGCGCAGAAACTCGCGGGTGTAGTCCACCGGCGGGTTGCACTCGATTTTAAACACCGCGTGCGGGTAGCGCGCGGCGACGGCAGCGAGCTGGTCCGGTGTGATCGGCAGCCCGGTTTCACCCGGCGCGTACTGCACCATCACCGGAATATCGACGGCTTCCAGCACCGCAAAAATGTGCTGCTGTATCGCCTGCGGGCTGGGGCTTAAGAAGAACGGCGGCAGCAGCATCAGGGCATCGGTACCCAGCTGCTGATAATATTTCGCCCGTTTGACCGCCAGTTCGGTGCTGTGATCGGTCACGGACATCGCCCGATACAGTGGACTGCCTGCAAGGGTGCTGACAAACATCTGTGCCAGCCGTTGGCGTTCGCTATCGTCAAGTTTAGGAAATTCGCTGGCGATGCCAAACAATGTGGCACCGTTAGCGCCAGTGGCGGCGAGATGTTCCAGCAGGCGGACAAAGCTGTGCTCGTCAGTCTCGCCTGAAGGCGTAAACGGCATCGCAACGATCGGGTTTACGCCCACAATCTCCGTGGCGGTGTAGATTTTATTCATACCATGTCTTCCCGGTCGGCCAGCACCGCACCCTGCGCGGCGGGCAGAGCCCAGCGGCGATAGAGGCGCAGAAAGCCTTTCGGCACTTCTTTAAAGACGGGTTGCCACGTTTCACGACGCAGCGCCAGAGTGCTCTCAGCAACGTGCAGTGTGAGCATGCGGGACGGAATATCGATTGAAATCTCATCGCCGTTTTCCACCAACCCCAGCGCGCCGCCGTCGGTCGCTTCCGGGGAGATGTGCCCGACGAACAATCCGCGATTAGAGCCGGAAAAACGCCCATCGGTGATCAGCGCGCAACTGTCTGACAGGCCCATCCCTTCCAGGCTTTTCATCGGCTTGTACATTTCCGGCATCCCCGGCCCGCCTTTCGGCCCTTCGTAGCGCAGCACCAGCACGCTGCCCGGGGCAATGGTGCCGGACATTATCGCCTCAACGGATTCCTGCTCGCTGTTGAATACCACCGCCGGGCCGCGGAAGGTCATCAGGTTTTCCGGCACTGCCGCAGGTTTCACCACGCAGCCGAGCGGCGACAGATTGCCGTGCAGCACCGCCACGCCCGCTTCATTACGCACGGGGATCGCTAGCGTATGAATGACTTCCGGGCGGTGGCTGCGATGGCCTTCAGCCTGTAGCTGGCCTTTGGTTTTGCCCACCACGGTCAGCGCATCGGCGTGCATCAGCGAGGCGATTTCATGCTCCACCGCCGGAACGCCACCCGCTTCCCAGAAGTCGATCATGTCATGTTCAGAGGCCGGGTAGAGCGAAGCGACCAGCGGCACGCGGTGGCTAAGCTCATCGAATGCCGACAGCGGCAGATGGCCGTACTCCGCTTCATAGTGGATGGCCTGCAAATGCAGAATGGCATTGGTCGAGCCGCCCGTTGCCAGCAGATACACCATCGCGTTATGAATAGACTGAGGGGTGATAATCTGCCGGGCATTCACGCCATTACTGACCAGCGTCACCGCCTGTTTACCGGTTTCAAACGCACAGTCACGACGCGCCTGCGAAACGGCAGGCAGCGTGCTGCTGCCCGGCAGGCTCATGCCCAGCACTTCGGCGATGCAGCACAGGGTGTTGGCGGTGCCGTACATGGTGCAGGAGCCCGGCCCCGGTTCGGCAATATTTTCGATATGGGCAAATTCTTCTTCGCTGATTTCGCCACGTTTTTTCCAGCCGATGGCTTCGGTAACGATATTACCGTCCCAGTGTTTGCCCTTGTATTCCGCCGGGTACATCGGCCCGCCGTTGACCATAATGGCCGGAATATCGAGTCGCGCGGCGGCCATCAGCATCGCCGGTACGATTTTGTCGCAGGAGCCGAGCAGCACCATGCCATCGAAGCGGTGGGCACGCATCATGCTTTCAATCGACATGGTAATGACTTCGCGGGCGGCGAGGATATAGCGCATCCCCAGATGCCCTTCGGCGATGCCGTCGCACGGCGCAATGGTGCCAAACACCATTCCCACGCCGCCGGCCTCATCAATACCTTTCAATACGTTCGCCGTCAGCTCGTTGAGGTTGGCGTGACCGGCGGTGGCGTTGGTGTAGCTGTTCACCACCGCAATGACCGGGCGGCGGAGCTGTTCGTCGGTGTGGCCCATTGATTTATACAGCGCGCGTTTCAGCGCGCCATCATCGCCTTCCAGTACGGGATTGAAATGCGTGCCACAGCTGGCACATCCTCCACAACTACTCATAAGTGCAATCTCTTTCTTCAGTTAGCGACGTACGGTCGCGTCAGGGTGATGGGCTGCGGTGTGCTCATCGCGGAGTTCAGGTTCAGAAACGGTTCTTTTTGGGTTGGCGAGCCGCGCGGGCAGGCTGAAGAAGGTGGGGATCAGCCTGCGCGTAATTTTGTGGTAAACCTGGTTTTCCAGCAGCTTCGACATGATTTTTCCTCGGTATAAGCGAGTTACGGAGTGGTGGCCGTGGACGGCGCAGGAGCCGCCTGTTGACGACGACCTATTTCGCGCAACGGCGCGCCATCCATCAGGTTGCGTTCGATGTGCTCCAGCGAGATATTTTTGGTTTCAGGCACGAACAGCAGCGTCAGTACGATGCACAGCACGTTTAGCACGCCATACAGCCAGAACGTTGCCGGGCTACCGAGGGTGTCGATCAGCGTCAGGAAGGTGGCGCCGATTATCATGTTGGCAATCCAGTTGGCCATCGTGGAGCAGGTAACGCCGAAGTCGCGGCCCGCCAGCGGCTGAATTTCAGAACACAGCACCCAGATCAGCGGCCCGGCGCTCATCGCGAAACCGGTGATGAAGATCAGCAGCACGCTCACCGCCAGATACTGTTCATTGCTGCCCTGAATGCCGCTGTGGAACATATAGCCCAGAATGCCCATGCAAATCGCCATCACCGCAAAGCCCAGCTTGAGGATCGGCTTACGGCCCCAACGATCGACGAGGCCGATGGCAATAAAGGTGGCGAGCACGTTGGTCAGCCCGGCGATCACCGTGCCCCACATCTGCTCGCGGGTGGTGGCGAAGCCGGCGATTTCAAAAATTTTCGGCGCGTAATACATGATCACCGTCATGCCGGTGAACTGCTGCATGAATTGCAACAGGATGCCGAGGCCAGTAGAGCGGCGGAAGTGCGGGTTATGGCGGAAAAGCTGCCAGCCGCGCTGCTTCATCTTCACGCTTTCGCGGATTTGCGCCAGCTCGTTACGTGCTTCCTGCTCGCTGTTACGCAGCAGCTTCAGCACTTTGGCGGCCAACTCGTGGCGGTCCTTCATCATCAGCCAGCGTGGGCTTTCTGGTAGCGTCAGCACACCGATAAACAGCACAATCGCCGGGAAGGTGATGATGCCGAGCATCCAGCGCCAGTGGCCACCACCGCTGAACGCGGTGTCAGACAAAAAGGCCGCCAGAATGCCGAGGGTGATCATCAGCTGGTACAGCGAAATCATGCTGCCGCGAATGTTTTCAGCCGCAATTTCAGAGAGGTAGAGCGGGGCAGTGAAAGAGGCCACGCCGACCGCCAGGCCAAGAATGAAGCGGGAAACGGACAGCATTTCGAGGCTGCCCGCCAGCGCGCAGCCGACGGAGCCGATAATAAACAGCGTCGCGCCCAGTAGCAGGCTTTTGCGTCGGCCGAGCGAAGAGGACATTGGGCCGCTGCAGAGTGCACCCAGCGCCGCGCCAAACATCATCACGCTGACCACAATTTCCTGCTGGTGGCTGTTGAGCTGAAATTCCTGCGCGAGGAACGGTAAAGCACCGGCGATAACGCCCATATCGAGGCCAAACAACAGCCCGGCCAGTGCCGCGAGAAAGCAAACGAGGAGCGCCTGCCGGTTGAGTGGAGTCGTCTTTGTGGTGGTCATAGTAGGGTCTCGGTTAAGCAAAATGTCAGAACCGGAAACGGTTTTCCGGCAGGCCAGTCATCGTTGTTTTTATTTTTAAAACAGCACCGTCGAGCTCACTGGGCCGGGCGAGGCCGTCCAGGGCGGAGGTGATATACAGATCGGACAGCGTGTCGCCGCCGAAGGTACAGTTGCTGGGTTGTAAGACAGGAAGGGGTAAAGTGCACTCTTCTTTCATGTCTGTAGCCCCAAGGGTGTAGCAGACCAGTTTCGCCGCGCCCCAGCGGGCGTTAATCAACCGTCCGTCCTCGGTGAGTGCGGACCCATCCGGGATCCCCTCTACGGGGTATTCCTGGCGGATGGTCAGGGCGTCAGCACTCGCTTCGGCGCGATAAAAGCAGTGGCGCAGAGAATCGGCAAACCACTGCTCTCCCTCATGCCAGATCAGGGTGTTCGGCACCCACTGATCGGCGAGCATCGGCTGCGGAGCGTCTTGCCCTGACGTCAGCCGATACCAGCTTCCCGCGACCTGCTGCGCCTGGGGATCCATGGTGCTGAACCACAGCGCGCCGTCCGGGGCGATCGCCGCTTCGTTCGGGCGGGTGTTGATTTCGTTTTCAGGCCAGGCACAGAAAGGGATCAGCCGCTCGCACTGGTAGTCGTACAGACCAATCCCCTGCTGGCTGACGACCAACAACAAATTGTCTTCGTTGGTCAGCAGAACCGCGCTGGTAAAACGCGGCATTTCGCGGATCGCACAGCGCTGAGTGGCAGGCCAGTAGCGCAGCAGTTTGCCCGCCAGGATATCCACCCACAACAGAGAGGCGCTGCGATCGCACCACACCGGTGTTTCGCCGAGGCGGGCGCGCCACTTTCCGATGGCTTCTGGCTGACTCAGCGCGAAGGTCATTTTTCCAGTCCCCTCGCGGCCAGCCACGCCAGATGGAAGGCGGAGGCCCGTACGTGGAGGGTCTTGAAGCTCATGCCCGCTTGATACAGCGCGCCGCCTAAGCCAAAACCGTTCGCCCCCGCCTGAAGCCATGTGCGCAGGGTTTGCGCGTCCGGCGTGATGCCGCCCACAGGTAAACAGGCGATTTTTGCAGGTAGCACGGCGCGAAAGGCTTTAACGACGGCGGGAGACATCTGCTCGGCGGGAAACAGCTTGAGGCCGCTGGCCCCGGCTTCAATGGCGTTAAAGGCTTCGGTTGGCGTCGTCACGCCCGGCAGGCTGATCAGCCCCCGTTCGCGGCTGCGGCGGATAACCGCCGGGTTGCAGTTCGGGGAGACGATCAACTGACCGCCGTGGTCTGCGACCTCATCAACCTGTTCTGTGGTCAGCACGGTACCGGCCCCGATCCGGGCCTTATCCCCGGCATGTTTGCGCATCAGCGCGATAGACTCCAGCGCCGAAGGACTGTTCAGCGGCACTTCCAGCCAGCGAAAACCGCAGGAGATCAGGATCTCAGCGGCCTCTTCGGCTTGCGGCGGCGCAATGCCCCGCAGGATGGCTACCAGCGGCAGGGGTTCCTGCTGCCAGCATTCGTAAAAACGTTCGGCATTCATCAGATCGTGTCCTTAAGCTGCGTGCGTAGCGCGGTCATCCCGCGTAAAAAGCAGTCGTCGCCGTTTGCCGCGTGGAGCTGGATTTGCAGGGCGTTGGCGGCAAGCTGATAGCGTGCTGTCAGTGAAGGCGAGCCCACCACCCAGGCACGGGTTTCCTGCGGGATAACCGCCAGCTCATGGCCCACCAGCAGGCCGGAGAGATAGCTGTGCACATGCTGCGGCGGAATTTCCCCGTTCAGGCGCCGGGTACGGGCGGAAAAAATGAGATGGCTGAAAGGCGCACCGTGGCGGGCGGCTTCAACCCCCGCCAGAAATGCGCCGTCGTCGTCGGTCTGCTCCGGGAGCGCCCGGCCCAGCAGCGAATGCTGGCTTAGCAGCGAGAACAGCTCTCCGGTCATGAACGTGGAAAAGTGGGTGATTTCGCCGTGGCAGAGGTGCGCATGTTTGCTGTGGGTACCGGGCAGCACGGCGTAATGCTCTGTACCAGGATGCAGCGCGTGCAGGCCAAGCAGCTGAACCTCTTCGCCGCGCATCACATCGGGCTGGCCGAACGCGCTGAGGTTGTTGACGCCGGGAACAATCCACGCCGGGCTGCCCCATTGCGTGGAAACAGAGTAGGCGTGCGCCATCAGGTTCTGTGCGCCAGCCGGGGCGGTGACGTAAGGCACTTCCTGCCATCCCTGCTGCGAGCCCACCATACCCGCCATCACGATCGGTAACGCGCCGTACTCCTGCAACCACGGCGCGAGATGCTGACCGAGCGTGCTGGCGAAGGTCTCTTTTGTCAGGGATAACAGACCGCAAGGATGGGCAATTTTTGCCACTTGCTGGTGGTCTTGAAGCAGAAAGGCACGAAAGTTAGTGGTGCCCCAGTCGACAGCAATCCAGTGTGTTTTCATTTTCATGTAATACAAATAAGTTAATCTTGTAATACAAGAAAGATAGAACAAAAAAACACCACGATCTGTGAGGGCGATCGAAATTACGTCAGGAAGGGATCAGAGAATGCTGGCGAGAAAAGCGGGTCGATCCTGCCAGATGCTCTTCTCTGCTGCGTGCAGCAGGATGCTGCGCATCTGCGTGCGGGCCTCGTCGACCTGGCGCAGGCGAATAGCCTCGAATAACAGAAAATGTTCATCAACCGCTGTTTTGGTCTGGTGCAGGTCTTCTTCCAGAGTCTGGCGGAACGAGAGCACCATCGCTGCGCTCAGGGCGTTGCCCAGTGACAGCAGAAAGGCGTTGTGAGTGGCCCGCAACAGCGCCTGATGGAAGGCGACGTCTCCGGCTTCAAAAGCCGATTTATCCGCCTCCGTCTGGCCGTGACGCATCAGCACCAACGCGTCTTCCATCGCTGCGAGATCGTGTGCGTTGGCGTTCAGGGCCGCAAGCGTGGCAACGTTGGGCTCAAAAATCAGACGCGTGACCATCAGTTGCTCGACCAACTGGGTATCTACTTTTCCCGTTGAAAGCCAGTTGAGCACGTCCATATCCAGCAGGTTCCACTGCTCACGGGCGTTGACGGTACTGCGCTTTTTCGCCTGGGTGGCAATCAGCCCTTTGGCCGCCAGGGTCGCCATCGCGTTACGAATCGAGGTGCGAGACACGCTGTACTCCGCCGCCAGCTCATTCTCACCCGGTAATGAGATCCCGGGCGTAAGCTCGCCGCGCAGAATACGAGTGGCAAGGTGTTGAGTAACGGATTCTGAAATACTGGCCTGCACAACTTTCATTGCAATTCCCGGCTAAGTTCATTCACAGTAGTGGCATATATAGTAAGCTAATCGCCCGTCAAATGGCTAATAAACGCAGAAGGGAGAATCACTTATGGAACCTGTTCGCTTTATTCTCGATACCGATCCCGGCATTGATGATGCCGCCGCCATCGCCGCTGCCTTGTTTGCTCCTGAGCTTGATCTGCAAATGATTACCACGGTGGCAGGTAACGTTTCCGTAGAGAAAACTACCCGCAACGCGCTACAGCTGCTGCATTTCTGGCAGGCAGATATTCCGGTGGCTCAAGGTGCGGCAACGCCTTTGCTTCGCCCACTGCGTGATGCTGCTTACGTACATGGCGAATCAGGGATGGAAGGGTATGACTTCGTCGAGCATCAGCGTCAGCCACTGGCAACACCAGCGTGTATTGCGATTCGCGACAAGCTGATGAATGCGCCAGAGCCAATGACGCTGGTCGCCATTGGTCCGCTAACCAACATTGCGCTATTGCTAACCCAGTACCCGGAATGCAAATTCAATATCCGACGCCTGGTTATCATGGGCGGCTCAGCAGGGCGAGGCAATTTCACGCCGAATGCGGAGTTCAACATCGCGATTGATCCTGAAGCCGCAGCGCGTGTTTTCCAGAGCGGGCTGGAGATCGTTATGTGCGGTCTCGATGTCACTAATCAGGCGATGTTAACGCCGGAGTATCTGGCGCAACTGCCTGAGCTCAATAAGACCGGCAAAATGCTGCATTCATTGTTTAGCCACTATCGCAGCGGCAGCATGGGCAGCGGCTTACGCATGCACGACCTGTGTGCCATTGCATGGCTGGTTCGTCCTGACCTGTTCACCCTGAAATCTTGCTTTGTCGCCGTCGAAACTCAGGGAACGTACACCTCGGGCACCACCGTCGTGGATATCGAAGGACGTCTTGGTCAACCGGCCAATGCTCAGGTGGCGTTGGATCTGAATGTCGAAGGTTTCCAGCGTTGGGTCGAAGAGGTGTTTGCTCTCGCGCCGTAAGCGGACAGAGCAATAGCATGATGCTTATGTGTAGCCAGCATCATGCTTTTTACTGATATCGGCCTGAGTTTCACGTTAAATTCTAATTATCGCCGTTTAAGAGTGGCGGGCCATGCGGACGCTGGTTACTCTGAAAACGATTCACACTGTATTAACGAAGAGAATAGATATGCAAGATGGACACATCCGCGTTGCCATTGCTGGCGCGGGCGGCCGTATGGGACGGCAACTGATTCAGGCAGCGACGCAGCTTGAGGGCGTGAAGCTTGGTGCGGCGCTGGAGCGTGAAGGATCTTCACTATTAGGCGCTGATGCAGGCGAGCTGGCAGGTATAGGTGCGACGGGCGTTAAGGTGCAGAGCAGCCTTGATGGCGTAAAAGATGATTTCGATGTTTTCATCGATTTCACCCGTCCGGAAGGCACGCTGAAGCATCTGGCTTTTTGCCGTGAGCACGGTAAAGGCATGGTCATTGGTACCACGGGCTTTGACGACGCTGGTAAGCAGGCGATTCGTGATGCCGCTGAAAGCATGGCGATTGTTTTCGCCGCCAACTTCAGTGTCGGAGTGAACGTGATGCTCAAGCTGCTGGAGAAAGCGGCGAAGGTGATGGGCGATTACACCGATATCGAAATCATCGAAGCGCATCATCGTCACAAAGTGGATGCCCCTTCTGGCACGGCGCTGGCAATGGGTGAAGCGATTGCTCAGGCGATGGACAAAGATTTGAAAGAGTGCGCGGTCTACAGCCGGGAAGGGTATACCGGTGAGCGCGTGCCGGGCACCATTGGTTTTGCCACGGTGCGAGCTGGCGACATTGTCGGTGAACATACGGCGATGTTCGCCGATATCGGCGAGCGCGTTGAAATTACCCATAAAGCCTCAAGCCGTATGACCTTTGCTAATGGCGCGGTTCGCTCGGCTTTGTGGCTTAAAGAGAAACGTAATGGTCTTTTTGATATGCGAGATGTCCTTGATCTCAACAATTTGTGAGTTTATTACCCCATCGTGATGTGGTTGTGGCAATCTCAACTTATTGATTGCAGAGGGCAATATTTTATTGCCCTTTAATTTTATCTGTTTTCACTTAATTTTCTATTAAAGCGCATAAAATGCCAGCTCTTCCTGTCATTTTGTGTTGAGTAATTGTAAATTTTGACCATTTGGTCCACTTTTTCTCTATCCCACAAGCCCATTCACAGTTATCCTGGTGCGCAAGCGTTTACCGAAAGGCATTTAGCTGATCTTTTTGCCAGCTTTACAGCACACTACCCGTCAGTGACGTAAAAACAGATAAAAAATCCCGGTTTTTACGTTGACTTTATCCTCGATAATCCCCAGAATGCCGCCGTTTGCACAAAATTCGCGAGCAGCAGATTTGCATTGATTCATGATACCGAGTGAATTAATATGCAAATAAACTGAGTGAATATTCTCCGGAGGATGTTTTGATTAAGTCAGCGCTTTTGGTTCTGGAAGACGGAACCCAGTTTCACGGTCGGGCCATAGGGGCAACAGGTTCGGCGGTTGGGGAAGTCGTTTTCAATACTTCAATGACCGGTTATCAAGAAATCCTCACTGATCCTTCCTATTCTCGCCAAATTGTCACTCTCACTTATCCCCATATCGGTAATGTCGGCACCAACGCCGCTGATGAAGAATCTTCTCAGGTACACGCTCAAGGCCTCGTCATTCGCGATTTACCGCTGATTGCCAGCAACTACCGCAATACTGAAGATCTCTCCTCTTACCTCAAGCGCCATAACATCGTGGCCATCGCCGATATCGATACCCGTAAACTGACGCGCATTCTGCGTGAGAAGGGCGCACAGAACGGCTGCATTATCGCGGGCGATAACCTGGATGCAGCGCTGGCACTGGAAAAAGCGAAAGCGTTCCCGGGCCTGAACGGCATGGATCTGGCGAAAGAAGTGACGACCACTGAAAGCTACAGCTGGACGCAGGGCAGCTGGACTTTGGCTGATGAACTGCCAGAAGCGAAGAAAGAAGAAGAACTGCCATTCCACGTCGTGGCGTATGACTACGGCGCGAAGCGCAACATCCTGCGCATGCTGGTTGACCGCGGCTGCCGCCTGACAGTGGTACCGGCGCAGACCTCTGCAGAAGACGTCCTGAAAATGAATCCAGATGGCATCTTCCTCTCCAACGGCCCGGGCGACCCGGCACCGTGTGACTACGCGATTACCGCGATTGAGAAATTCCTCCAGACCGACATTCCGGTCTTTGGCATCTGCCTCGGCCATCAGCTGCTGGCGCTGGCGAGCGGGGCGAAAACCATCAAGATGAAGTTCGGCCACCACGGCGGCAACCATCCGGTAAAAGATATCGACAACAACACCGTGATGATCACCGCGCAGAACCACGGTTTTGCCGTAGATGAAGCGTCGATGCCTGCCAACCTGCGCGTGACGCACAAGTCACTGTTCGACGGCACGCTGCAAGGCATTCATCGCACCGACAAACCGGCGTTCAGCTTCCAGGGCCACCCGGAAGCCAGCCCAGGCCCGCACGATGCCGCGCCGCTGTTCGATCACTTCATCGAACTTATCGAGCAATACCGTAAGACCGCTAAATAATCAGGAGCCGAGAAGACCATGCCAAAACGTACAGACATAAAAAGCATCCTGATCCTTGGCGCTGGCCCGATCGTTATCGGCCAGGCCTGCGAATTCGACTACTCCGGTGCGCAGGCGTGTAAAGCGCTGCGCGAAGAGGGTTACCGCGTCATTCTGGTGAACTCCAACCCGGCCACCATCATGACCGACCCGGAAATGGCCGATGCCACCTACATCGAGCCGATTCAGTGGGAAGTGGTCCGCAAAATTATTGAAAAAGAGCGTCCGGATGCGGTGCTGCCAACCATGGGCGGCCAGACTGCGCTGAACTGCGCGCTGGAACTGGAGCGTCAGGGCGTGCTGGAAGAGTTCGGCGTGACCATGATTGGCGCGACCGCTGATGCGATTGATAAAGCTGAAGACCGCCGTCGTTTCGACGTGGCGATGAAGAAAATCGGCCTCGACACCGCGCGCTCTGGTATCGCACACAACATGGAAGAAGCGCTGGCGGTTGCCGCTGACGTCGGTTATCCGTGCATCATCCGTCCTTCCTTCACCATGGGCGGTACCGGCGGCGGTATCGCGTACAACCGCGAAGAGTTCGAAGAAATCTGTGCTCGCGGTCTGGATCTCTCTCCGACCAACGAGCTGCTGATTGATGAATCCCTGATCGGCTGGAAAGAGTACGAGATGGAAGTGGTGCGTGATAAAAACGACAACTGCATCATCGTCTGCTCTATCGAAAACTTCGATGCGATGGGCATCCACACCGGTGACTCCATCACCGTGGCACCTGCCCAGACGCTGACCGATAAAGAATACCAAATCATGCGTAACGCCTCGATGGCGGTACTGCGTGAAATCGGCGTGGAAACCGGCGGCTCTAACGTGCAGTTCTCCGTGAACCCGAAAAACGGCCGCCTGATCGTTATCGAAATGAACCCGCGTGTCTCGCGCTCTTCCGCCCTGGCTTCTAAAGCGACCGGTTTCCCGATTGCCAAAGTCGCCGCCAAACTGGCCGTGGGTTACACCCTCGATGAGCTGATGAACGACATCACCGGCGGCAAAACGCCTGCGTCGTTCGAACCGTCTATCGACTACGTTGTGACCAAAATTCCTCGCTTCAACTTCGAGAAATTTGTTGGCGCGAATGACCGTCTGACCACCCAGATGAAATCTGTCGGTGAAGTGATGGCGATTGGCCGCACTCAGCAGGAATCCATGCAGAAAGCCCTGCGCGGCCTGGAAGTGGGCGCGACAGGTTTCGACCCGAAAGTCAGCCTGGATGACCCGGAAGCACTGACCAAAATCCGTCGCGAACTGAAAGACGCGGGCGCTGAGCGTATCTGGTATATCGCCGATGCGTTCCGTGCGGGCCTGTCTGTCGACGGCGTTTTCAACCTGACCAACATCGACCGCTGGTTCCTGGTGCAGATTGAAGAGCTGGTGCGTCTGGAAGAGCAGGTGGCTGAAGTCGGCATTACTGGCCTCAACGCTGATTTCCTGCGTACCCTGAAACGCAAAGGCTTCGCCGATGCGCGTCTGGCAAAACTGGCTGGCGTGCGTGAGTCTGAAATTCGCAAGCTGCGCGAACAGTTCAATCTGCACCCGGTTTACAAGCGTGTTGACACCTGTGCGGCAGAATTCTCTACCGATACCGCTTACATGTACTCCACGTACGAAGACGAGTGTGAAGCGAACCCGTCCGTTGACCGCGATAAAATCATGGTCCTTGGCGGCGGCCCGAACCGTATCGGTCAGGGTATCGAGTTCGACTACTGCTGCGTTCACGCCTCTCTGGCGCTGCGTGAAGACGGTTACGAGACCATCATGGTCAACTGTAACCCGGAAACTGTATCAACCGACTACGACACCTCTGACCGCCTGTACTTCGAACCTGTGACCTTCGAAGACGTGCTGGAAATCGTGCGTATCGAGAAGCCGAAAGGCGTCATCGTCCAGTACGGCGGCCAGACCCCGCTGAAACTGGCGCGTGCTCTGGAAGCTGCTGGCGTGCCGGTAATCGGTACCAGCCCGGATGCGATTGACCGTGCTGAAGACCGCGAGCGTTTCCAGCAGGCGGTTGACCGTCTGAAGCTTAAACAGCCTGCGAACGCCACTGTGACCACCATCGAAATGGCTGTCGAGAAAGCGAAAGACATCGGTTATCCGCTGGTGGTGCGTCCTTCCTACGTCCTGGGCGGCCGCGCGATGGAAATCGTGTATGACGAAGCCGACCTGCGTCGCTACTTCCAGACTGCGGTCAGCGTCTCTAACGATGCGCCAGTGCTGCTCGACCGCTTCCTCGACGATGCGGTAGAAGTGGACGTAGACGCCATCTGTGATGGTGAAAGCGTGCTGATTGGCGGCATCATGGAGCACATCGAACAGGCTGGCGT
Source organism: Scandinavium sp. NPDC088450 (assembly GCF_044900545.1). NCBI lineage: Bacteria > Pseudomonadati > Pseudomonadota > Gammaproteobacteria > Enterobacterales > Enterobacteriaceae > Scandinavium > Scandinavium sp. NPDC088450. The sequence goes on along the minus strand of NZ_JBJDNI010000008.1, from coordinate 18,762 downwards.
TCACTCCGGGGACTCCGCCTGTTCTCTGCCGGCTTACACCCTGAGCAAAGAGATTCAGGATGTGATGCGCGAGCAGGTGCAGAAGCTGGCATTTGAGCTGCAGGTTCGTGGTCTGATGAACGTTCAGTTCGCGGTGAAAGACAACGAAGTCTACCTGATTGAAGTGAACCCGCGTGCGGCGCGTACCGTGCCATTCGTCTCCAAAGCGACCGGCTTACCGCTGGCGAAAGTGGCGGCGCGTGTGATGGTCGGTCAGTCACTGAAACAGCAGGGCCACACTCAGGAAATCATCCCGCCGTACTACTCGGTGAAAGAAGTGGTGCTGCCGTTCAACAAATTCCCGGGCGTTGACCCACTGTTAGGGCCAGAAATGCGCTCTACCGGTGAAGTGATGGGTGTGGGCCGCACCTTCGCAGAAGCGTTCGCTAAAGCGCAGCTCGGCAGCAACTCCACCATGAAGAAGCAGGGCCGTGCACTGCTCTCCGTGCGTGAAGGTGATAAAGAGCGCGTGGTCGACCTGGCCGCGAAGCTGCTGAAACAAGGCTTCGAACTGGATGCGACCCACGGCACCGCTGTCGTGCTGGGTGAAGCAGGCATCAACCCGCGTCTGGTAAACAAGGTGCATGAAGGCCGTCCGCACATTCAGGACCGTATCAAGAATGGCGAGTACACCTACATCATCAACACCACCGCAGGTCGTCAGGCGATTGAAGACTCCAAGCTGATTCGCCGCAGCGCGCTGCAGTACAAAGTGCATTACGACACCACCCTGAACGGCGGTTTCGCCACAGCCATGGCGCTGAACGCGGATGCCACTGAGAAGGTGATTTCGGTGCAGGAAATGCACGCGCAGATTAACAACTAATCTCGCTGTAGGCCGGGTAAGGCGCTAGCCGCCACCCGGCAATATTGCCCGGCGGCGCTCTGCTTGCCGGGCCTACAAAACCCCATCTCAAGTTAAGAACCTTCTGGTTTTCCATCCCTGTTCAGTCAGTTAGCCTAAAATGGTTAGCGAGATAATAAATTCATGACGACACAGCACGGGAGAACACCATGCGAACCAACCTTCTACTGACCTCTATTTTTGCTGCCGCTGCCCTTTTTACCGTGGCAGGCTGTTCCTCTAATCAGGCTGTCAAAACTACCGATGGCAAAACCATCGTCACCGACGGTAAACCCGAGGTAGACAGCGACACCGGCCTGGTCTCGTATAAAAACGCGGAGACGGGTAAGACCGAGCAAATCAATCGGGATCAGGTCAAATCGATGGGCGAACTGGACAACTAGTTCAGGAAATTCGACCGAAGCGATCACCAATCTTCACTGTTAGCCTGCCGGTTATCTGACTACACTCTGCTGATTACACAGTGAAGTGCACAAGCAGGCTAACAGATGATTTTGATTATTTATGCACATCCCTATCCGCAGCATTCGCATGCGAATAAAAGGATGCTTGAGCAGGTAAGGGAAATCGACGGCGTCGAAATCCGTTCGCTCTATCACCTTTATCCCGATTTCAACATTGATGTCGCGGCCGAACAGGAAGCACTTTCTCGTGCTGATCTGATTATCTGGCAACATCCTATGCAATGGTACAGCGTCCCGCCGCTGCTCAAACTCTGGATCGACAAAGTGCTCTCACACGGCTGGGCCTACGGGCACGGCGGCGCTGCGCTACACGGCAAAAGCCTGATGTGGGCCGTGACGACGGGCGGCGGTGAAGATCATTTTGCGATTGGCAGCTTCCCGGGCTTTGACGTGTTGGCTCAACCGTTACAGGCCACTGCACTGTATTGTGGTTTGAACTGGCTCCCGCCTTTTTCAATGCACTGCACTTTTATCTGCGATGACGAGACGCTGGTGGCTCAGGCCCGTCACTTCAAACAACGTTTGCTGGAGTGGCAGGAGGTGCATCATGGATAGTCATACGCTCATACAAGCCTTGATCTACCTCGGTTCAGCCGCGCTCATTGTGCCGATTGCGGTGCGCTTGGGGCTGGGTTCTGTGCTGGGGTATTTGATTGCTGGCTGCATCATTGGCCCCTGGGGTTTTCGTCTGGTGACGGACGCTGAGGCGATTTTGCATTTCGCTGAAATCGGCGTGGTGTTGATGCTGTTTGTCATTGGTCTGGAACTCGATCCGCAGCGTTTATGGAAACTGCGAGCTTCCGTCTTCGGTGGCGGTGCATTGCAAATGGTCGCCTGTGGCGTGCTGATCGGCGTGTTCTGCATGTTGCTCGGCCTCGACTGGAAAGTGGCGGAACTCATCGGTCTGACGCTGGCGCTTTCCTCCACCGCTATCGCCATGCAGGCCATGAATGAGCGTAACCTGACGGTCTCGCAGCTTGGGCGCAGCGCTTTTGCTGTGCTGCTGTTCCAGGATATTGCTGCCATTCCGCTGGTGGCGATGATCCCACTGCTGGCCGCCAGCGGTGCGTCTACAACGCTCGCAGCCTTTGGCCTCTCGGCACTGAAAGTTGCGGGTGCTCTGGTGCTGGTGATATTGCTTGGCCGCTATGTAACCCGGCCTGTGCTGCGTTTTGTAGCACGTTCAGGGTTACGCGAAGTGTTCAGTGCCGTGGCGCTCTTTTTGGTATTTGGCTTCGGGTTATTGCTGGAAGAAGTCGGCTTGTCGATGGCGATGGGAGCCTTCCTTGCCGGGGTATTACTGGCGAGCTCCGAATATCGTCACGCACTTGAAAGCGATATTGAACCGTTTAAAGGCCTGCTGCTCGGGCTGTTCTTTATCGGCGTCGGCATGTCTATCGACTTCGGCACATTGGTCACGCATCCGTTGCGAATCTTAATCCTGCTGCTCGGATTCTTGCTGATTAAAATGGGCATGCTGTGGCTGATTGCTCGTCCACTTGGTGTGCCAAAAGCCCAACGTCGCTGGTTTGCTGTGTTGTTAGGGCAGGGCAGTGAATTTGCATTTGTGGTGTTTGGGGCAGCGCAAATGGCGAATGTGCTGGATTCAGAGTGGGCGAAAGCGCTAACCCTCGCCGTTGCGTTATCGATGGCGGCTACGCCGATTTTGTTGGTTCTGCTGTCGCGTATGGAAAAATCGGGCAGTGAACAGGAACGTGAAGCCGATGAAATTGATGAAGAACAGCCAAGAGTGATCATCGCCGGGTTCGGGCGATTCGGCCAGATTTCAGGGCGCTTACTGCTTTCCAGCGGGGTCAAAATGGTGATCCTCGACCACGATCCTGACCACGTTGATACGCTGCGTAAATTTGATATGAAGGTGTTTTTCGGTGACGCGACGCGTGTCGATTTGCTGGAATCCGCCGGAGCCGCGAGAGCGGAAGTGCTGATCAACGCCATCGACGATCCCAAAACTAGCGTGCTGCTGACCGAGCTTGCGAAAGAGCATTTCCCGAATCTGCGGATTATTGCTCGTGCGCGCGATATCGACCATTACATTCAACTGCGCCAGGCGGGGATTGATGCGCCGGAGCGTGAAACGTTTGAAGGGGCGCTGAAATCAGGCCGTATGGCGCTGGAAGCGTTAGGGCTCGGGCCGTATGAAGCTCGCGAACGTGCGGATGTGTTTCGTCGTTTCAACGTACGGATGGTTGAAGAAATGGTGGATATGGCCGATGAAGACGATGCTTCGTTTGCTGCTGCGTTCAAACGCACCAGCGCCATGCTGACCGATATCATTAATGAAGACCGCAGTAACCTGTCGATTATTCAGCGTCACGGCTGGCAGGGAACGGAAGAGGGCAAACATACCGGAAATCCGGCTGACGAACCTGAAACGAAACCTTCCGTATAACCGTGACTTAGCCAGAAGACGAAAAAATTTCGTCTTCTTTACTCTGCCGCCAGTCGACGAAAGATTATGCTTTCCGTATAGTGGCGGCAATTTTTTGCATCCGGGATACTTTCAATGATCAGTCTGATTGCGGCGTTAGCGGTGGATCGCGTTATCGGCATGGAAAACGCCATGCCCTGGAACCTGCCAGCCGATCTCGCCTGGTTTAAACGCACCACGCTGAATAAGCCTGTGGTGATGGGGCGCCTGACCTGGGAATCTATCGGTCGTCCTTTGCCTGGCCGTAAGAACATCGTCATCAGCAGCAAGCCTGGTACTGACGATCGGGTTGAGTGGGTGAAATCAGTCGATGAAGCGATTGCTGCCTGCGGCGACGCGGAAGAGATCATGGTGATTGGCGGCGGACGCGTGTACGAACAGTTCCTGCCGAAAGCGCATCGTCTGTACCTGACGCACATTGATGCGGAAGTCGAAGGCGATACTCACTTCCCGGATTATGATCCAGACGACTGGGAATCAACCTTCAGCGAGTTTCACGACGCAGACGAGCAGAACTCACACAGTTATTGCTTTGAGATCTTAGACCGTCGTTGATGTCGTTGTCCCCGGTGGCGTTTGCTTACCGGGGCCACGTTTTTGTAGGCCTGATAAGCAACGCGCCATCAGGCATTGAATCAGGAAGCCACAGCCTCGTCTTCGCCCAAATCCAGATGGCGATTGGACGGCTGCACAAAGTAAGTTTTATCTTCCCAGCGCAGACAAGTCAGTTCTCCGCCCCAGCAACATCCTGTATCCAGCCCGTAAATCCCTTCTGGTGTGCCTTTGCCTTCCAGCGATGCCCAGTGTCCGAACACTACGCTGTACTCGTCTGTGACCGGTGCAGGGATCGCGAACCACGGCTTCAGCGGGGCTGGTGCGTTTTCCGGTGACTCTTTGGTGTACATGTCCAGTTGGCCGTTCGGGAAGCAGTAACGCATGCGGGTGAATGCATTGGTGATGAAACGCAGACGCGCCAGGCCGGACAGCTCAGTTGACCAGTGGTTTGGCAGGTCGCCGTACATCGCATCGAGGAAAAACGGATAGGAATCACTGCACAGAACGGCTTCCACATCACGAGCACACTGTTCGGCGGTTTCCAGATCCCATTGCGGGGTGATCCCGGCGTGCGCCATGACCAGTTTTTTCTCTTTATCGACCTGCAACAGCGGCTGACGGCGTAGCCAGTTCAGCAGCTCATCAGCATCCGGCGCTTCCAGCAGCGGGGTCAATCTGTCTTTTGGCTTATTGCGGCTGATGCCTGCAAACACGGCCAGCAGATGCAAATCGTGATTACCCAGCACGATACGCACGCTGTCGCCCAGAGACTTCACGTAACGCAGCACTTCAAGCGATGCGGGGCCTCGCGCCACCAAATCGCCCGTCAGCCAAAGGGTATCCTGCCCTGGAGTAAATTCCACCTGCTTTAACAACGCGATCAGTTCATCGTAGCAGCCGTGAACGTCGCCAATAAGGTATGTGCTCATTGTAGTAGTGTTGTATTAATGGATGAGGGCTGGCACGGCCAGACGGAAAACAGGGATATCGATGCTAAACGGATTGCCTTCAGCATCGATCATTTCATAGTGGCCTTGCATCGTGCCGAGCGGTGTTTCCAGCACGGCACCGCTGGTGTACTGATATTCACCGCCTGGAGCAATGTGCGGCTGAACACCAACCACACCTTCCCCCTGAACTTCGGTTTCTCGGCCATGGCCGTTAGTTATCAGCCAGTAGCGACCAAGAAGCTGAACCGATCCTCGCCCCAGATTGCGAATCGTGACCGTATAGGCAAACACATAGCGCTCATCATCGGGTGAGGACTGCGCCTCAATGTAAACGCTTTGAACCTGAATACAGACGCGGGGCGAATTGATCATGGTTTAGCTCTCCTTCGGGGACGCGTTTTCTGACAGCCAGTTCGCCAGACGGCAATACTGGGCTACCGAGATGTTTTCTGCACGCATCGCCGGGTCGACGCCAAGCTCTGTCAGAAGCTCAACAGAGAAGAGGTTGCCGAGGCTGTTACGAATCGTTTTACGGCGTTGGTTAAACGCTTCGGTTGTAATACGACTCAGGACACGCACGTCTTTCACCGGGTAAGGCTTGTTGCTGCCGTGCGGCACCAGGCGGACAACGGCGGAATCGACTTTCGGCGGTGGTGTGAAGGCGGTTGGCGGCACTTCCAGCACTGGGATTACGTTGCAGTAATACTGCGCCATTACACTTAAACGACCATACGCTTTACTGTTTGGGCCTGCAACCAGACGATTGACCACCTCTTTTTGCAACATAAAGTGCATATCGGCAATGGCATCAGTATAGCTAAACAGGTGGAACATCAGCGGGGTAGAAATGTTGTACGGCAGGTTGCCAAACACGCGCAGCGGCTGACCCATTTTCTCCGACAGCTCGCCGAAGTTCATGGTCATCGCATCCTGTTGGTAAATGGTCAGTTTTGGGCCAAGGAACGGGTGCGTTTGCAGACGTGCAGCCAGATCGCGGTCCAGTTCGATAACGGTCAGTTCGTCAAGACGTTCGCCAACCGGCTCGGTCAGTGCTGCCAGACCCGGGCCGATTTCTACCATCGCCTGGCCTTTTTGAGGATTGATGGCTGAGACAATGCTTTCAATCACAAATTGATCGTTGAGGAAGTTTTGCCCGAAGCGTTTTCGGGCTAAGTGGCCCTGGTGGACTCGATTATTCATTGAGAGTTAACAATCATTTTGATGGCGAGATTAAGCGCCGTAATAAAACTGCCGACGTTCGCTTTTCCCTGGCCCGCCAGTTCAAGTGCGGTGCCGTGATCGACGGACGTACGGATAAAGGGTAAACCGAGCGTGATGTTCACTGCGCGGCCGAATCCCTGGTATTTTAGCACGGGCAGGCCCTGATCGTGGTACATCGCCAGGACTGCATCGGCATGGTCGAGATATTTTGGCTGGAAAAGGGTGTCTGCGGGCAATGGACCACTGAGGTTCATGCCTTTTGCGCGTAGCTCGTCAAGCACGGGAATGATCGTCTCGATCTCTTCCATGCCCATGTGTCCGCCTTCCCCTGCGTGGGGATTCAGGCCACAGACCAGAACATGGGGTTCTTTGATGCCAAATTTGGTACGCAGATCGTCATGAAGAATGGTGATCACTTCACGCAATAAATCGCCGGTAATGGCTTCGCTAATGGCTTTCAGCGGCAGATGCGTTGTCGCCAGCGCGACTCGCAGCTCTTCTGTCGCCAGCATCATCACCACTTTCTTCGTGCCTGAACGCTCTTCAAAGAATTCGGTATGCCCGATAAACGGGATGCCTGCATCGTTGATAATGCTCTTTTGCACAGGGCCTGTGATGAGTGCCGCGAATTCACCGCTGGTGGCACCGTCACAAGCTCGGGCTAATGTTTCCACCACATAAGCACCATTCTGAACGTTAAGCGTTCCAGGTATAACGGGAGCGTGAAGGGAGACAGGTAGCAGAGTCAATGTGCCCGCGCGCTGCGGGACAGGCTTTTGAGAGGCCGCGTAAGGCAGAAGCGTTAACGGCAAACCGAGCATTGCTGCCCGGTCTGTTAAAAGCGTTTTGTCGGCGCACACCACCAGTTCAACCGGCCAGTCTAGCTGGGCGAGCTGAACCACGAGGTCCGGGCCAATCCCGGCGGGTTCGCCGGGAGTGATAACAACACGTTGTGGCTGCGTCATTAGTTGCTCAGAATTTTAACGTACGCGCTGGCACGCTGTTCCTGCATCCAGGTCGCCGCTTCTTCAGAGAACTTGCGGTTCATCAGCATGCGGTAAGCACGATCTTTCTGAGCTGCATCGGTACGGTCAACGTTGCGTGTATCCAGCAACTGAATCAGGTGCCAGCCGAAAGAGGAGTGAACCGGTGCGCTGATTTCGCCTTTCTGCAATTTCAGCAGAGCATCACGGAACGCAGGATCGTACATATCCGGCGTACCCCAACCCAAATCACCGCCCTGATTGGCTGAACCTGGGTCCTGAGAAAGCTCTTTTGCCGCTTTGTCGAAGGTGGTTTTACCGCTCTTGATATCAGCAGCCACTTCTTCCAGCTTCGCACGTGCCTGATCGTCGGTCATGATAGGCGATGGCTTCAGCAGGATGTGACGAGAATGAACTTCCGTCACAGAAATGCTTTGTGTCTGACCGCGCAGATCATTCACTTTAAGGATGTGGAAGCCCACACCAGAACGAATAGGGCCGATAACGTCGCCTTTCTTCGCGGTGCTCAGTGCCTGAGCGAAGATAGAAGGCAGTTCCTGAATACGACCCCAACCCATCTGGCCGCCTTTCAGCGCCTGCTGGTCTGCAGAGTAGGTGATAGCCAGTTTACCGAAGTCCGCGCCGCCTTTAGCCTGATCGACGATTGAACGCGCCTGGCTTTCAGCATCCTTGACCTGATCGGAGGATGGGTTTTCTGGCAGTGGGATCAGAATGTGGCTCAGGTTCAGTTCGGTGCTGGCATCATTCTGGTTACCAATCTGGGAAGCCAATGCGTCAACTTCCTGCGGCAGAACAGTAATACGGCGACGAACTTCATTGTTACGCACTTCAGAGATAATCATCTCTTTACGAATCTGTGCGCGATAGGTGTTGTAGTTCATGCCGTCATAGGCCAGACGGCTACGCATCTGATCCATGGTCATGTTGTTCTGTTTTGCAATGTTGGCAATGGCGGCATCGAGCTGGTCGTCGGTGACTTTTACGCCCATTTTCTGGCCCATTTGCAGGACAATCTGATCCATGATCAGACGTTCCAGAATCTGGTGGCGCAGAGTGGCGTCATCCGGCAGCTGTTGGCCTGCCTGGCCTGCACTGCCTTTCACGGACTGCATCATACCATCGACGTCGCTTTCCAGTACCACGCCGTTATTCACGACTGCTGCGACCTTATCGACAACCTGTGGGGCGGCGAAACTGGTATTCGCAACCATGGCGATACCGAGAAGCAGCGTTTTCCAGTTCTTCATACTCTTTCCATTTCAATTAACCGCAAAGGCGGATTACGTTTTTAAACTGTGGCGTTACAAAGAGCTCTGATACGGCATGATCGGCGTACGCAGCATCTGCTGAGTGCCCAGGCCATAGTTAGAGCTCAGGCCGCGCAGTTCAACATTGAAGCCGATGACGTTGTCGTATTTCCCTTGCGCGTTCGGGCTATCCCAACCGTTGAGTTTACGTTCGTAACCCAGACGGATGGCGTAGCAGCAAGAGTTGTACTGTACAGCGAGCATTTGGTCAGCAGGTTTGTTGGCATTGGTGTCGTAGTAATACGCACCGACCACCGACCAGCGATCAACCACTGGCCAGCTTGCTGTCATACCGACCTGAGAAATACCGTCTTTGTACTGTGCACTGTTGGAGTAAGACGGCAGAGTGGCCGTAATATACTCCGGGCTTGCATAACGGTAACTAAATTGCACTAAACGGTCCTGATCGCGGCGGTACTCAATGGTACCGTTGCCGGTGGCGACGTTATCCAGACGAGTATCGTACTGAACACCACCACGCAGGCCCCAGAAGTCGCTCATGCGCCAGTAGGTATCACCAGCCCATACCAGAGAGCCTTTTTGATCGCTGGAAGACCAGTCATCACTCTCATCACCCGTACGAGTCGGGGTGAAGTAGTAGATTTGACCCACGGACACGTTAAAACGTTCAACCGCATTTTCATCATAAACGCGGGAAGTCACGCCCGTAGTGACCTGGTTGGCTGAGGCAATACGGTCGAGACCACTGTAGCTACGGTCACGGAACAGGCCGCTGTAGTCCGACTGCAACAGTGTGGAATCGTACTGCATGATATTGCTCTGATCTTTGTAAGGCACATACAGATACTGAACGCGCGGTTCCAGCGTCTGGATATAGCCCTGAGACCAGTCCATATCACGCTCGAAGACCATTTTGCCGTCAATCTTGAACTGCGGCAGAACACGGCTAACAGACTCTTTCAAATCCGCGTTGTAATGTTGGTTGTACCACTCGACATCGCTTTGCTGATAGTGAGTCGCCATCAGTTTGGCTTCAGTATCAATACTTCCCCAGCCGTTGGACAGCGGCAGGTCGATAGTCGGTTCGATGTGGACACGCGTGGCTTCAGGCAGGTCATCATTGGTGTTAACGAAGTGCGCAACCTGGCCATAAATACGGGTATCAAACGGGCCAACGTCGTTCTGATAGAAGTTCATATCCAACTGTGGCTGCGACGCGTAAGAGCTGTTGCTCTGGGTGTCGAAGACCTGGAACTGCTTGGTGGAGACGGTGGCGTTAAAGTTCTCTACCGCATAGCCGACGCTGAATTTCTGCGTGGCGTAGCCGTCGGTACTTGAACCGTATTTCGAGTCGAAATCGTTAAAGTAATACGGGTCACTGACCTTGGTGTAATCGACGTTGAAGCGCCACACCTGATCCATCACCCCGCCGTGTTTCCAGTAGAACAACCAGCGGCGGCTATCGTCACTTGGGTGCTCGTCGTCATACACCTTGTCAGACGGCAGATAGTCGAATTCAAAGAGGCCAGAACCTGCCTGAGTCAGGTAGCGGAATTCGTTTTCCCACATGATGCCGCCACGCTTTTGCATATAGTGAGGCGTAATGGTGGCATCGAAGTTTGGTGCAATGTTCCAGTAGTACGGCAAGTAGAATTCAAAGCCGTTGTTGCTGCTGTATTTTGCGTTAGGGATCAGGAAACCCGAGCGGCGTTTGTCACCAATCGGTAATTGAAGATACGGGCTGTAGAACACCGGCACAGGGCCAATTTTGAAGCGGGCGTTCCAGATTTCGGCCACTTCTTCCTGACGGTCCTGAATCACTTCGCTGCCGACCACGCTCCAGGTATTGGAACCCGGCAGACAAGAAGTAAAGGTGCCGTTATCAAGAATGGTGTAGCGGTTTTGTCCGCGCTGTTTCATTACATCAGCGGTGCCGCGACCTTGTCTGTCCACCATCTGGTAGTTACCGTCCCAGACGTTGGTATCTTTGGTATTCAGGTTCGACCAGGCTTTCGGACCTTTCAGGATCACCTGATTGTCGTCATAGTGTACATTGCCCAGCGCATCGACGGTTCTCACCGGATCTACCTGACCAGGCACCTGCTTCTGGTGCAACTGCACTTCATCGGCCTGTAAGCGGCTATTACCCTGATTGATATCGACATTGCCGGTAAATACGGCATTATCAGGGTAATTCCCTTTGGCGTGATCGGCATTAATGGTGACAGGCAGACTATTAGTATCCCCCTGCACCAGCGGACGATTATAGCTTGGTACCCCCAGCATACATTGTGATGCGAGGTCGGCCGCCGCACTCTGCTGACTGTAGAGAGCGCTGGCGATCAGGGTAGCCAGAAGGGTGGGAATACGTTTTTTCATACGTTTTATTAGTTGTTCCGTCATCTGTGGCTTCGCGGCTTGCAAACGGTCAGAGACTAACGTACTCATCGTTAACGCGCCAGTGTTAATCCTGCCGCTTCGAGCCAGTGACGTTAGGCACTGTGTAGAATGGCGAGTATGATAAAGCAAATTATAGGTTATGTCCTGCAATGACCATCAGGTCAATGCAGGGAAACTCGCCTTTTATCAAGGCGCAAGAAAATGCCTGCGGCATGATGATTTTGACTATCCGGGGAGTCTATGCAGTATTGGGGTAAAGTGATTGGTGTGGCCGTGGCGCTGATGATGGGCGGCGGATTCTGGGGCGCAGTACTCGGGTTGCTCATTGGCCACATGTTTGACAAAGCGCGTAGCCGCAGACTCAACTTTTTTGCCAACCAGCAGGAACGTCAGTCGCTGTTCTTCGCGACCACCTTTGAAGTGATGGGGCACCTGACCAAATCCAAAGGGCGGGTGACGGAAGCGGACATTCATGTCGCCAGCATCCTGATGGATCGCATGAATCTGCACGGCGAGTCTCGTGTTGCTGCACAGCATGCCTTCCGCGTGGGTAAGGCCGATAACTACCCGCTGCGCGAGAAAATGCGTCAGCTGCGTAGCGTCTGTTTTGGTCGCTTCGATTTAATTCGGATGTTTCTGGAAATTCAGATTCAGGCGGCTTTTGCGGATGGTTCACTGCACCCGAATGAACGTGAAGTATTGTTCGTTATTGCCGATGAGCTGGGCATTTCCCGAGCGCAGTTCGATCAGTTCCTGCGCATGATGCAAGGCGGCGCGCAGTTTGGCGGTGGATATCAGCAGCAATCGCAATCCGGCGGCGGTTGGCAACAAGCACAGCGCGGGCCCACCCTTGAAGATGCCTGTAACGTGCTGGGCGTGAAGTCGACGGACGATGCGGCGACCATCAAGCGCGCGTACCGTAAGCTGATGAGCGAACATCACCCTGACAAACTGGTCGCCAAAGGTTTGCCGCCAGAAATGATGGAAATGGCGAAGCAAAAAGCGCAAGAAATTCAGAAGGCCTATGAGCTCATCAAAGAGCAGAAAGGGTTTAAGTAGTTTGGGAGTTAACCCCTCTCCCGCGGGGAGAGGGGATTGGATTAGTGCCGGTTTTGCTCCCCTCGCCCTGTGGGAGAGGGGCCGGGGGAGAGGGCGTCAGGCCGCAGCGAATTAAAAATCCACCGGCGCTTTAAACGTCATGCTATTGCCAAATTTAGGATGGGTAATCGTCAGCATTTCTGCGTGCAGCAGCAGGCGAGGTGCCATCGCCAGAGCTTCTGGCGTGGCATAAAAGCGGTCGCCCAGAATCGGATGGCCTAGCGCCTGCATATGCACACGCAACTGATGAGAACGTCCGGTAATCGGCTTCAGCAGCACGCGTGCGGTGTTGTCATCGGCATACTCCAGCACCTCATATTCCGTCTGCGCTGATTTGCCTGTCTCGAAACAGACTTTTTGCTTCGGGCGATTCGGCCAGTCGCAGATCAGCGGTAAATCCACCAGGCCTTCTGCCTTTTCCGGATGACCCCAGACGCGTGCCAGATACTGCTTCTTCGGTTCGCGCTCGCGGAACTGCCGCTTCAGCTCACGTTCTGCGGCTTTGGTCAGAGCCACCACAATCACGCCGCTGGTTGCCATATCCAGACGATGAACAGACTCCGCCTCAGGAAAATCACGCTGAATGCGTGTCATCACGCTATCTTTGTGCTCTTCCAGACGACCCGGCACGGACAACAAGCCGCTCGGCTTGTTGACCACCATAATGTGTTCATCCTGATACAGCACCACCAGCCAGGGATCCTGAGGCGGATTGTAGGACTCCAGTACCATAACCTTTTCCTTACTGATGCGTGACGACAATCAGTCGCAGCGCATCCAGACGCCAGCCAGCCTGAGCCAGAGCTTCCATCACCTGCTGGCGATTGCTTTCAATGGCTTCCAGCTCGTCATCACGGATGTTCGGGTTGACGGCTTTCAGCGCTTCCAGACGCGACAGTTCGGCGCTCAGTTTCTCGTCCGCTTCTTGACGCGCCGCTTCAATCAAGGCCTTCGCGGTTTTTTCTACCTGCGCTTCACCCTGTTGCAGAATGGCGTGCACGTCCTGCTGAACAGCGTTCACCAGCTTGCTGCCGGTGTGACGGTTCACCGCGCTTAACTGGCGGTTGAAGGTTTCGAACTCAACCTGAGCGGCCAGGTTGTTACCGTTCTTATCAACCAGCATACGGACCGGCGTTGGCGGCAGGAAGCGGTGCAACTGCAGCTGCTTAGGCGCTTGCGCTTCAACCACGTAAATCAGTTCCAGCAGCAGGGTACCGACCGGCAATGCTTTATTTTTCAGCAGCGAAATGGTGCTGCTGCCTGTGTCGCCGGAAAGAATCAGATCCAGACCGTTGCGGATCAGCGGATGCTCCCAGGTCAGGAATTGCGCATCTTCGCGGGAAAGTGCGACATCACGCTCGAACGTCACGGTACAACCGTCCTCTGGCAGGCCAGGGAAATCCGGTACCAGCATATGATCGGACGGGGTCAGCACGATCAGGTTTTCGCCACGATCATCCTGGTTAATACCGATAATATCGAAAAGGTTCATCGAGAAACTGATGAGCCCGGTATCGTCATCCTGCTCTTCAATGCTTTCTGCCAGCGCCTGCGCTTTTTCGCCGCCGTTAGAGTTGATTTCCAGCAGGCGGTCACGCCCCTGTTCCAGCTGGGCTTTCAGCGCATCGTGCTGCTCGCGGCTGGCTTTGATCAGCTCGTCAAAACCGTCGGTGTTTTCCGGCGCGGCAAGGTATTCAATCAGTTGCGTATGAACGCTATCGTAAATAGTGCGGCCCGTCGGGCAGGTGTGCTCGAACGCATCCAGACCTTCGTGGAACCAGCGCACCAGCACGGACTGAGCGGTTTTTTCCAGATACGGCACGTGGATTTGAATATCGTGCGCCTGACCGATACGGTCCAGACGACCAATACGCTGCTCCAGCAAATCCGGGTTGAACGGCAGATCGAACATCACCAGGTGGCTGGCGAACTGGAAGTTACGGCCTTCAGAACCGATTTCAGAACACAGCAGCACTTGCGCACCGGTGTCTTCTTCCGCAAACCAGGCCGCAGCACGGTCACGTTCCACAATGGACATGCCTTCGTGGAACACGGCGGCGCGAATGCCTTCACGCTCGCGCAGCACTTGTTCGAGTTGCAGCGCAGTGGCGGCCTTCGCACAGATAACCAGCACTTTCTGCGAGCGATGCGCGGTCAGGTAACCCATCAGCCATTCAACACGGGGATCGAAGTTCCACCAGGTACCGGTATCGCCTTCAAATTCCTGATAAATCTGCTCCGGATAGAGCATGTCGCGAGCGCGTTCTTCTGACGTTTTGCGTGCGCCCATAATGCCGGACACTTTAATTGCCGTCTGATACTGCGTCGGCAACGGCAGCTTGATGGTGTGCAGTTCGCGTTTCGGGAAACCTTTCACGCCGTTACGGGTGTTACGGAACAGGACACGGCTGGTGCCGTGGCGATCCATCAGCATGGCAATCAGTTCCTGACGAGCACTTTCGGCACCGTCACGACCACTGTTTGCTGCCTGCAACAGCGGCTCGATGTCCTGCTCGCCAATCAGTTCGCTCAGGGCGTTCATCTGATCGTTATTCAACTGCTCGCCGCTCAACAGCAGAGAAACGGCGTCTGCGACAGGGCGATAATTTTGCTGCTCTTCAACGAACTGCTCGAAATCGTGGAAACGGTTTGGATCTAACAAACGCAGACGGGCAAAGTGACTTTCCATACCCAGCTGTTCCGGCGTTGCGGTCAACAGCAGAATGCCTGGGACACGTTCAGCGAGCTGCTCGATAGCCTGATATTCGCGGCTTGGGGCCTCTTCGCTCCACACCAGATGGTGGGCTTCGTCGACCACCATGATGTCCCATTCGGCATCACAAAGGTGTTCCAGACGCTGCTTGCTGCGGCGAACAAAGTCCAGCGAGCAAATCACTAACTGTTCAGTTTCGAACGGGTTGTCCGCGTCGTGCTGCGCTTCGGCATAGCGCTCATCATCAAACAGCGCAAAGCGCAGGTTGAAACGACGCAGCATTTCCACCAGCCACTGGTGTTGCAGTGTTTCAGGTACCACGATCAGCACACGTTCAGCCGCGCCGGAGAGGAGCTGTTGATGCAGGATCATCCCGGCTTCAATCGTTTTCCCAAGGCCGACTTCATCGGCCAGCAACACGCGTGGCGCATGGCGACGGCCAACGTCGTGGGCGATATGCAACTGGTGCGGGATCAGGCTGGTGCGCTGTCCACGCAGGCCGCTCCACGGCATGCGGTACTCTTCGCTCTGGTATTTACGCGCACGGTAACGCAGGGCGAAGCGGTCCATACGGTCAATCTGCCCGGCGAACAGGCGGTCCTGTGGCTTGCTGAAAATCAGCTTGCTGTCGAGCAGCACTTCACGCAGTACCACGCCTTCTTCTTCGGTATCCAGACGGAACCCGACGTACGCCAGCAGACCATTTTCTTCTTTTACTTCGTCAACGCGCAGCTGCCAGCCGTCGTGGCTGGTAATGGTATCGCCCGGGTTGAACATCACGCGGGTGATAGGAGAGTCGTTACGCGCATACAGACGGTTTTCACCTGTAGCAGGGTAGAGAAGGGTTACCATGCGCGCGTCCAGCGCAACGACTGTCCCTAATCCCAGCTCGCTTTCTGTATCGCTGATCCAGCGTTGACCAAGTGTAAAAGGCATATAATTTGGGCTCTATATCTTTAATTGCAGGCAATAAGTGTCCTCCGCGAAAAGCTTCACGGAGAGTCAAAATTGGGGTCCAGGAATGGAAAGGGCGCTATGGTACTGGAAGCCAGGGTGTTAGTCACCTGTCAAAATAGCCCCAGTTGTCCTGTCAGTAGTGTAGCAAAGTCATCGTGGACAAACGGTAAAATTCCATCAGCAACGGGTTCAAGCTGTTTGCTCAGGTAGTGTTCGTAATCCGGCGGCGACTGCTGATACGCCAGCGGTTCAGGGCCGCTTGTCGTCCAGACGTATTTGATGCTGCCGCGAGACTGGTACTGTAATGGCCTGCCCAGTTTAGCATTTTGTTCATCGGCTAGCCTTGCCGCACGCACATGGGGCGGCACGTTACGCTGATATTCAGCCAGCGGGCGGCGCAATTGCTTGCGATAGACCAGCTGGTCGTCGAGCTGGCCGGACATTAACTTGTCGATGGTCTCACGAATAAAGTCCTGATACGGCTCATTGCGGAAAATGCGCCGATAGAGCGTTTGCTGGAACTGTTGCGCCAGCGGCGTCCAGTCGGTTCGCACTGTTTCCAGGCCTTTGAACACCATACGCTGTTCTTCGCCCTCCTGAATCATTCCGGCATAGCGCTTTTTGCTGCCCGTTTCCGTGCCGCGGATCGTTGGCATCAGGAAGCGGCAAAAATGCGTTTCAAACTCCAGTTCCATCGCGCTGGTCAGGCCTTGTTTTTGCAACTCGTTCGCCCACCATTCATTCACGAACGCAACCAGTTCACGGCCAATACTGGCGGCAGCGTCTTCACTGTGCGCGCGCTTCAGCCAGACAAACGTGGAGTCGGTATCACCGTAAATCACATCGTAGCCTTTCGACTCAATCAGTTCGCGAGTCTGACGCATGATCGCGTGCCCGCGCATGGTGATCGACGAAGCCAGACGAGGATCGAAGAAACGGCAGGCGCTGGTACCCAGAACGCCGTAAAAAGCATTCATGATGATCTTCAGTGCCTGAGACAGCGGCTTATTGTGATGTGCTTTCGCCTCATCGCGACCCTGCCAAATCTGGCCGACGATATCCGGCAGGCAGTGGTTGGTTCGTGAAAACCAGGCGCCGAGGAAACCTTCCGTGCTGTGTTCGCTATCTGGTTGCGCCATCCCTTCCACCAACCCGACAGGATCGATAAGAAAGGTGCGAATGATCGACGGGTACAGGCTTTTGTAATCGAGCACCAGCACGGAGTCGTACAGCCCTGGGCGTGAGTCCATCACGTAGCCGCCAGGACTTGCCTGCGGGGGAACTTCGCCGAGATTCGGCGCGACGTAACCAAGCCGATGCATGCGCGGGAAATAGAGATGGCCAAAGGCCGCGACCGAACCGCCGTGTCTGTCCGCGGGTAAACCATTGACCGTGGCGCGTTCCAGCAGGAACGGCATGATCTCGGTTTTATGGAAAATGCGGGTCACCAGCTCACAGTCTTTGAGGTTATATTTCGCCAATGCGGGCTTATCTTCGGCAAACCGGCGGTCAATTTCGTCCATTCTGTCCCAGGGGTTATCGATGGACTTGCCTTCGCCAAGCAGTTCCTGCGACACGTTTTCCAGCGAGAACGAAGAGAAATTCCAGAAGGCCGATTTCAGCGCCTCAATGCCATCGATAATCAAACGGCCACTGGCCTGGGCGAAGAAAACGCCGTTTTTAAAACCGTGCTCGCGCCAGTCAATTTCCGTGTTACCGCGCCCCAGCATCAAAGGAATTCGGTAGCGTTCGGCATGTTTTTGCAGCACTTTGAGATCAAACTGCACCACATTCCAGCCGATCAGCACATCAGGATCGTGCTCCGCAAACCAGGCATTGAGTTTTTCCAGCAGTTGCGGGCGGCTGGAAACATATTCCAGCTGAAAATCCACAGCAGACTTATCGCCATTTTCCGGACCGAGCATATAGACAATGCGCTGACCACAGCCTTCGAGCCCAATGCAATAAAGCTCGCCATGGCGAGTGGTTTCGATATCGAGTGAGACCCATTTTAACGGCGGGCGATAATGAGGATTGGGTTTCAGGCGGGCGTTGACCAGCGCGTGACCCTGTTGCTCACCTTCGACCCAAACGGGCGCGGTGATAAAGCGTTCCATCAGATAGCGCTCGGGCGGGCGCACATCGGCTTCATAAACCGTAATGCCGTCTTCACGCAGCAGTTTTTCAAGACGCATCAGCTGGCGATGTGAACGGCAATAAAGCCCGAATACTGGCTGGCGGTGAAAATCTTTCAATGCGAGCGGAGCAAGGCGTGCATCTCGCTCACTGCGCAGTAAGCTTTCAGTTTGCGCTCGCTGTGACTCCGGAATAAAAGCCACAGATTCCTGCGGCGCAAGCGTCACCTGCAGCGGGCCGTTATCCGTCGCCAGCCAGAAAGTGACTTCCGTGCCCTGCGGGGTATCCCGCCAGTGACGGGTTAATAAAAAACCTTCTCGCGCCTGCGCCACGCACTCTACTCAAAAAGAAAACCAGGCCTGAGTATAGCCTGGTTGAGGATGTTTTGCTGGGTTTATATACAGCTATTTTTTTTGCCGGATGACGCTACGCTTATCCGGCCTTGTATTATTCCTCTCGTGCAGAAAGAACCGGCCAGTTATTTCTGCCTGCAGTCCGGACGCCGTATCCGGCCTTAGATTTCGAATCTGTACCGTAGATAATTAGCGCCGGACTGCACCTCTCCACATGTGATAAACCGAACAGTATCATGGACCGGAACACCCGGTACCCCGCATTCGCAAGGATGGTTACACGATGG
>NZ_JBJDNI010000007.1:0-205629 GCF_044900545.1 Scandinavium sp. NPDC088450 | reverse complement strand
TGATAGGTCGGGTGTGTAAGTGTAGCGATACATTGAGCTAACCGATACTAATGAACCGTGAGGCTTAACCTTACAACGCCGAAGCTGTTTTGGCGGAGAGACAGACATCAATATCAGCTTGAACCAGATACATCATCACGCGGAATGCGGGGTGATAACAGAATTTGCCTGGCGGCAACAGCGCGGTGGTCCCACCTGACCCCATGCCGAACTCAGAAGTGAAACGCCGTAGCGCCGATGGTAGTGTGGGGTCTCCCCATGTGAGAGTAGGGAACTGCCAGGCATCAAATTAAGAACGCAGTCACAGTAATGCTGTGAAGGGTTCAAGAAATAAAGTGTGCTGATATGGCTCAGTTGGTAGAGCGCACCCTTGGTAAGGGTGAGGTCCCCAGTTCGACTCTGGGTATCAGCACCAGTTTTAAAGGTTAAAGTTCGGCAGATAGAAAAGAATTTGTCTGGCGGCAAAAGCGCGGTGGTCCCACCTGACCCCATGCCGAACTCAGAAGTGAAACGCCGTAGCGCCGATGGTAGTGTGGGGTCTCCCCATGTGAGAGTAGGGAACTGCCAGACATCAATTAAAACAAAAGGCCCAGTCTTGCGACTGGGCCTTTTGTTTTATCTGTTGTTTGTCGGTGAACACTCTCCTGAGAGTAGGACAAATTCGTCGGGAACGAATTTGCACAGCACGCAGTGCTGCCCGGAGGGTGGCGGGCAGGAAGCCCGGCATATAACTGCCAGACATCAGAAAAGCAAAAAGCCCAGTCTATGACTGGGCTTTTTGCTTTTCTGCATTCTGAAATCTGAATATTGAACCTAATGCAGGCCCGGTAGCGTATCGCTACCGGGCAATGAGCTAGTGGATAACCTGAGAAAGAAACGCGCGAGTTCGTTCAGATTTAGGGTTGGCGAAGAACTGATCCGGTGGTGCCTGTTCCACGATCTCCCCGCGATCCATGAAGATAACTCTGTCTGCGACGGTTCTGGCAAATCCCATTTCATGAGTCACACACAGCATCGTCATACCGGATTGAGCCAGACCAATCATGGTATCCAGTACTTCTTTAACCATCTCCGGGTCGAGCGCAGAGGTTGGCTCATCGAATAACATGATTTTCGGCTTCATACACAGTGAACGAGCGATGGCGACGCGCTGTTGCTGTCCACCTGAAATCTGCCCTGGGAACTTATGCGCGTGCTCCGCGATGCGCACTCGTTCGAGGTAGTGCATGGCCAGTGCTTCTGCTTCTTTCTTCGGCATTTTCCTGACCCATATCGGTGCCAGTGTACAGTTTTGCAGAACGGTAAGATGTGGGAACAAGTTAAAGTGCTGGAACACCATCCCGACTTCCTGACGTACGCGCTCAATGTTGCGGATATCTTCGTTGAGCTCGATCCCATCGACTACGATCCGCCCCTGTTGATGTTCTTCCAGGTGATTGATGCAGCGTATGGTTGTTGATTTTCCTGAACCCGAGGGCCCGCATAACACAATGCGCTCGCCTTGTTTTACATTCAGGTTGATGTCTTTGAGCACATGGAACTGCCCGTACCATTTATTGACGTTTTCCAGCGTAATCATCGCATCCGCCGGTTGTAGTAATGTTTGACTCATAGTTTCCTCAATGCGGCGTACGCCCGGTGTTAAAGCGCTTTTCCAGATGTTGGCTGTAGCGCGACATGCTAAAGCAGAAGATCCAGTAGATCAGAGCGGCAAAGACATAGCCCTCGGTCGACATGCCGAGCCAGGCAGGATCGACGGTTGCCTGCTGAACACTACTGAACAGATCGAACAGACCGATGATGATCACCAGACTGGTATCCTTAAAGAGCGCGATAATGGTGTTAACCAACCCAGGTATTACCAGCTTCAGAGCCTGAGGCAGGATGACCAGTGCCTGTGTTTTCCAGTATCCCAGGGCAAGAGATTCTGCGGCTTCATACTGCCCTTTTGGCAAGGCCTGCAGTCCGCCACGAACCACTTCAGCGACATAGGCGGACTGGAACAGAATGACCCCAACCAGGGCCCTGATTAATTTGTCGATGCTGGTGCCTTCCGCCATAAACAACGGCAACATCACCGATGACATGAACAAAACGGTAATAAGCGGAACGCCGCGCCAAAACTCGATAAAGATTACTGATAGGATGCGCACGACAGGCATCGTCGAACGGCGCCCTAGCGCGAGCAGTATGCCGAGAGGCAATGCACCCGCAATCCCAACGGAGGCAATGATCAGCGTCAGCGTGAGTCCACCCCACTGCCGGGTTTCAACACGATCCAGCCCAAGAAAACCGCCATACAGCAGGAACCACACAACGATCGGATAGATAATTGCCCAGCAGGCGATATAGCGTCCACGGCGAGGCATGGCGTTCCAGAACATCGGCACGATACTGAACAAACCAATGACTAGTGCCAGGTTTATCCGCCAGCGCTGGTCGTGTGGGTACAGGCCATACATGAATTGCCCGAAACGCTGGTGAATGAAGACCCAGCAGGCCCCGGCTTTTGTACAGTCAGCTCGTGTAGTGCCTATCCAGTTTGCCTGCAGGAAAGCCCAGTTAATCAGAGGTGGGATGACCTCCCACAGCACCCAGATGCAAAACAGCGTCAATAGGGTGTTCGACCAACTTGAGAACAGGTTTTTGCGGACCCAGTTAATTGCCCGCCCTGAGCCGACACTGGCAGGGCGAGGAGGATGTGACAGAAGAGCTTTTGTCATCGTGACTCCTTAGCGCTCGATCAGTGCCATTCGGCGGTTATAGATATTCATCAGCAGCGAAATTGTCAGGCTGATAATGAGGTACACCGACATGGTTATCGCAATCGTTTCAATAGCCTGACCGGTCTGATTCAATACTGTTCCGGCAAAGAGCGACACCATATCCGGATAGCCAATTGCCGCTGCGAGCGACGAGTTTTTGACGATATTCAGGTATTGGCTGGTGAGGGGGGGAATGATCACCCGCAGAGCCTGAGGAATGATGACCTGGCGTAATGTGACCGGGTTCGGCAGGCCTAACGAGCGTGCCGCTTCATGTTGACCATAAGGTACGGCCTGAATGCCCGCGCGTATGATTTCGGCGATAAAGGCAGAGGTGTAGACGGAAAGTGCCAGTGTCAGCGCGGCCAGTTCCGGGATCAGCGCCATACCACCGCGGAAGTTAAATCCACGCAGTTCAGGGACATCCCAGTGTATCGCTGCGCCGAAAATCCAGTGCGCCAGAAGTGGCAAACATACAATCAGTCCGATCGCGACAGGCCAGGTTCTCCGTATCTGCCCAGTTTTGATTTGCAGGTTTTTGTTATAGCGGTAAAGCCCTGCGGAAATCATGACGGCGAGCAGAATCGCACCGGCAAAGGCCAACAATCCTTCCCCTAATTGAGGGGCAGGAATGTACAAGCCACGGTTGCTGAGAAAAACAAGATCGAAGGCATTAACCGCCTGGCGAGGCCCGGGAAGGTTACGCAGAACCGCGAAGTACCAGAAAAAGATCTGCAACAGCGGTGGGATGTTGCGGAAAATTTCGATGTACAGCGTGGAGAGCTTACGCAGCAGCCAGTTCTCTGAAAGGCGGGCAAGGCCAAGGAAAAAGCCGATGACCGAGGCGAAAACAATACAGAGCGCCGAGACCAGCAGAGTGTTCAGCAGCCCTACGATAAAGACGCGGCCGTACGTGTCTCCTTGTTGATAATCAATCAGATGCTGAACAATGCCGAACCCGGCGCTGCGATCGAGAAAGGCAAATCCTGACGTGATGCCGCGGTTGTTCAGGTTAGTAATGGTGTTGTGGATAAGATAGATAGCAATTACAGCAACCGCCACCACTGCGATTATCTGAAATAGCCAGGCACGAACCGTGGGGTTGGAAAAGGAAAGCTGTCCTTTTACGGTCAGGCGGCGATGAGACATAGTGAAACCTCAATAACCAGACTCTGGAGAGGGCATCGCCGAAGCGATGCCCGTTACTGCTCAACAATCAACGAACTGGCGGAGCGTATTGAATTCCGCCGTTGTTCCAGAGGTTGTTCTGACCACGTTTGATCTTCAGCGCGCTGCCTTCACCGACGTTGCGATCGAAGACTTCAGCGTAGTTGCCGACCTGTTTCACGATGTTGTAGGCCCACTTGTTATCGAGCTTCAGGTCTTTGCCAAAATCGCCCTCTTTGCCCAGCAGATGTGACATGTCCGGGGTTGAAGGATTCGCAAATTTCTCATCGACGTTTTTCGAGTTGATGCCCATTTCTTCAGCGTTGAGCATCGCGAACAATGTCCAGCGAACGATAGAGAACCATTCGTCATCGCCACGACGTACAACGGGTCCCAGAGGTTCTTTAGAAATGACTTCAGGCAGGACAATCCAGTCGCCCGGTTTGCTCAGCTTGATGCGCAGGGCGTAAAGCTGTGACTGGTCAGACGCCAGCGTATCGCAGCGACCAGATTCGAGCGCTTTTGCAGATTCGTCGGAGCGGTCAAAGGTTACCGGGGTGTACTTCATATTATTGGCTTTGAAGTAATCCGCCACGTTCAGCTCAGTATCTGTTCCCGCCTGAATACATACAGTCGCGCCATCAAGTTCTTTTGCACTTTTCAGACCCGCTTTATCGTGAGTCAGGAAGCCGATACCGTCGTAATAAGTCACGCCAGTGAAAGAAAGCCCCATGCCCGCATCGCGAGAAGAGGTCCAGGTGGTATTACGTGATAACAGGTCGACTTCGCCCGATTGCAGCGCGGTGAAACGTTCTTTCGCGGTCAGCGGGGTGTATTTCACTTTATTGGCATCACCAAACACCGCTGCAGCCACACCACGGCAAACGTCGACATCAATACCGGTAAATTTACCGTCGGCATCTGCATAGGAGAAACCCGGCAACCCATCACTGATACCACATTGCACAAAGCCTTTCTTTTTAACAGCATCGAAAGTGGTACCCGCATGTGCCTGAGTTGAGAGTGCAAACAGTACGCCCGCCGCAGTGAGGCTGGCGATCATCATCTTTTTCATAAAGCATCCTGTGTGGCGAAAAATTTATCGTTATAAATAATGACGTCCGGGAGAACGTCGAAACCTGTCTGTGGCCATGGCCATTTCCTCTAAAGCAAAGGGAATGCCAGAATTGCAACCACCGGCGAGTGGGTCGCTGCGGCGCAATAAAGTGAGTGTAGTCAGGAAAGAAAAAAGTAAGCGCCCCGGGATGGTGCAAAATTGAAACCTGTGCCACAAATCAGA
Organism: Scandinavium sp. NPDC088450; assembly: GCF_044900545.1. Taxonomy (NCBI): domain Bacteria; kingdom Pseudomonadati; phylum Pseudomonadota; class Gammaproteobacteria; order Enterobacterales; family Enterobacteriaceae; genus Scandinavium; species Scandinavium sp. NPDC088450. The sequence continues at coordinate 200,397 of NZ_JBJDNI010000007.1, read as the reverse complement.
GCGAAAAAGTTTCAGGATTGAGAGCAAAAAGGGAAATGATTTCGGAGGTTAATATTGGCGTGAAAATGAATGAGGGAATTAGTGTGAAATCGCTCACGAGTATTTATGTGAGTAATAAGTTTTCATGATGATAACGATGAATTAAAAAACGAAATTATTCTTTTTAAGAACGATGATCGCGCGATTTATTTACGTTCACCGGAGAGAATGCACCATGTTGAAGCAAAAGCGCGGGAAGCCCCGCGCTTCGGTGAAACTATTTGGTTAAGGCGACGATACCCAGTGTCAGCCCGGCCAGTGCTGCTGCACCACCGGCGATGGCGCCCGCCGTTTCCCAGTTATCCTGCGTGGTACCTTTCACACAGGTATTGGTATGAACCAGCCGCCCCTGATCGTCATAAACCGGCACGCAAGGTGAATCATGTGCGCAGCCTGCAAGCAGAGCGGTCAGCAATGCAACTGAAATCAATCTTTTCATCATAGTACCTCGATATCACGCCGCAGTAATGAACCTGTTGTTTTGCGGAATTGCGGCTATTTTATCACCGCGATGTTGACCCACCGAGGCGCAAATAGTCTCAATTTATTTGAACTGTAAACATCGTGGAGGATTTGTCGAATATCCCGCTAATTATGTAGAAAATATGCAGAACAAAATTCTATTCTGCGATTGAGTTATTAAACTAAAACACCAGCCAAAAGAAAAAAGGCGCGTTAAGCGCCTTTTAGCTAAGTTATCCTTTCGAGCCACTAAATCGTCTTCGGACCACCACAAAAAAGACAGGCACAAAGAAGATAGCGAGCAACGTTGCCGTTAGCATGCCACCCATCACACCCGTGCCAACCGCGTTTTGAGCACCACTCCCCGCGCCATCGCTGATAACCAGCGGCATAACGCCAAGGATAAATGCCAGTGAAGTCATGAGGATGGGGCGTAATCGCATACGCGACGCTTCAAGTGTGGCTTCAATCACGCCTTTGCCTTCTTTGTCCATCAGGTCTTTAGCAAACTCGACTATCAGGATGGCATTCTTCGCGGAGAGACCAATGGTGGTCAGCAGCCCCACCTGGAAGTAAACGTCGTTGTTCATTCCACGCAAAGATGCGGCAAGCAATGCACCTACAACACCCAATGGCACAACCAGCATGACGGAGAACGGTATCGACCAGCTCTCATACAGCGCAGCAAGGCACAGGAACACCACGATCAGCGAGATAGCATAAAGCGCAGGCGCCTGGTTGCCTGAAAGCCTTTCCTGATAGGACATGCCCGTCCAGTCATAGCCGATGCCTGACGGTAATTTGCCCGCGAACTCTTCCAGTAAGGTCATGGCCTCCCCGGTACTTTTGCCGGGAGCCGGTTCACCGATGATTTCCATCGAAGGTAAGCCGTTATAGCGTTCCAGGCGAGGAGAGCCATAAACCCAGCGCGCCGTTGTGAAAGCGGAGAAGGGAACCATCTCGCCGTTTGCACTGCGGGCGTACAGGCTGTTGATGTCATTCGGCAGCATACGGAATGGGGCATCGGACTGAACGTACACCTTTTTCACCCGGCCGCGATCGATAAAGTCATTAACGTAACTGCCACCAAGAGAAGCCGAGATAGTCTGGTTAATGTCTGATAACGACACGCCAAGCGCCTGTGCTTTTTCCTGATCGACGTCCAGCTTGTACTGTGGCATATCTTCCAGGCCGTTCGGTCTGACGCGAACAAACACGTCCGGATGCTCTTTCAGCATGCCAAGAAGCTGATTACGAGCCTGAGTTAACCCGGTATGTCCGAGTCCTGCCTGGTCGGTAAGCTCAAAGTCAAAACCGGTTGCCGTCCCGAGTTCAATGATGGCCGGCAGGTTAAACGGCATCACGACAGCGTCCTTAATCTGACCAAAGGCGGCCGTTGCCCGTTTAATGACGGCTTCTGCAGAATTCTCTTCCCCTTTACGTTCATCCCACGGTTTAAGGCTGATAAACGCCATCCCTGAGTTTTGTCCTTGCCCGCTGAAACTAAAGCCGTTAACGGTAAAGACACTGGCGACGTTGTCTTTTTCGTTTTCCAGATAGTAATGCGAGAGTGTTTCCAGGACCTTCTCAGTGCGTTGTTGCGTTGCGCCTGCGGGAAGCTGAACCATGGTCATAAAGACACCCTGGTCTTCTTCTGGCAGGAAGGAGGTCGGCAAACGGAGGAACAAAAGTGCCATGCCTATCACGATCACCACGTAGAGAATTAAATAGCGGCCAGTGCCGCGCAAAATCTTGCTGATGCTGCCCGTATAGTGATTAACGCTTTGGTCAAATTTGGTATTAAACCAGCCAAAAAAGCCACTTTTGGGTTGATGCGCCTCTTCAGAGTTTGCTTTTAACAACGTGGCACAGAGGGCTGGTGTCAATATCAGGGCGACCAGCACCGACAGCGTCATAGACGACACAATGGTAATGGAGAATTGGCGGTAGATAGCGCCGGTTGAACCGCCGAAAAACGCCATCGGGATAAAGACCGCCGACAGCACCATCGCGATCCCTACCAGCGCCCCCTGAATTTGATCCATCGATTTCTCGGTGGCTTCTTTCGGGGAAAGATTGTCTTCTGCCATCACGCGTTCAACGTTTTCGACCACTACGATGGCATCATCCACTAGCAGGCCTATCGCCAGTACCATGCCAAACATCGTCAACGTGTTGATGGAGTAGCCGAAGGCTGCCAGCACCGCAAATGTCCCCAGTAAGACGACAGGCACGGCGATGGTTGGGATAAGTGTTGCGCGAAGGCTTTGCAGGAACAGGTACATCACCAGGAAGACCAGCACGATGGCTTCAAGCAGAGTCTTCACCACTTCATGAATAGAAATTTTCACAAAGGGGGTGGTGTCATAGGGGTAGACGACTTTCATGCCCGCAGGGAAAAACACCTGCAGTTCTGCGAGCTTGGTTTTGATTGCCTCAGCGGTGTCCAGTGCGTTAGCGCCGGTGGCGAGTTTAATCCCAAGACCTGTTGCAGGCTGGCCGTTGATCCTCGTCATCATGTTGTAGTTTTCGCCGCCCAGCTCGATTCGGGCAACATCTCTTAAGTGCACTCTTGAGCCGTCCTGATTGACTCTTAATGTGACGTTGCCGAATTCTTGCGGATCTTTGAGTCGCGTCTGGGCAATGATTGAGGCGTTAAGCTGTTGGTTGGGAAGTGATGGCACTCCGCCGAGTTGCCCGGCAGCAATCTGGTTGTTCTGCACTTTCAACTGATTAATGACATCGACTGGCGTCATCTGAAATTTGTTGAGAAGGGTGTCATTAAGCCAGATACGCATTGCGTACTGAGCACCAAACAGTTGGGTGTCTCCCACACCATTAAGCCGACTAACGGCATCTTTAACATTCGAAGCCACGTAATCGGAAATATCATCCTGGCTCATGGCTTTGTTATCAGTGACAAACCCTGCGACCAGCAAGTAGTTGCTGCTGGACTTCTTCACACTGATACCTTGCTGCTGAACTTCTTGTGGCAGTAACGGTGTGGCGAGCTGAAGCTTGTTTTGCGCCTGTACCTGGGCAATGTCCGGGTCGGTCCCCGACTGGAACGTCAGGGTTATCGTGACGCCGCCCGCTGAATCGCTGGTGGAGGACATATACATCAGGTTATCGATACCATTCATGTTCTGTTCGATAACCTGGGTCACCGTATCCTGCACCGTTTGTGCATCGGCTCCCGGATAGGTTGCCGAAATGGCGACGGCTGGTGGGGCAATCGTTGGGTATTGCGCGACCGGCAATTGCATAATCGCAAGGGCACCGGCCATCATCATAATGATTGCCAAAACCCAGGCGAAAATCGGGCGCTGAATAAAGAATCTGGACATTGTGGCCCCTGATTATTTCGCGGTGGCGAGTGTGGCTTCAGATTCCGCGTTTACCGCCGTGCCTGGATGGACCTTTTGCAAGCCGCTGATAATGACTTTTTCGCCAGGATTAAGCCCTTCGGTGACCAGCCATTGATCGCCAATCGCCTGAGTGGCCGTAATGGCTCGCGTTTCAGCCTCGTTTTTATCATTGACGATCATTACCGTGGCATCGCCACGTGGGGTGCGAGTGACGCCTTGTTGTGGCACCAGAATGGCGGCAGGCTGGACTCCTTCATCAATGCGTGCACGAACAAACATGCCAGGCAGCAATGCGTGATCGGGGTTCGGGAAAATAGCGCGTAGCGTAATCGAGCCGGTACTCTCATCGACGGTCACATCGGAAAATTGCAGGCTGCCTTTCTGTGCGTAAGGCTGGCCGTTTTCCATCACCAACTGAACGCTGTTGGTGTCACTGCCGTTCTGCAGGCTTTCCTGCTTAAGGCGCATAAAGTCATTACTGGATTGCGTAACATCGACATAAATGGGGTCGAGTTGCTGAACGGTTGCCAGCGCCTGTGCCTGTCCGTTGGTGACCAGCGCACCTTCTGTCACCGTCGATTTGCCGATACGCCCGGTGATAGGCGACGACACTTTGGTGTACGCCAGATTAATTCGGGCGCTCTCAACGGCGGCTTTGCCCGCGATCACGCTGGCATCCGCCTGGCGTGCGTTGGCAACGGCCTGATCGTAATCCTGACGGCTCACGTATTGAGTGCCGAGCAAAGGCAAATAGCGTTTTACCGTCAGATGCGCGATGGCCGCTGCGGCAGACGCTTTGGCTTCGTCCGCTTTCGCACTTTCCCAGGCTGCCTGATAGGTGGCGGGGTCAATCTGGTAAAGCGAGTCGCCAGCCTGAATATCGCCGCCTTCTGTGAAGTTGCGTTTCAGAATGATGCCGCTGACTTGTGGCCGCACTTCTGCAATGCGAAAGGCTGTTGTTCTGCCGGGTAATTCGGTCACGACGGAAAGCGGTGCGCGGGTGACCACGTGAACCACAACTTGGGGTGTCTGGTTGAGAGACTGTTTGTCCCCGGAATCATCGCAACCGTTAAGAAATAAAGTTGAGGTCAGCAAACTGAATAAAAGCGTAACCCTGGCGTGAGTCTTCATTGCAAGTCCTTAATAACTGATGGAGCGAAATCGCCGGAGACCGGTGAAAAAAAATTAAAAATAAGCGCGGTATAATACAAATAAAAACTTCGCTATGTCAGCCAGTAGAATTCTGGAAAGAAGAGCAACAGCACGCATACATAAAACACAGCGATGAAAACATTCATTGCCCGTTAGGATAATCCTTGATTCATTTTTTTGATCAATGATTGTGGGAATATTATATTTTAAAGTTATTGGTCTTAACTGGCTGGATATCCAAATCTGGAAAACAAATTGCTATGTGAAACGACATAATGCAAATATATTGCGTGTCCAGAGAGCAAAATGTCATGCAGGAACAAACCATGGTGAGGAAGACTAAAGCCGATGCGCTCATCACGCGCCAGAAGCTGATTGATGCGGCAATCGAACAATTTGCCAGGCGCGGTGTATCAGAGACAACGCTAACTGATATTGCTGATGCAGCAGGGGTAACACGTGGTGCGGTATACTGGCATTTTGCGAGCAAGGCCGAGATATTTAATGAAATATGGGCCCAGCAGTTTCCGTTGCGTGACATTATTAAACACAAATTGACACATGACGAAAATGAAAACCCTTTAGCTTTCATGCAGGAAAGTTTTACGGCTGCCTTGCAATATATTTCTCGCTCACCCAAACAGCAGGCATTAATGCAGATCTTGTTTCATAAATGTGAATTTAATTCAGACATGATAACAGAGACAGAGATACGTCACAGGATTGGGTTTAGCTATGAGATTTTGCACACGTTGCTTCGTAAATGTATAAGCAACGGCAGTCTGCCTGCAGAAACAAATATTGATCTGTCATTAGTTATTCTGCACAGTTTTTTCTCGGGCGTGCTGAAGAATTGGCTGCTGTCGCCAGAGCGACTTGATCTTTATCATCAGGCCCCTGAGTTGGTCGAAAGCATTATGAGTACGCTTCTCCCTCACCCTGCGATGCCAGTGATGAATATCAACACTCCATCGATGTACCACGCTCAGGTTGGGTGATTATCCTGCCTTTTGTTCGCGGGCAACAATCTCACTGGCACTGACAGGTTTACCTAATAGATATCCTTGCAGGGTGTTGCAGCCAAGCTGTGTCAGAAACTCCCGTTGAGCCGGTGTCTCAACCCCTTCCGCCACAACCCGCAAATTAAGCGTTCTCGCCAGAGCCACAATCGCCGAGACAATCGTGGCATCTTCACCCTCGCCATTCAGCTCCTGAACAAAGGCCCGGTCAATTTTCAGTTCGCATGCAGGCAGTCGTTTAAGATAGAGGAGGCTGGAATAACCTGTGCCAAAATCGTCGATAGACGCTTTCACGCCAAGCTCTGTCAGGCGAGTTAAGACTTCTACACTCTGCTCCGGATTGTTCATGGCCGTGGTTTCTGTCACTTCCAGAATGAGCATTTCAGGGGGAATGTGATGACGTGCAAGATTCGCCATGACGGTGTCTATCAGCTGCGGCTGTTCAAACTGTAATGCCGACAAATTGACCGCCATAGACCAGTTCAATTGGCCTTCTGCGCGCCACTCGGCTAACTGGCGACAGGCCTCATTAATGACCCAGTTGCCCATCGGAATGATGATCCCGGTTTTTTCCGCCAACGGCAGAAAGAGATCCGGAGAGAGCAATCCCTTGGTGGGATGCTCCCAGCGCAGCAGCGCTTCAAAGCCCATGATAGAGCCGCTGGAAGCATGAAACTTAGGTTGGTAATGCAGGCGCAACTCTTCACGCTCAACAGCGGCCCACAGATCGTTCATCAACTGCAACTGCTGTTGAGCAAACGTATTCATCGAAGGCTGGAAGAAATGATAGCCGTTCCGTCCGGTATGTTTGGTGTGATACATGGCCGCATCGGCGTTAAACATCAGTTCTCGATCGTTTTGCCCGTCGTGAGGATACAGCGCGATGCCAACGCTAAGCGTGACCACCAGTTCATAGGGCTCAATCATAAACGGTTTGTCGATAGCCAGAACCAGACTGCTGGCGAGGCGAGCTGCATCATCCGGAGCCGAAATTTCTGCCAGCAGGACAAATTCATCTCCACCGATACGTGCGAGGGTGAACTGTCCGTCCAGAGGGTGTTGCAGGCGCTCTGTCACGGCAATCAGCAGCTTGTCACCGACATCATGACCGAAGGCATCATTCACCGCCTTAAAGCCGTCCAGATCCATAAACATCAAGGCAAAGGGGCGATCTTCCCGAGTGGCTTTGCTAATGGCTTGTTCAAGGCGGTCTTCAAACAACACCCGGTTTGGCAGGCGGGTTAATGTATCCTGCAAAGCGAGTTGAGCGAGTTCCCGATTTGCTTCGGCGAGGGAAGAGGCCAGCAATGAAGTACGGGCCTGAAGTCGGGCATCAAGCATTGAAATCAGCAGGGTGATCCCGAGGATAAAGAGCGTCACAACGCTCACCAGTACTGCCAGCCAGTTACCGTCTACACCATGGTGAGCCATCTTGACCTGGTGGGGGAATGTGGCCGCCATCATGCCGGTGTAGTGCATGCCGGCAATGGCAATGCCCATCAATACGGCCGCGCCAAAACGCATGAGTGCGACTTGAGCGGCTTCTTGCCGCAAACGGAATGTGAGCCAAAGGGCAGCAAATGAGGCAAGAAGCGCGATGATGACGGATAGCGCGACCCAGCGATAATCCCAGACGATAGAAGGATCCACGTCCATGGCCGCCATACCGGTGTAGTGCATCAGCGCCACGCCGGTTCCCATCACTATTGCGCCTGGAATCAACCGTTTCAGCCTTAATTGATCAACGCTCACCAGCCACAAGGCAAACAGTGAAGAGGCCATCGCTACGACCATAGAGAGTGCGGTTAGCGCTGGGTCGTAGCTTATTGCCATGGCGGTATCCATGGCCAGCATACCGATGAAATGCATCGCCCATACGCCAATGCCCATCGCAATTCCGCCGCCGCTTAACCATAACCCAGCCGCCCGGCCCTGGCTTGTCGATACACGGCCCGCCATATTCAGCGCAGTCCAGGCGGCGAGAATGGCAATCACAAAGGAAATGGCGACCAGAATGGGGTCGTAATGGCTGGGCAGCATGGTGTCATCAACTCATTCACGGGATGTGAGGGCTGTGACATTACCATCGACCTTAAGGGACTCAAAGGGATTTAAAACCCTTATTTTAGCGTGGAATATCAGCATGTTCGCCGACGTTGTCGGCAAATTTTTATTCCAGACTGGAGCAGTTAACCAGCTTGAGGGGATTCACGGAATTCATGTTGCGGCATTTTTCACTTTCGGTTGATAACAGCTCTATCCACTGCATCAGCAGTCCATCGAACAGAAACATAAAGAGGGCGAAAACAACCAACCAGCCGTACTTACGAAGCATACCTGCACCTGAGAAGAGATTGCGTGAATGGCTGGCAATATACACGAAAAGCAACGTCTGGGAAGGGGGGAAAAGCGAGGGAATTTCAGGCATTAAAAAAGGCGCTTCCCCATGCCGAAGAGCGCCTTTTTAACCGTCATGAACGAAACTTAGTTCATGCCGTATTTTTTCAGTTTCTTACGCAGAGTACCACGGTTGATACCCATCATCAGGGCAGCGCGGGTCTGGTTGCCACGGGTGTATTGCATCACCATGTCCAACAGGGGCTGTTCTACTTCAGCCAGTACCAGCTCATAGAGATCATTCACATCCTGACCATTCAATTGAGCAAAATAGTTCTTCAGTGCCTGTTTAACCGAGTCACGGAGAGGCTTTTGAGTCACCTGATCCTGAGAGTTAACGGTAGAAACGGTCAGTACGTCAGAATTTACGCGTTGTTCGAACATAGTTCTGTCAGCTCTTTATTTCTGTTTACGCAAAATTTTCGAAGTATGCCTCCAACGCCTCCAGCTGTACGCTGGCATCCTCTATGGCGTTGAATGTGCGCCGAAACTGGTCATCTGGAGCGTGCTCCTGAAGGTACCAGGAGACATGTTTGCGCGCAATTCGGTACCCCTTTGCCTGACCGTAAAAGTCATGCAATTCCCGAACGTGTGCACAAAGTATGCGTTTCACCTCTGCCAGAGGCAGAGAGGGCAGCATCTCCCCAGTGTCCAGATAGTGCTGGATTTCCCGAAAGATCCAGGGTCTTCCCTGAGCCGCGCGTCCTATCATCAGGGCATCCGCCCCCGTATAGTCGAGCACAGCTCTGGCTTTAAGCGGGTCAGTAATGTCGCCATTCGCGATAATCGGAATGGAAACTGTCTGCTTAACTGCCCGAATACTGTCGTACTCAGCTTCTCCGTTAAACAAGCAGGCGCGAGTGCGTCCGTGAATAGTCAGAGCCTGAATGCCACAATCTTCAGCCAGTTTGGCAATCTCTACACAGTTACGGTGTTCCGGCGCCCAGCCAGTGCGAATCTTGAGAGTGACAGGAACGTCCACTGCTTTCACCACCGCGGTCAGGATAGACTGCACCAAATCCGGGTGTTGCAAGAGGGCTGAACCTGCAAGCTTGCGATTCACTTTTTTCGCCGGACAACCCATATTGATATCAATAATTTGGGCGCCACTTTCAACGTTAATACGTGCGGCTTCCGCCATTTCTTCAGGAACGCTGCCGGCAATTTGCACGGTGCGGATCCCGGGCTCGTCAATGTGCACCATCCGTAAACGGGATTTGTCGCTCTCCCACACTTGCGGGTTGGAGGACAGCATCTCAGAAACGGTTAAACCTGCTCCCATCTCGTAGCACAACGTCCGGAATGGTCTGTCAGTAATGCCAGCCATGGGCGCTGCGATCAGGCGATTTCTGAGCTGGTGGTGTCCGATGCGCATGAGTTAAGAAATGACCATACTGTGACTGCAAGGCGGCGTATATTACGCATTTTTTGCACGAGATGAAAGGCCAAACTTTGAGCAATCCTCTGTCGTAGATCAAGGAATCGCCAGTCGGTGGAAAGTGAAAAAATTAATCGCTATTTAAATCATTGCGTTATGCATAAATGGTGAATTTACATACAGACGCAATTTTGCGTAACTTCTCAATTTTTCCTGCAAGAAGGGGAGCAGAAAAGGGATAAGCTGCTGCATTAATCAGCAGATTATCCCGAATAGTGTGGGCCAGATCTCATTTCGTTGCTGGGCAGTGACGGCGTATTTCATCACTCACCCAGCGGAGAAAATCAGTTTTTACGCCCGGTAATCCGACACCATTCTTCCTTCTCCACCACCGGGTCGAGAGTGAAAAGCGGCGCATAAGCTTCGCAGACACTTTCTGCCTGGCTTGCGAGGATACCGGAAAGGCCCAACAGACCGCCCTCAACGGGCAGCACGCTGATTAACGGTGCCAGTTCACGTAATGGGCCTGCCAGAATGTTAGCGACCACCACATCGGCTTTCATGGCCTCTGGCTGGTCTTGTGGCAGATAGAGCTCCAGCTTGTCGGACACCCCATTACGTTCTGCGTTATCACGGCTGGCCTGAATGGCCTGCGGATCGATGTCGATCCCAATCGCTTTGGCCGCGCCCAGTTTCAGGGCGGCAATGGCGAGGATCCCGGAACCACAACCGAAGTCGATAACCGTCTTACCGTCAAGATCCAGACCATCCAGCCATTGCAGGCACAGGGACGTTGTCGGGTGAGTGCCGGTACCAAACGCCAGACCCGGATCGAGCATCACATTGACCGCGTTTACGTCCGGCACATCGCGCCAGCTTGGGCAAATCCACAGACGTTTGCCGAACTGCATCGGGTGGAAGTTATCCATCCACTCACGTTCCCAATCTTTGTCTTCAAGCTGTTCGATTTTGTGGACAAAGCCGACACCCAGCAGCGGATGGTTTTCAAGGATGGCCACCACTTCTTTCATGTCGGTTTCAGCATCGAACAGACCGATGACATCGGTATCGCCCCACAGGCGGGTTTCACCCGGCAGCGGTTCAAACACTGGCGTGTCATGGGTGTCCTGGAAGGTGATGGAGACGGAGCCCGCTTCCATCAACGCATCGCTCAGTTCCTCAGCGTTCGCGCCGGTGGTGTTTAATTTCAGTTGGATCCATGGCATGGCAAAACTCTTTTAATGATTAACAGTGATAGTCGGGGCTTGCGCCGCAGGACGACCAAAAAGGTTGCCGACAACAAAAGCCAGTAAACTTAGCAGCAGCGCCGGGACAATCGGGTGGAAGCCCAGGTACTGAATTTTCAGGGTGGCGAGCATGGCATAAACCACGCCGCCGACGATCATGGCGCTTAATGCCCCGGCGGCATTAGCACGCTCCCAATACAGACCCAGCACCAACGGCCAAAGGAACACGGCTTCCAGCCCGCCAAACGCGAGCAGGTTCAGCCAGATGATCATCTCGGGTGGACGCCAGGCCGCCAGCAGCAGCAGGGCGCCAAGTACCAGGGTAATCAGCGCAGACATACGTTTCAGACGCTTTTCATTCTGGAGCTGTTCTGGATGCAGGCTCAAATAGAGATCTTTGATGATCGTAGCGGAACTCTGCAACAACTGCGCGTTGATCGTCGACATGATCGCCGCCATCGGAGCAGCAAGGAAGATCCCGGCCGCAACCGGTGGCAGCACTTTTACCATCAGCGTAGGGATCACGAGATCCGGAACGGTGAGATCAGGAATCACCGCGCGACCCAGCGCACCCGCCAGATGCATACCCAGCATCAGTATCGCGACCACAATCGTGCCGATAATGATGCCCCGGTGTACCGCTTTGCTGTCTTTGTAGGAGATACAACGGACGGCGGTGTGTGGCAGGCCAATGACCCCGAAGCAAACCAGCACCCAGAAAGAGGTCATAAATGTCGGGGAAAGAATATCGTCTGCACCCTGCGGTGAAATTAGCTTCGGATCGATTTGCTCCAGCGTCTGAACCGCATGACCCAATCCTCCCGCTGCATGCACGACACCAATCAGCAACACGATGGTGCCAATCAGCATCACCAGCCCTTGCATGGAGTCGTTGAGCACGCTGGCGCGGAAGCCGCCAAAAGCTGTGTAGAGCGCAATGCTCACGCCGAAAATCAGCAAGCCTGTTTCGTAAGGAATGCCCGCAGCGGTTTCCAGCAGGCGCGCGCCGCCAATGAATTGCACGGTCATCGCACCGACAAAGGCGACTAACAAACTGAGACTGGCAAGCCACACCAGCAAGCGGCTCTGATAGCGAGCAAACAACATGTCGTTCAATGTGACGGCGTTATAGCGTCTCGCAAGAATCGCGAATTTTTTCCCCAGCACACCGAGAGACAACCAGACTGCCGGGAGCTGGATCATCGCCAGCAATACCCAACCCAGGCCGTATTTGTATGCCGCGCCTGGCCCGCCGATAAACGAACTGGCGCTGATGTATGTGGCCACCAGCGTCATCGCCAGCACAAAACCGCCCATTGAACGGCTGCCCAGGAAGTACTCATTCAGGAAGGTGCCGGTGGAGCGTTTCCGCATGGCATAGACCGACAAACCAAAGACCACTAACAGATAAGCGATAAGCGGCAGGATCACTTCAAGCTGCATCGTCGTCCTCCAGAGGAATCTCGCGATAGATGACTTTCACCATCGCCCAGCACAGCACGATAAACAGCAACGGCACTAACAAACAGGCCATCTCAAACCAGTGCGGCAGGCCCGTAAAGCCGATGAGTGAATTTGGTATGTAAGCACTCGCTAACCATGCGGCGAGATAGAGGAGGGTTAGCCACAACGCCCAGCGGGCTTCTTTGTGTGCCTGAACAAAACGCGCGTCCATAAGGCTCCCAGGGTCAATGTAAAGCGGGGATTGTACCTTAAGGGACTGGTTTTTTCAGGACATAAAAAAGGCCGGAGGATCCGGCCTTTTACGCTGAGCGGAGAATTACTTCTCGTACATACCGAGTTTTTTCTCCAGATAGTGGATGTTTGTCCCACCATGCTGGAAGTTCTCGTCGCTCATAATGCGCATTTGCAGATCAACGTTGGTTTTAATGCCGTCGATGATCAGCTCCTGCAGGGCGTTCTTCATGCGAGAAATCGCCACGTCACGGGTTTCCCCGTAGCAAATCAGCTTGCCGATCATTGAGTCATAGTACGGTGGCACAGTGTAGCCAGCGTAAATATGAGATTCCCAACGCACACCAAAACCACCTGGCGCGTGGAAACGGGTGATTTTACCCGGGCTCGGCAGGAAGGTGTTCGGATCTTCGGCGTTAATACGGCATTCCACCGCATGGCCACGAACCTGAACTTCTTCTTGCTTGATAGACAGCGGCTGGCCTGCAGCAATGCGCAGCTGTTCTTTGATCAGGTCAACACCGGTGATCATTTCGGTTACCGGGTGCTCTACCTGAATACGGGTGTTCATTTCGATGAAATAGAACTCGCCGTTTTCAAACAGGAACTCGAAGGTACCCGCACCACGATAGCCGATATCCACACAGGCTTTAGAGCAACGCTCGCCGATGTAGCGACGCAGTTCCGGGGTAATGCCCGGTGCTGGTGCTTCTTCGACGACTTTCTGGTGACGGCGCTGCATGGAGCAGTCACGTTCAGCCAGATAGATAGCGTTACCCTGGCCGTCTGCCAGCACCTGGATCTCGATGTGACGAGGATTTTCCAGGTATTTTTCCATGTACACCATGTCATTGTTGAACGCGGCTTTCGCTTCAGCTTTGGTCATGGAGATGGATTGAGCCAGTTCAGCGTCGCTGCGCACAACGCGCATACCACGACCGCCGCCGCCGCCAGACGCTTTGATGATAACCGGATAGCCAATGCGTTTAGCATGAGCACGGTTAGCATCCATATCGTCGCCCAGCGGGCCGTCAGAACCTGGTACGGTTGGGACGCCAGCTTTCTTCATTGCGGTGATAGCAGACACTTTGTCGCCCATCAGGCGGATGGTGTCAGCTTTCGGGCCGATGAAGATAAAGCCAGAGCGCTCAACCTGCTCAGCAAAGTTAGCGTTCTCAGACAGGAAGCCGTAACCCGGATGGATTGCCACCGCGCCAGTGATTTCAGCGGCGCTGATGATAGCCGGGATATTCAGATAGCTTTTTACGGAAGGAGCCGGGCCGATACAGACCGTCTCATCCGCCAGCAATACGTGTTTTAAATCGCGATCCGCAGTGGAGTGCACAGCCACAGTCTTGATGCCCAGTTCTTTACAGGCACGAAGAATACGCAGTGCAATCTCGCCACGGTTAGCGATGACAATTTTATCCAGCATGTTCGCCTCGTTACTCGATGACGACCAGCGGCTCGTCAAATTCTACCGGTTGACCACTTTCGACCAGGATAGCCTTCACGGTGCCTGCTTTGTCGGCTTCGATCTGGTTCATCATTTTCATGGCTTCAACGATGCACAGGGTATCACCCACGTTCACCTTCTGACCCACTTCGATGAATGCTTTCGCGTCCGGGCTAGGGGTGCGATAGAAGGTACCTACCATCGGGGAGCGTACGATGTGACCACTGATTTCAGCTTTTGCTGCTGGCGCTTCAGCTGCTGCTGGTGCGGCGACAGCCGGTGCAGCCTGCTGCTGCATCATTGGCGCAGCGTAAGCCTGTTGCATAACCGGGTAGCTGCCTGCTGGCGCTGCACGGCTGATGCGTACAGACTCTTCGCCTTCAGAAATTTCCAGTTCGGAGATGCCTGATTCTTCAACCAGCTCGATCAGTTTTTTAATCTTACGAATATCCATGAGTGGGTTCCGTACTCTTTGTTTAGTGTGATTGTGACAGGCGTTTGACCGCCGTCTGTAAAGCGTATGAATAGCCGTCAGCGCCTAATCCGCAGATGACGCCGGCAGCGATATCAGAGAGATATGAGTGATGGCGGAACGGCTCGCGAGCGTGCACGTTGCTCAGATGAATCTCGATAAACGGGATACTGACCGCCAACAGCGCATCGCGAATCGCCACGCTGGTGTGCGTGAAAGCGGCCGGATTGATCAGGATATAGTCAATCTTGTCTTTAGCCTGATGAATACGGTCGATAATCGCGAACTCCGCGTTGGATTGCAGATGGTCCAGCGACACATTCAGAGCGTCGGCCTCTGCGGTCAGTCGGTTAACAATTTCCGCTAACGTCAGGGTGCCATACTTCTCAGGCTCACGGGTGCCGAGCATATTCAGGTTCGGTCCGTTTAAAAGCAAAATGCGTAACTTGTCGGCCATTGTGCTGCTATCTCCTGCAATTCTCCGGTAAAAAACAAAATATACCTTCGATGCGCGCTTGTCACCTTTTCAGAGGCCTAAAACCCCCGTCAGGAAAACCAAAGTCGCACATTATAACGATTTCGTAGCAATTGGCAGCTAAATACTGGTCTTATCAGGGAAGATAATCAACCTCAGCCACGAAAAAGTCAGGCGTAGTGCGGGAAAACTGCGGGAAACTGCACATAATCGTGAATTAACGCCACCACATGCGGAACTTCTTATATCGGCATGCTAAAAGCACAAAAGCAGCCACCGCGTACAGAATCGGTTGAGGCGACAGGATCTTCACCGACCACAGATAATGAATCGGGGCGAGGATCGCCACCAGATAGACGAAGTTGTGCAACTTCTGCCAACGCGAACCCAGCTTTCGCTGCGCATACTGGAAAGAGGTGACGGCCAATGCCAGCAAAATGACCCAACTTATCAACCCTAACGTCAGATAAGGGCGGTTCACGACTTCCTGCCAGAGCAAACCCAGATTGTTAATCCCCAGTTCCAGCAAGGCGTAGCTGGTGAGATGCAGCGTCGCCCAGGCAAAACACCATACGCCCAACAGACGACGAGTACGAATCAAAAGGGGTTGTTTAGCGTAGCGCGCCAATGGGGAGACCAGCAAGGTAGCCAGTAGCAGTTTCAGAGCCATCTTACCTGTAAAGTGTTGAATGTCCTTGGCAGGGTCAGCGCTGAAATACCCCTGCGACCCGGCCCAAAACAGCCAGACAAAGGGTAAAAAGGCGGCGAGATGCAGAATGACCTTCAGCCACGTTATCTGTTTTGCTGTTAAACGCACTCAGAAATACTCCCGTAAGTTAAGACCGCGATACAGCGAAGCAACTTGATCCGCGTAACCGTTAAACAACAGCGTCGGCTGACGTTTCACATCCAGCACACCACCAGAACCGATGAAACGTTCAGAGGCCTGGGACCAGCGAGGGTGATCGACATGCGGGTTCACGTTGGCATAGAAGCCATACTCATCCGGCGCGGCCATATTCCAGGTACAAGGCGGCTGTTCCCTGGTCAGCGTAATGCTGACGATGGACTTAATCCCTTTGAAACCATATTTCCACGGTACTGTCAGGCGAATGGGGGCCCCGTTTTGTGGCGGCAGCGCTTTGCCGTACACGCCAGTGGTCAGCAACGTCAGAGGATGCATCGCTTCATCTATACGTAATCCTTCAACATAAGGATAAGCAAGCCCGCCGCCGATAAAGCGGTCTTTTTGCCCGGGCATTTGTTCAGGCGCATAAATGGTTTTGAAGGCGACAAATTTGGCCTCGCTGGTGGGTTCAACCAGGGCAAGCAGTTTATGCAGTGGAAAACCAATCCACGGCACGACCATCGACCAGGCCTCAACGCAGCGCATCCGGTAAATTCGCTGCTCCAGCGGAAAGCGTTTGGTTAAATCGTCGTGATCGAGCGTGATTGGCTTTGCCACCTCGCCATCAATCGTCAGCTTCCACGGGTCAGTAATCAGGCTTCCTGCATTGGCGGCAGGGTCGGCTTTATCGAGACCAAACTCATAGAAGTTGTTGTAACCGCTAACTTTGTCTTCGGGCGTCAGCGCGAGTTGATTTTGCCATTCAGCGGGGCGGGAAAATTCGAGCGGCTTGCCCGGAGGCGCAGGAGGACGATCGTTGCCTTTAAACCAGCTCAGCAAATCGGCGTGTGCCACAGAGGGAAGGGAAAGTGCAGTAGCGCTAATGCCCAACATCTTTAGCACCTGGCGGCGCTTAAGCATAAATACGGATTCTGCCGTGACATCGGCTTCCGTCAGTTTTTTCAATTTCATGGCATCCTCCATCATGCATTTTCCTAAGCATGATGGAGGCGGCCGATTAACGCGAATATGTCACGAAAATTTGAAGATTAGGCCACTTTTACCAGCGTGCGGCCCTGGATTTGGTTGTTCATGATTTTATCGGCATACTCCGGAGCCTGAGCCAGACTGATTTCCGTCGCGCTTTGGCTATAGAAGGAAGAAGGCAAATCTGCCACCAGACGCTTCCAGGCTTCAGCACGGCGCGCCGCTGGTGTCATGACCGAATCCACGCCCTGCAAACGGACGTTACGCAGAATAAAAGGCATCACGGTCGTTGGCAGCGCAAAACCGCCCGCCAGCCCACACGCCGCCACGCAGCCACCGTAATTCATTTGCGCCAGAACCTTCGCCAGCACTTTGTCGCCAACCGTATCGACTGCACCAGCCCAAAGCTGTTTTTCCAGCGGGCGAGTTTCGGCGAATTCGTCACGGCCCAGAATACGGCTAGCCCCCAGAGTGCGCAGATACTCGTGAGTACTTTCACGACCGGAAACAGCGACAACCTGATAACCCAGCTTGTGCAGCAGAGCAATAGCGGTACTGCCTACACCACCGCTCGCGCCGGTGACGACAATCTCGCCATCCTCAGGTTTAATGCCTGCGTCTTCCAGCGCCATTACGCACAGCATAGCGGTGAAACCCGCTGTGCCGATAATCATCGCCTGACGCGCATCCATCCCTTCAGGCTGCGGCACCAGCCAGTCGCCTTTCACGCGCGCACGCTGTGCCAAACCGCCCCAGTGATTTTCACCCACGCCCCAGCCCGTCAGCAGCACCTTTTGACCTGCGTGAAAGCGCGGATCTTCGCTGTGGTGAACAACACCGGCAAAGTCGATACCGGGAATCATCGGAAAATTGCGAATAATTTTCCCCTTCCCGGTGATGGCGAGGGCATCTTTAAAGTTCAGGCTGGACCACTGAATATCCACGGTAACCTCGCCCTGCGGGAGCTGGCTCTCTTCGATATCCTGGACCGATGCGAGGGTTTTACCGTCGTGCTGTTCTAAGATTAACGCCTGCATAATCCTTCCTCGGTTGCTGAATGATTGGAAAAAATTTTTTGATGACTATACTCGCTAACGGAAACACGATGCCGACTTATCGCAATAAATTGCCAGTTTCACTCACTCTGGTAGTATGCATGGTCCTTTTGACGTGCTAGTTAGTACTTACTCATTGTAGGGCGTCACAGCGGGTGTCCGGCTTGGTCGGGCTGTTTTTCATCAACGGAGTTAATACAGGGATGCGATTAACGACGAAATTTTCAGCTTTTGTGACACTGCTGACGGGCCTGACTATCTTTGTCACCCTGATAGGCTGCTCACTGAGCTTCTATAACGGTATTCAGTATAAAGTGGATTACCGCGCCCGTGCTGTGGCGACGGTAGTCGATTCCCGCCTGGTCAATACCCCTTTCAATCAGCTCGACAGTCAACTGGACGAAATTCTGGTGCCTGTGGACATTGTGCGTATCGATTTCGTCGTCAACGACAAAACGGTTTTTAGCCATTCGCGCAAAAGCAGCTATCGCCCGATGGGCAGTAATTATCAGTATCGCGAGCTCAGCGTGGAGTCGGTGAAGCACCCAGGCATGACCATTCATATGGTCTATCTCGACCCGATGGTGAACTACTTCCACTCGCTGTTAACGACGGCACCACTGACCATCGCCATAGGCTTTATGGTCCTGATTATCTTTTTCTCCGTGCGCTGGCTGCGAAATCAACTGTCCGGCCAGGAGCTTCTGGAGCAGCGTTCAACGCGAATTCTCAATGGTGAACGCGGCAATCAGGTGTACGGTTCCGTGCATGAGTGGCCAGCTCGAACCAGCAGTGCGTTGGACGCATTGCTCTCTGAAATTCAGTTTGCCGGTGAACAGCGTACGCGCCTCGATACCTTAATTCGTTCGTACGCCGCCCAGGACACCAAGACGGGTCTCAGCAATCGGATGTTCTTTGATAACCAGCTAGCCACGCTTCTCGACGATCAAGAGAAAGTGGGGGCTCACGGTATCGTCATGTTAATTCGCCTGCCGGAATTCGATCTGGTGAGAGACCATTTCGGAAGAAGTGCAGCAGAAGAACACTTCTTCACCCTCATTAATATGCTTTCCACTTTTATGATGCGCTATCCCGGTGCGCTGCTGGCTCGCTACCATCGCAGCGACTATGCCGTGCTGCTCCCGCATCGCACGTTGAAAGAAGCGGACAGCATTGCCTCCGGATTGCTGAAGTCGCTCGATGCCTTGCCAGCCACAAAAATTCTCGATCAGGATGACATGATGCACATTGGCATCTGCGCCTGGCGTAGTGGGCAAAGCACCGATCAGGTGATGGAACATGCGGATGCCGCCGTGCGTAACGCCGTACTTCAGGGCAGTAATAGCTGGGCTGTGTATGACGACACCTTGCCGGAAAAAGGGCGCGGCAACGTGCGCTGGCGAACCTTGATTGAACAGATGCTCAGCCGTGGCGGCCCACGTTTCTATCAAAAACCCGCCATTCACTACGATGGGCGAGTCCATCACCGCGAGCTAATGTGCCGCATTTACGATGGTAAAGAAGAAGTGATTGCCGCCGAATACATGCCGATGGTGCTGGAGTTCGGGCTGGCGGAAGAATATGACCGACTACAGATAACCCGTCTGCTACCTTTCCTCTCTTTCTGGCCTGAAGAAAACCTGGCATTGCAGGTCACGGTAGAATCCTTAATTCGTCCCCGATTCCAGCGCTGGCTGCGCGATACGTTGATGCAATGTGAAAAATCGCAGCGAAAACGGATTATTTTTGAACTTGCAGAGGCGGATGTTTGTCAACATATCAGCCGTTTACAGCCCGTCATGCGTTTGATTAATGCGTTAGGGGTGAGAGTCGTGGTGATTCAGGCTGGTTTGACGTTAGTCAGCACCAGTTGGATCAAGGAACTGTCGGTGGAACTCGTCAAGCTCCATCCGGGCCTGGTTCGAAATATCGAAAAACGCAGTGAGAACCAATTGTTAGTGCAAAGTCTCGTCGAAGCCTGTAAAGGTACTACGACGCAGGTCTTTGCGACCGGACTGCGCAGCCGAAGTGAATGGCAAGTGCTCAGAGAGTGTGGTGTGTTAGGTGGACAGGGCGATTTTTTTGCTTCGTCACAACCACTTGACACTAGCGTAAAAAAATATTCGCAAAGATACTCTGTTTGATCTGCCGTTTGCTGTGTTTTCACGTAGAATAACGCGCGCTGTTTCTCCCGGGGGTGTGCATGACTGCCCGCCGAAATGTTACAGACAACAAGCCAGTGATCGTCCTTTGAAAGGTTACAATGCAGGCGAGGAGTGCTGCGGTCCTGACGCTGTCAGGTCGAAATTGTAACAAAGGAAACGAACTGCACTAATTTTCACCGTAGCAGATGATTTTTGCGCCTTGTCGCTGCTGCGTGTGGTTGGTAAAGTAAGCGGATTTTGTTTCCGCCCCAGCTTTCAGGATTATCCCTTAGTATGTTGAAAAAATTTCGTGGCATGTTTTCCAATGACCTGTCCATTGACCTGGGTACTGCGAATACCCTGATTTACGTAAAAGGACAAGGCATCGTACTGAATGAGCCTTCCGTTGTGGCCATTCGCCAGGATCGTGCCGGTTCACCAAAAAGTGTGGCTGCCGTCGGTCATGAAGCGAAGCAGATGCTGGGTCGTACGCCTGGCAATATCGCGGCTATCCGTCCAATGAAAGACGGCGTTATCGCCGACTTCTTCGTGACCGAGAAGATGCTGCAGCACTTCATCAAGCAGGTTCACAGCAACAGCTTCATGCGTCCAAGCCCGCGTGTGCTGGTGTGTGTGCCGGTTGGCGCAACGCAGGTTGAACGTCGTGCCATTCGTGAATCCGCTCAGGGCGCTGGCGCTCGTGAAGTGTTCCTGATTGAGGAGCCAATGGCGGCAGCAATCGGTGCAGGTCTGCCGGTTTCTGAAGCAACCGGTTCTATGGTTGTCGATATCGGTGGTGGTACCACTGAAGTCGCGGTTATCTCCCTGAACGGCGTAGTGTATTCCTCCTCCGTACGTATCGGGGGTGACCGTTTCGACGAAGCCATCATTAATTATGTTCGTCGTAACTACGGTTCTCTTATCGGTGAAGCGACGGCTGAGCGTATCAAGCACGAAATCGGTTCTGCCTACCCTGGCGACGAAGTGCGTGAAATTGAAGTTCGCGGCCGTAACCTGGCTGAAGGTGTGCCACGTGGCTTCACCCTGAACTCCAATGAAATCCTCGAAGCCTTGCAGGAACCGCTGACCGGTATCGTCAGCGCGGTGATGGTTGCACTGGAACAGTGCCCGCCAGAACTGGCTTCCGATATCTCCGAGCGCGGCATGGTGCTGACCGGTGGTGGTGCGCTGCTGCGTAACCTCGACCGCCTGTTAATGGAAGAGACAGGAATTCCTGTCGTAGTTGCAGAAGATCCACTGACCTGTGTTGCCCGTGGCGGCGGCAAGGCACTGGAAATGATCGACATGCACGGCGGCGACTTGTTTAGCGAAGAGTAGTCAGCCTGAAGTCTGGGGCAGCGGTCGTGCTGCCCTTTGATTTCACTGACACGAGAATACGCATAGCCTATGAAGCCCATTTTTAGCCGTGGCCCGTCGCTACAGATTCGCCTTATCCTGGCGGTGCTGGTGGCGCTTGGCGTGATTATTGCCGACAGCCGCCTCGGTACGTTCAGTCAAATCCGAACGTACATGGATACCGCCGTTAGCCCTTTCTACTTTATTTCCAACGGTCCTCGTGAATTACTGGACGGCATCTCGCAGACTTTGGCTTCCCGTGACCAGCTTGAGCTGGAAAACCGTGCGCTGCGCCAGGAACTGCTGCTGAAAAACAGTGATTTGCTGATGATGGGCCAGTACAAGCAGGAAAACGCCCGTCTGCGTGAACTGCTGGGTTCTCCGCTGCGTCAGGACGAGCAGAAGATGGTCACTCAGGTGATCTCCACGGTGAACGACCCTTATAGCGATCAGGTGGTTATCGACAAAGGTAGCGTCAATGGCGTCTACGAAGGTCAGCCTGTGATCAGCGATAAAGGCGTTGTCGGCCAGGTGGTTGCGGTCGCGAAGTTGACCAGCCGCGTGTTGCTGATTTGCGATGCTACGCATGCGCTGCCGATTCAGGTACTGCGTAATGATATTCGTGTCATTGCTGCCGGTAACGGCTGTACTGACGATCTGCAACTGGAACATCTGCCAGCCAATACTGATATTCGCGTGGGCGATGTACTGGTGACGTCTGGGTTGGGTGGCCGTTTCCCTGAAGGCTATCCTGTTGCCGTTGTTTCCTCTGTGAAACTCGATACTCAGCGTGCTTACACCGTGATTCAGGCGCGTCCGACTGCGGGTCTCCAGCGTCTGCGCTATTTGCTGCTGTTGTGGGGAGCGGACCGTAATGGCGCTAACCCAATGACGCCAGAAGAAGTGCATCGCGTGGCCAATGAACGTCTGATGCAGATGATGCCACAAGTGTTGCCAGCTGCCGATTCGATGGGGCCGCCAGCACCTGTACCGCCGCCAGCAACAGGTATTACTCAGCCTGCACCTGCTGCCGCACCTGTTCCGCCTTCTTCAGGAGGGCAGTAGTGGCAAGTTATCGAAGCCAGGGTCGCTGGGTTATCTGGCTGTCGTTTCTGGTCGCCCTCTTGTTACAAGTGATGCCCTGGCCGGATGATCTGTTGGTCTACCGGCCAAACTGGGTTCTGCTTATTCTGCTCTACTGGATCTTAGCGTTACCGCATCGGGTCAATGTTGGCACAGGTTTCATTATGGGTGCCATACTGGATCTGATTAGCGGCTCTACGCTGGGCGTCCGCGCATTGTCCCTCAGCATCATTGCCTACCTGGTTGCACTGAAATATCAGCTGTTCCGCAACCTCGCGCTCTGGCAACAGGCGTTGGTGGTGATGATGTTGTCCCTTGCGGTGGATATCGTTGTTTTCTGGGCAGAGTTTTTAGTGATCAACGTCTCTTTCCGACCGGAAGTGTTCTGGAGTAGTGTTGTTAACGGTGTACTCTGGCCGTGGATATTCTTGCTGATGCGCAAGATCCGTCAGCAATTCGCTGTACAATAAAGGTTTCTATGACAATGCTTTATCTTGCTTCCGGCTCACCGCGTCGTCAGGAGTTGTTGACTCAGTTAGGTGTGCGTTTCGAACGTCTGCTGCCCGGCATTGAAGAGCAGCGTCAGCCGCAGGAAAGCGCTCAGCATTATGTGGTCCGCCTGGCGCGTGAAAAAGCACAGGCAGGTGTGGCGCTGGCGGCGAAGGATTTACCGGTACTTGGCTCAGACACCATTGTGGTGCTCAACGGTGAAGTGCTGGAAAAGCCTCGCGATGCCGAACATGCTGCCACCATGCTACGCCAGCTTTCCGGTCAAACGCATCAGGTGATGACCGCCGTCGCGCTGGCCGATCGCCTGCAAACCATTGATTGTCTGGTGACCACGGAAGTGACGTTCAGAGTATTGTCAGAAGACGATATCGTCGGGTATATCGCCAGCGGCGAACCGATGGATAAAGCAGGTGCATACGGTATTCAAGGGCTGGGTGGCTGTTTTGTCAGGAAGATAAAGGGCAGTTACCACGCCGTAGTCGGCTTACCGCTGGTGGAAACGTATGAGTTGCTGAGCAATTTTAACTCACTGCGTGAGCAAAGGGATAAACATGACGGCTGAATTATTAGTGAACGTAACGCCCTCGGAAACCCGCGTGGCTTACATTGATGGCGGTATTTTGCAAGAGATCCACATTGAGCGCGAAGCGCGCCGTGGGATCGTAGGCAATATCTACAAAGGTCGGGTGAGCCGTGTCCTTCCCGGAATGCAGGCGGCATTTGTAGATATTGGCCTGGACAAGGCCGCATTTCTTCACGCCTCAGACATCATGCCCCACACCGAATGCGTCGCCGGTGAAGAGCAGAAACAATTCACCGTTCGGGACATCTCGGAACTGGTGCGTCAGGGTCAGGATCTGATGGTGCAGGTGGTGAAAGATCCGCTGGGTACCAAAGGCGCGCGCCTGACCACTGACATCACTTTGCCTTCCCGTTATCTGGTTTTCATGCCTGGCGCTTCTCACGTCGGGGTTTCGCAACGAATCGAAAGTGAAGTTGAGCGCGAACGCCTGAAAAACGTGGTGACCGAATACTGTGATGAGCAGGGCGGTTTTATCATTCGTACCGCAGCGGAAGGCGTGTGTGAAGAAGATTTGGCTTCCGATGCCGCTTATCTCAAGCGCGTCTGGACGAAAGTCATGGAGCGTAAAAAACGCCCGCAGACGCGCTATCAGATGTACGGCGAGTTAGCGCTTGCCCAGCGTGTGCTTCGCGATTTTGCGGATGCCCAGTTGGATCGCATCCGCGTAGACTCCCGTCTGACCTTCGAATCGCTGATGGAATTCACGGCGGAGTATATGCCGGAGATGACCAGCAAGCTGGAGCATTACAGCGGTCGTCAGCCCATCTTTGATCTCTTTGATGTTGAGAATGAAATTCAGCGCGCGCTGGAGCGTAAAGTCGAGCTCAAATCGGGCGGTTATCTGGTTATCGATCAGACTGAAGCCATGACAACGGTCGATATCAACACCGGCGCCTTTGTTGGGCACCGTAATCTCGACGACACCATTTTCAACACCAATATCGAAGCGACCCAGGCCATCGCCCGCCAGCTTCGTCTGCGTAATCTCGGCGGGATCATCATTATCGACTTCATCGATATGAACAACGAAGATCACCGCCGCCGGGTGCTGCACTCGCTGGAGCAGGCCCTGAACAAAGATCGCGTAAAAACCAGTATTAACGGTTTTTCACAACTGGGTCTGGTCGAAATGACCCGTAAACGGACGCGCGAAAGTGTTGAGCATGTCCTTTGTAATGAATGCCCAACCTGCCACGGACGTGGCACCGTGAAAACTGTCGAAACCGTCTGCTATGAAATCATGCGTGAAATCGTGCGTGTGCATCATGCCTATGACTCCGATCGCTTCCTGGTCTACGCTTCTGCTGCAGTGGCGGAAACCTTAAAAGGCGAAGAGTCACATGCGCTGGCAGAAGTGGAAATCTTCGTGGGCAAACAGGTAAAAGTTCAGATTGAGCCGCTCTACAATCAGGAACAATTCGACGTAGTGATGATGTAGTTTGCTGGCTGCGACAAGGAGAGAAGCGTGAGGCGCTTGCCTGGAATCTTACTGATCACGGTGGCAACATTGATTGTTATCGTCGCGCTACTGGTCAGTGGCCTGCGTCTCGTATTGCCGCAGCTGGACAAATGGCGTCCGGAACTGCTCGAAAAAATTGCCCAATCCACCGGCCATCCGGTCGATGCCTCTCAGATTAAAGCCAGTTGGGAAAATTACGGCCCAACGCTTGAAGTCCGCGATATCAAAGCCGGTCTTCGTGATAACGGCCAGCTTTCCATTAAACGCGTCACCCTGGCGCTGGATGTGTGGCAAAGCCTGCTGCATTTCCGCTGGCAGTTCCGCGAGCTGACCTTCTGGCAGCTGCAAATCCGTACCAACACCCCACTGCAACATAATGACGGCAGCGGCAAGCTGAAAACGGACCGCATCGGCGATCTGTTCCTGCGCCAGTTCGACCAGTTCACGCTTCGCGACAGCCATCTCAGCTTCCTCACGCTTTCCGGGCAACGCGCCGAACTGGCGATCCCTCAACTGACCTGGCTCAATGGCAAGAACCGCCACCGCGCCGAAGGGGAACTCAGCCTCTCAAGTCTCACCGGGCAGCACGGTGTGATGAAAGTGCGAATGGATTTGCGCGATGAAAACGGTCTGCTGAACGAAGGGCGTTTATGGGTTCAGGCGGATGACATCGATGTTAAGCCCTGGTTAGGCCGTTGGATGCAGGACAACATTGCGCTCACTTCAGCGCGGTTTAGCCTTGAAGGCTGGATGACGCTCGATAAAGGCGACATCGCCAGTGGGGATGTGTGGCTGAAGAAAGGCGGCGCGAGCTGGGAAGGTGATAAACACCCGCATGACCTTTCGGTCGATAACCTGACCGCCCACTTATCCCGCGAAAAATCAGGCTGGTCCTTCCATGTGCCGGACACTCGCATTGCCATCGATGGCAAACGCTGGCCTCAGGGCGCGCTTGCCATGGCCTGGATACCCGATCAGGATGTGGGCGGCAAAGATAACGTGCGCAGCGATGAGTTACGCATCCGCGCGAGCAACCTGGAACTCAGCGGTCTTTCCGGGCTGCTGCCGATAGCGGAGAAACTCTCCCCTTCATTCGGTGACATCTGGGAAACCACACAACCTGCCGGGCAAATTGATTCTCTGGCGCTGGATATTCCTCTTCAGGCGACCGAAAAGACCCGTTTCCAGGCCGCATGGAGCAATCTTGGCTGGAAACAGTGGAAGCTATTGCCGGGTGCTGAACATTTTTCTGGCCGCGCGGAAGGTAGCGTAGAAAACGGTCAGGTTAACGTCAGCATGGAAAACGCCAAAATGCCGTACGAAACGGTGTTCCGTGCGCCGCTTGAAATCGCCAAAGGCGTGGCGAATTTGTCGTGGGTGAAGAATGACAAAGGCTTCATGCTGGATGGCCGTGATATCGACGTGCAGGCCAAAGCGGTGCATGCCCGGGGCGGTTTCCGCTGGCTGCAGCCTGAGGGCGATGAACCCTGGCTGGGTATTCTGGCGGGGATCAGCACTGATGATGGCAGCCAGGCCTGGCGCTACTTCCCGGAAAACCTGATGGGCAAAGAACTGGTCGATTACCTCAGTTCGGCCATCAAAGGCGGGCAGTCCGACAACGCGACGCTGGTCTACGGCGGTAACCCGCATTTGTTCCCGTATAAGCATAACGAAGGCCAGTTCCAGGTATGGGTGCCGCTGCATAACGCGACTTTCGCTTTCCAGCCGGACTGGCCTGCGCTGACCAACCTGAATATCGACCTCAACTTCCTCAACGACGGATTGTGGATGCAGGCCGACAAAGTGGCACTGGGCGGCGTGACAGCTTACAACCTCAATGCCGCCATTCCGGATTACTCGAAAGAGAAGCTGATTATCGACTCGCAAATCAGCGGGCCGGGCAAAGCTGTTGGCCCGTATTTTAAAGATACGCCGTTGAAAGATTCCCTCGGTGCAACGCTTGATGAGTTGCAGCTGGATGGCGATGTGAACGCTCGCTTACATCTCGATATCCCGCTTAATGGCACTCAGGTGTTAGCGAAAGGCGATGTGAAGCTCAATAACAACAGCTTGTTTATTAAGCCGCTCGACAGCACCTTAAAAAACCTCAGCGGGGGATTCAGCTTTGAGAACGGCGACCTGAAAAGTGGGCCAATGACGGCCAACTGGTTTAATCAGCCGTTAAAAGTCGATTTCTCCACGACGGAAGGGGCGAAAGCTTACCAGGTCGCGGTGAACATGGATGCCAACTGGCAGCCGACCAAAATGGGGGTTTTGCCCAAGCAGATAAACGATGCCGTCAGTGGCAGCATTCCGTGGCAAGGCAAAGTGGCCATCGAGTTGCCGTACAAAGGCAATGCCAGTTACAAAGTCGATTTAACGGGTGACCTGAAGAATGTGAGCAGTCGCTTACCTGCGCCTGTCGATAAAAAAGCGGGCGAACCGCTGCCGGTGAAATTAAACGTTGAAGGGGGATTAACCCGCTTTGATTTGACCGGCAGTGTCGGTGCTAAAGATCATCTCAATAGCCGCTGGCTGCTGAATAAGAAACTTACGCTGGACCGCGCTATCTGGGCTTCCGACAGCCGTAGCGTGCCGCCTTTGCCAGACACCGCTGGCGTAGAATTAAATCTGCCGCCGATGGACGGCGCGCAATGGCTGGCGTTGTTCCGTCAGGGCGCGGCCGATAGCGTGGGCAGTGCTGCCGCTTTCCCTGAACGGGTCACGCTGCGCACCCCTGCGCTGACCATGGCAGGACAAAAATGGAATAACCTCAGCCTCGTTTCCCAGCCAGTCCTGGGCGGAACGCAGATTGATGCTCAGGGGCGGGAGATTAATGCTTCGCTGACGTTACGCGACCACTTGCCGTGGCTGGCCGCCATTCGCTATCTCTACTATAACCCGTCGTCAACGACCTCAACGGGTGCGCCAGTAGGCAGCAATTTGTACAGCAAGAATCGTGTCGACTTCCAGGGCTGGCCTGATCTGCAATTGCGCTGTGCAGAGTGCTGGCTGTGGGGGCAAAAATACGGCCGTATCGACGGCGATTTTGCGATTAAAGGCAACACGTTATCGCTGGCAAATGGTCTGGTGGATACCGGGTTTGCTCGTCTGACCATGGACGGTGAATGGGTCAATGTGCCTGGCAGTGAACGTACTTCGATGAAGGGCAAACTGCACGGAGACAAGATTGATTCCGCGGTGAATTTCTTTGGCGTGTCGACCCCGGCGAAGGGCTCTTCTTTTGACTTCGACTATGACCTGCACTGGCGAGATGAGCCGTGGACGCCAGATGTCGCTTCCCTGAATGGCATTCTGAAAGCGCATCTGGGCAAAGGCGAATTTACCGATATCAGCACCGGTCATGCGGGCCAGTTGTTACGTCTGTTAAGTGTGGATGCGCTGTTACGCAAGCTGCGCTTCGACTTCAGCGATACCTTCAGTGAAGGCTTCTATTACGATTCCATTCGCAGTACCGCCTGGATTAAAGACGGTACCTTGCACACCGACGACACGCTGGTGGACGGTCTTGAAGCCGACATTGGCATGAAAGGGTCAGTGAACCTGGTGCGCCGCGAGCTGGATCTGGAAGCCATCGTGGCACCGGAAATCTCAGCCACGGTAGGGGTTGCCACCGCTTTTGTCATCAACCCGATTGTGGGGGCGGCGGTGTTTGCTGCCAGCAAAGTGTTGGGGCCGCTGTGGAGCAAAGTCTCCATTCTGCGCTACCACATCTCGGGTCCTATCGATCAGCCGCAAATCAATGAAGTCCTGCGCCAGGCGCGCGGGGATAAAAAGCAATGATTTGACGGGCGTTACAATTTACCTCACTCTCAATAGATAAAACTGATTTTCCGCGACCTTCGCGGCAACTAACGAGTAGCAAAACGATGAGTCTTAACCTGGTAAGTGAACATCTGCTGTCGGCGAATGGCCTGAGTCATCAGGACTTGTTTGCCATACTTGGCCAACTGACCGAGCGCCGTCTTGATTATGGCGATCTCTATTTCCAGTCGAGCTATCACGAATCCTGGGTGTTAGAAGACAGCATTATCAAAGACGGCTCGTACAACATCGATCAGGGTGTTGGCGTACGTGCCGTTAGCGGCGAAAAAACAGGTTTCGCCTATGCCGATCAGATTAGCCTGCTGGCTCTTGAGCAGAGCGCTCAGGCAGCGCGCACCATCGTGCGTGATAACGGCGATGGCAAAGTTCATGCGCTCGGCGCGAAAGAGCACACTTCGCTGTATACCAGCATCGATCCGCTGCAAAGCATGAGCCGCGAAGAGAAGCTCGACATTCTGCGTCGTGTGGATAAAGCGGCACGTGCAGCAGACAAGCGTGTGCAGGAAGTGTCCGCCAGCCTGACCGGCGTTTACGAACTGATTCTGGTCGCGGCGACAGACGGTACTTTAGCAGCGGATGTTCGCCCGCTGGTTCGTCTGTCGGTCAGCGTGCTGGTGGAAGAGGACGGCAAACGCGAGCGCGGCTCCAGCGGCGGCGGCGGTCGTTTTGGTTACGACTATTTCCTGGCCGATGAAAATGGCGACGTGCGTGCCGATGCGTGGGCAAAAGAAGCCGTGCGCATGGCGATGGTTAATCTCTCCGCCGTGGCTGCACCAGCCGGAACGCTGCCAGTGGTTCTGGGCGCAGGCTGGCCGGGCGTGCTGCTGCACGAAGCGGTAGGTCACGGTCTGGAAGGCGATTTCAACCGTCGCGGCACCTCCGTATTCAGCGGTCAGATGGGGCAACTGGTTGCCTCAGAACTTTGTACGGTTGTCGATGATGGCACCATGAGCGATCGCCGTGGTTCTGTGTCCATCGATGATGAAGGGACGCCGGGTCAGTACAACGTGCTGATCGAAAATGGCGTGCTGAAAGGCTACATGCAGGACAAACTGAACGCGCGCCTGATGGGCGTGAATCCTACCGGGAACGGCCGTCGTGAATCTTATGCGCACCTGCCAATGCCGCGTATGACCAACACTTATATGCTGGCCGGGAAATCGACCCCGCAGGAAATCATCGAATCTGTTGATTACGGCATCTACGCGCCAAACTTTGGTGGCGGCCAGGTCGATATCACTTCGGGTAAATTTGTGTTCTCAACCTCCGAGGCGTACCTCATCGAGAAAGGCAAAGTGACCAAAGCTGTGAAAGGCGCGACGCTGATTGGTTCCGGCATTGAAGCGATGCAGCAGATTTCCATGGTCGGCAATGACCTGAAACTCGATAACGGCGTCGGTGTGTGCGGTAAAGAAGGCCAGAGCCTGCCGGTTGGCGTAGGCCAGCCGACGCTGAAGGTCGACAACCTGACCGTCGGCGGCACAGCGTAATATCCCGTGCGGGCTTGCAGTGACTTGCAAGCCCGCTGGCTTTTTTTGACGGAGACCGAAGATGAAGGTCGTTCGCCATCAGCAAATTGTCACCCTTCTCGAACAAACCCAGACGCTCACGACAGATGAGCTGGCGGTTGCCCTCAGCGTCAGTAAAGAAACGGTACGTCGTGATTTAAGTGAACTGCAACAGCAGGGCAAAATCCAGCGTAGCCACGGGCGTGCACGTATTATTCGTCGCAATAATCAGGGAAATGAATCCCCGTTCCACACCCGTCTCAAAAGCCATTATGCCCACAAATCGGACATCGCCCGGCATGCGTTAGCCTGGATTGATGAAGGGATGACGATTGCGCTGGATGCCAGCTCGACCTGTTGGTTTCTGGCCCGCCAGCTTCCGGATATCGACCTGACTGTTTTCACCAACAGCCATTTAGTGTGCACTGAACTGGGTAAACGCGAACATATCAGGCTTATCAGCTCTGGTGGGCAGCTCCAGCGTGAATATGGTTACTACGTGAACCCGGCGCTGGTTCCGCAGATCAAAACGCTGGATATCGATCTGTTTATCTTTTCCTGTGAAGGCGTTGATCGTAGCGGGGTGATGTGGGATTCCAGTGCGCATAACGCCAGCTATAAATCGTTGCTGCTCAAGCGGGCATCACAATCTTTACTGCTGATGGACAAGAGCAAATTTAATCGCTCCAGCGAAGTGCGCATTGGCGCACTCGGTGAAGTGACGCACCTGATTTCAGATGTCGAGCCGGAACAGGTGCCCTAAGATTTTCCCCGACCGCTGATGCCCTGGAACTGTTTGGCGACGTCGACGAAATAGTCCGTCAGATAGTTGATACAGACCTGAACCTTGAGCGGCAGCTTATCTTTCTCGGTGTAGACAGCATAAACCGGGCGTGGGTCAGACTGATAGCGCGGCAGCAAGATCTCCAGCTCGCCACGATTGATCTCATTGATCACCCACATCAGCGGCACGAAGGCGATCCCGGCTCCGGCGGTCAGCCAGCGGTTGAGCGTCATCGGATCGTTGGTCACAAAACGGCCCTGAGGGATGAGCTTCGTGGAAAGGCCTTCCGGCGCAATAAGCTCAAACTCATTGTGCGGACGGATGCTGTATTCCAGCCAGGAATGGCTGGCGAGATCAGCCGGTTTTTCCGGTGTGCCGGCCTGTTGCAGATAACTTTTTGCCGCGCAAAGCACCATGGGCATGGAGCCCAGGCGGCGGGAGAATAACCCGGAGTCCTGAAGTGCGCCGACGCGAATCACCAAATCCAGGCCATCGGCAATTAAATCCGGCGCGGGGATGCCCGTGACCAAATTGACAGACAATTCTGGGTACTCTTTCAGCATTTCGGCAGTAATTTTTGCCAGCACATTTTGTGCCATGGTTGAAGAACAGCCAACCCGCAGCGTGCCAATCGGTGTGTTGTTAAAGGCATACAGCTGTTCGTGAACATCCTGAACTTCATGCAGCATTCGACGACAGCCCTGATAATAAATCTTACCGGCTTCTGTCAGCCCGATGCTGCGCGTGCTGCGGTTCAGCAGCTTAACTTGTAACTCATCTTCCAGCTTGGATACAGTCTGGCTTATTGAGCTAACGCTCATTTCCAGCTGTCTTGCAGCCGCGGTAAAAGAGCCCAGTTCCACCACTTTGGCGAAAACCGACATGCGTTTTAGTCGTTCCATTGTTCACTCTGACTTAAAAGTGATTTAGATCACATAATATAGATCACGTGATAACAGTTACGTTAATATACTGTTAGTTGAATAATTAAAGCTTCACTACTCTCACCTGCACTCTCTACATCAAGGTCAACATGAGTCTGTTTCCCGTCATCGTGATTTTCGGTCTCTCGTTTCCGCCGATCTTCTTCGAGTTGCTATTGTCGTTAGCCATTTTTTGGCTGCTTCGCCGGGTGCTTGTCCCTACCGGGATCTATGATTTTGTCTGGCATCCTGCGCTTTTTAATACTGCGCTGTACTGCTGTTTGTTCTATCTGATATCGCGCTTGTTCGTCTGAGGTCGCTGTGAAAACACTAACAAGAAAAATTACCCGTACGGCCATCACGCTGATTATGGTGGTGTTGGCCTTCATCGCTATTTTCCACGCCTGGGTCTATTACACCGAATCGCCGTGGACACGAGACGCCCGCTTCAGTGCGGACGTGGTGGCTATCGCGCCGGATGTCGCTGGGCTTATCACCGAAGTGAACGTCAAGGATAACCAACTGGTTAAGAAAAACCAGGTGTTGTTCACTATCGACCAGCCGCGCTACCAGAAAGCGCTGGAAGAAGCGGATGCTGATGTCGCCTATTATCAGGCGCTGGCTGCTGAAAAACGCCGTGAAGCGGGCCGTCGTAACCAGTTGGGGACCATGGCGATGTCTCGTGAAGAGATAGACCAGGCCAACAACATTTTGCAGACCGTTGAGCATCAACTGGCGAAAGCCCAGGCAACACGCGAGCTGGCACGCCTTGATCTCGAACGTACTGTCATTCGCGCGCCTGCCGACGGTTGGGTGACCAACCTTAACGTTTACACCGGTGAGTTCATCACCCGTGGTTCCACTGCCGTCGCGTTAGTGCAAAAGGGCAGCTTCTATGTGATGGCCTACATGGAAGAAACCAAACTCGAAGGCGTTCGTCCGGGTTACCGCGCTGAAATCACCCCGCTTGGCAGCACCAAAGTCATCAAAGGCACCGTCGATAGCGTGGCCGCTGGGGTAACTAACGCCAGCAGCAGCAGCGATGCCAAAGGCATGGCGACCATTGACTCTAACCTGGAGTGGGTGCGTCTGGCGCAACGTGTGCCGGTGCGTATTCATCTCGATGAACAGCAGGGCAATTTGTGGCCTGCAGGGACAACCGCCACAGTGATCATCACCGGCGCGAAAGACAGAGACACGAGCCAGATGTCTTTCTTCCAGAAGCTTGGTATGCGTCTGCGTGAGTTCGGTTAATCGTTATGGGCATTTTCTCCATTGCCAACCAGCACATTCGCTTTGCGGTCAAACTGGCCTGCGCGATTGTACTGGCGCTGTTTGTCGGCTTTCACTTTGAGCTTGAAACCCCACGCTGGGCCGTTCTGACTGCGGCCATTGTCGCGGCGGGCCCTGCGTTCGCCGCAGGCGGTGAACCGTATTCCGGTGCGATTCGCTACCGTGGCATGCTGCGTATCTGCGGAACGTTTATCGGCTGTATCGCGGCATTAACCATCATCATCCTGATGATCCGCGCCCCGTTGTTGATGGTGATGGTGTGCTGCCTGTGGGCCGGTTTCTGCACCTGGGTTTCCTCTCTCGTTAAAGTTGAAAACTCCTATGCCTGGGGCCTCGCAGGCTACACGGCGTTGATCATCGTGATCACCATTCAGAATCAACCTTTGCTCTCCCCACAGTTTGCCGTTGAGCGCTGTAGCGAGATAGTTATCGGGATTGTCTGTGCGATCGTCGCCGATCTGCTGTTTTCCCCGCGTTCCATTAAGCAAGAGATTGACCGTGAGTTGGATGCGCTGCTGGTGGCGCAATTTCAGCTTATGCAACTGTGCATCCGCCACGGCGACAGTGAAGAAGTGGATGCCGCATGGGCCGCACTGGTGCGCAGAACTCAGGCGCTGGAAGGCATGCGCAGCAACCTGCACATGGAATCCTCCCGTTGGGCGCGTGCCAATCGCCGTCTTAAAGCTCTGAATACTCTGTCGTTAACGCTGATCACTCAGGCGTGTGAAACCTACCTGATCCAGAACACCCGTCCGGAGTTTATTACTGAGGAATGGCGTGAGATGTTCGAAGTGCCGGTAGAAAACGTGCAGGATGTTCACAAGCAGCTCAAACGGATGCGTCGCATACTCGCCTGGACGGGTCAGCATGACACGCCCATTACGCTTTATACCTGGATTGGTGCGGCGACTCGCTATCAATTGCTGAAACGCGGCGTCGTGGGGAATGCCAGAATCAACGCGCGTGAAG
The DNA here is from genome assembly GCF_044900545.1 of Scandinavium sp. NPDC088450. Taxonomy (NCBI): domain Bacteria; kingdom Pseudomonadati; phylum Pseudomonadota; class Gammaproteobacteria; order Enterobacterales; family Enterobacteriaceae; genus Scandinavium; species Scandinavium sp. NPDC088450. Next base: position 165,890 of record NZ_JBJDNI010000007.1, on the reverse strand, counting down.
AAGAAATTTTGCAGGGTGAAGCCGTGGTGAAAGTCGAATCTGCCGAACGTCACCATGCGATGGTTAACTTCTGGCGCACCACGCTTGCCTGCGCTTTGGGAACGCTCTTCTGGCTGTGGACAGGCTGGACGTCGGGCAGCGGCGCAATGGTGATGATTGCAGTGGTGACTGCACTGGCGATGCGCTTGCCGAACCCGCGAATGGTGGCAATAGATTTTCTGCTTGGCACCCTTGCTGCACTGCCGCTGGGGGCGCTCTATTTCCTGGTGATCATTCCTTCCACACAGCAAAGCATGCTGCTGTTGTGTATCAGTCTCGCAGTATTGGCGTTCTTCATTGGGATTGAAGTACAGAAACGTCGGCTGGGGTCGCTCGGCGCACTGGCCAGTACCATCAATATTCTGGTGTTAGACAACCCGATGACCTTCCACTTCAGTCAGTTCCTGGACAGTGCTCTGGGTCAGCTGGTGGGCTGTTTCCTCGCCTTTATGGTGATTTTGCTGGTGCGTGATAACTCTCAAGCACGCACGGGTCGGGTACTGCTGAATCAGTTTGTGTCCGCCGCCATTTCGTCGCTGACCACCAACAAAGCAAGACGTAAGGAAAACCATCTGCCCGCGCTGTATCAGCAGCTGTTTATGCTGTTGAACAAATTCCCCGGGGATCTGGCGAAGTATCGTCTGGCGCTGAACCTGATCATTGCTCATCAACGTCTGCGCGATGCTCCCGTCCCGGTGAACGATGATTTATCGGCGTTCCACCGTCAGCTACGACGGACTGCGGATAAAGTCATTTCGGCCAGCAGTGATGACAAACGCAGCCGGTATTTCGGGCGACTGCTGGAGGAGCTGGATATCTACCAGCAGAAGCTGGAGGTCTGGGAAGCGCCGCTACAGGTCACGGAGCCGGTGAAAAGACTCACCGGGATGCTGCGAAAATATCAGCATGCATTGACGGTGAATTAACGCCCGGTGGCGCTTTGCTTACCAGGCTACAGAATAGCCCTTGTAGGCCAGCGCAAACGAAGTGCCGCCGGGCAATGCTTCGCTCTGCAATCTGACCGACGCCAAAAGCGTCGGTTTTTTTATGGCTATACTTAACTGTTATCACAGGACACCACGGTCGGAGGAATCATGACAACGCAGGCACTCCAGGATAACGAACTTTTTCAAACGGGTTTTTTTGTTGATGGCGTATGGAAACCCCTCGAGACGACATTCGACGTCGTTAACCCGGCAACAGGAGAAGTGATAGCCAAAGTAGCGAAAGCAGGTAAGAAAGAAACCGAAGCCGCGATTGCTGCAGCAAGTAAAGCTTTCCCACTCTGGCGAGCGAAAACGGCGAAAGAGCGCTCTGAAATCCTCTCTCGCTGGTATCAGTTAATCATCGAGAACAAAGCCTGGCTGGGCAGATTGATGACCACCGAGCAGGGCAAGCCGATAAAAGAAGCGGAAGGCGAAGTAGAATACGCCGCAAGCTTTATTCAGTGGTTTGCCGAACAAGGCAAACGCGCAAACGGCGAAATCATTCCGCCTGTCAAACCCGGTTCCCGAATTCTGGCGACTCGCGAACCTGTGGGTGTCGTCGCGGCCATCACGCCGTGGAATTTCCCGATGGCAATGCTGACGCGCAAACTTGGTCCGGCGTTGGCTGCGGGGTGTACCGGGGTTATCAAGCCTGCCAACAATACGCCGCTTAGTGCCTTCGCCCTCCTGCAGTTAGCCAAAAAAGCAGGTGTTCCTGACGGTGTGCTGAATGCCGTGGCGGGTAATACCTCTGAGATCAGTGACGCCATCATGGCCAGTCACGAAGTGCGCAAGATTTCTTTCACCGGTTCGACGGCTGTGGGCAAAACGCTGGTGCGAAACGCGGCAGAGACAATGAAGAAAGTGTCGATGGAGTTGGGCGGCAATGCGCCTTACATCGTCTTTGAAGATGCGGACATTGATGCTGCAGTGAAAGGCGCGATTGCCAACAAGTTCCGAAATGCCGGACAGGTGTGCGTCAGTGTTAACCGCTTCTACATTCAGGAAAAGGTCTACGACGAATTTACCCGCAAGCTGGCAGACGCCGTGAATGGCCTGAAAGTGGGGAACGGAGCGGAAGAGGGCGTTGTGGTTGGCCCGTTGATCGAACCCGCTGCCGTCAAGAAAGTGCGTGAACACGTTGAAGATGCCGTTGCCAAAGGGGCTAATGTGCTCGCCGGGGGCAAAGCCCATGCGTTGGGCGGCAATTTCTGGCAACCAACCGTTTTAGGCGATTGCAGCGATAACATGCAGTTAGCTCAGGAAGAAACCTTTGGCCCGGTAGCAGCCTGCTTCCGTTTCACCAGTGAGGAAGAAGTTATCCAGCGTGCGAACAACACGCCGTTTGGCCTCGCCGCTTATTTCTATACTCAGAATTTACAGCGGGTCTTCCGGGTCTCACAGGCGCTGGAAAGCGGCATGATCGGGATTAATGAGTGTGCCGTATCCACAGAGCTGGGGCCTTTTGGTGGCGTGAAGGAGTCCGGGCTTGGCCGTGAGGGATCGGTGTTAGGGCTGGATGAGTTTTTGGAAGTCAAAACCCTGCATCTTGGGGGATTATAAGCGAATACAAAGGGCGGCCTGCGCCGCCCGTCTGGGGCGAGGCGGGGCATGCATGAAAAGCTATACCTTTGATTTCAACCATATCGGCAATCAAAACGATTTTTACCGTGAGTTTACCCGCACGTTTTCCCTTGCCGGGGTGCCGATTCGCGATCTTGATTCACTCTGGGAAGCCGTGACCAACAGTCAGTTACCGCTGCCACTGGAGATAGAGTTTATCCATCTTGACGAGGCACAGCACCGACGCTACGGCGCGCTCATATTGCTGTTTGATGAAGCGGAAGAAGAGCTGGAAGGGATGCTGCGTTTTAACGTCCGGCATAAATAAAAAAGCCCCCGACAGGCGGGGGCAAGTCGTCAGTAAGACGACGAGGGTTTATTTGTACAGCTCAGCTGTAGCGTGCCAGGTATCGCCTGAACGCGCTTCGATAATGCGGTAGGAGGAAGCCCCTTCTTTTTCAGCTTTAGCAGCCAGTTCATGACGCATGTCCATTGGCGCGCTACCCACCTGAGAAACAGAGACGGTACCCATGGATTGCAGGTTTTGTGCCTGCTCTGCGCTAACCTGATGAACAGCTGCACCGGCGCTGAAAGAAAGAACAGATGCCAGACCCAGGGATGCGATAATCATTGCGTTTTTCATAATCTTTACCTCAATTCATTGATACGCGGCGAGAAGGTTTGAACTGCTTTTTTTATGCCTGGTGCCGCGGGTTTACATTCGGATTTTGCTTCTGACTATAAAGAAAACTTATTTGTACAGCTCTGCAGTGGCGTGCCAGCTTTTACCGGTGCGTGCTTCGATGATGCGGTAAGAAGAAGCACCTTGTTCCTGGGCTTTTTGATCCAACATCTGATGCATGTCCATCGGAGAAGAACCAACGGCACCGACAGAAACAGTCCCCATCGCCTGGCGATTAGCGGCCTGATCTGCATTGATAGAATCTGCTGCAAAAGCGCCGAAAGAGAGAACAGAAAGGATGGTCAATGCGCTTACAGTGGTTTTGATTTTCATAATATTCACCTCGTCGAATTTTTTATCAGGGTCTTGTTTCGTGACCCTCATCACAAAATCAAGTATACACTAATCACTCAAAAAATTAATACCAGGCTAATGATTGCCCGTGTAATTAAATGTCAAAAAACGTCATTTTTATAACTAAAAGGCATTAAAAATGGCAGGGAATGCAAAAGTGACCCTATTAAAAATAAGAAAATCATAGAGATAGATAGATTTGATATTTCGTGCGATTTTGCTAACGAGATTCACTGGATGAATACATTAAGGCAGTGAAACGCACTTAATGTTAAAGAAAAGGGAGTTTTATGTAGCGTTTCGGTGCGTTGGGAAGGACGGAGACTCTCCGGCGCTAACCGGAGAGGGGCACTTAAAGTTCTTGCTCGAACAACACCAGAATGGCTTCGTACAGATCTTTTACGGTGAAGCCGCGTGCGGGGGTGGTGAAGATAGTGTCATCGCCAGCGATGCTACCCAAAATGCCTTCTGCTTTACCCAAAGAATCCAGCAGACGGGCAATCAATTGTGCAGCGCCCGGGCTTGTGTGGATGACCACTACGGCATCGTTATAGTCGATGTCCAGCACCAGGTTTTTCAGCGGGCTGGAAGTGGTTGGAACGCCCAGCTCAGCGGGCAGGCAATAAACCATCTCCATTTTGGCGTTGCGGGTGCGGACTGCGCCGAACTTCGTCAGCATGCGGGAGACTTTAGACTGATTGATATTATCAAAGCCTTCTTCCTGCAATGCCTGGACGATTTCGCCCTGAGAACTGAATTTTTCTTCTTTAAGCAGCGCTTTAAACGCTTTGACTAATTCTTCTTGCTTAGACGAGCTTCGCATAAGTCACCCATTTCATGGCGGTAAAAACAACATTATTATGCATATGAATGAATTTTTATGCAAATTATCTGCCATCAACAAGGCTGAAATAATGTTATGAAAGGGAACGATTTTATCAAAAATCGTTATCAAGAAACATGCTTTCGTCACGGCGCGATAATAAGGGTAAAAGTAAATCAATTGTTATCAAAATGATGTTGTTTTGCCCAACTTGCTGGGTGTATTGTAACCAGTAGTCGACTGGTTACGCCGTCGCGTAAAGCCTGATTCAGGCGGTAAAGTGAGCGATAACAACGCAATGCTGCGGGGAACGCCGCATTCTGTCACACCGCTTGTTGTTATTGTTTACCTTGTGAATTAAGGTTGCCGCAACGGAGTTTCGGTAGATGAAACTAACCATAATAAGGAGTTTAGGATGAAAGTCGCAGTCCTCGGCGCAGCTGGCGGTATCGGCCAGGCGCTTGCCCTACTACTTAAGACCCAACTGCCTTCCGGCTCAGAACTCTCCCTGTATGATATCGCGCCAGTCACACCTGGTGTGGCGGTAGATCTCAGCCATATCCCGACAGCGGTCAAGATCAAAGGCTTTTCCGGCGAAGACGCAACACCTGCGCTGGAAGGTGCGGATGTGGTGCTGATTTCTGCCGGTGTCGCGCGTAAACCAGGGATGGATCGTTCCGATCTGTTTAACGTCAACGCTGGCATCGTGAAGAATCTCGTGCAGCAGGTTGCTAAAACTTGCCCGAAAGCCTGCATTGGGATCATTACCAACCCGGTCAACACCACGGTCGCGATTGCAGCAGAAGTGCTGAAGAAAGCGGGCGTTTACGACAAAAACAAACTGTTTGGCGTCACCACGCTGGATATCATCCGCTCAAATACTTTTGTGGCGGAACTGAAAGGCAAACAACCAACCGACGTTGAAGTGCCGGTTATTGGCGGTCACTCAGGTGTGACTATTCTGCCGCTGCTGTCGCAAATTCCAGGTGTGAGCTTCTCCGAACAGGAAGTGGCAGACCTGACTAAGCGTATCCAGAATGCAGGCACCGAAGTGGTGGAAGCAAAAGCCGGTGGCGGCTCCGCGACACTGTCTATGGGTCAGGCGGCTGCTCGCTTTGGTCTTTCCCTGGTGCGTGCACTGCAGGGTGAGAAAGGCGTCGTTGAGTGTGCTTATGTTGAAGGTGACGGTGAACATGCTCGTTTCTTCTCACAGCCGCTGCTGCTGGGTAAAAACGGGGTGGAAGAGCGTCAATCTATCGGCAAGCTGAGCGCGTTTGAACAACACGCGATGGAAGGCATGCTCGATACCCTGAAGAAAGATATCGTGCTGGGCGAAGAGTTTGTGAACAAATAAGCCTTTTGCCAGTAAAGAAGAACCGGAGCCTGTGCTCCGGTGAGAGTGATGACAAACCTCTAACGAATGAGATTCGTCATAGGGTACCGAATAAAAAACAAGGAAAATCAATTTATTGATTTTCGGCTGATAACCACAAAGAAGGAAAAACCACGCTTTTTCCTTCTTTGTCAGCAGTCTGACCGGAGCCTGTGCTCCGGTTTTTTTATGGCTGTTAGTTGGTTGCGGGATATTCCTGAATGGTGACTTTGAGCGTCAGCTTCTTATCATCGCGCATGACCACAACAGGGATAACGGAGCCAGGGCGAATTTCGGCCACCTGATCCATTGTCTCCAGCGCCGATACAGCCGGTTTGTCATTTACAGTGACAATCACATCGTTCACCTGAATGCCCGCTTCTGCCGCCGGGCCACCTGCTGCGACTTCATTCACCACAATGCCCTGAATCTGATCCAGTGCGCCACCCTGAGCGTGGAGCGGGGCAATTTCACGCCCGCTAATTCCGATATAACCACGAATGACGCGCCCATCACGAATCAGCTTATCCATGATTTTTGTCGCCAGCTGGAAAGGAATGGCGAAACCAATGCCTTCCGGTGTTTCGCCATCGTTGCTCTTATCAAAGGAAAGGGTGTTGATACCCATCAGTTCGCCGAGCGAATTGACCAGCGCACCACCGGAGTTGCCGTGGTTGATGGAGGCATCCGTTTGCAGGAAATTCTGCCGACCTGATGGGTTCAGGCCGATGCGCCCGGTGGCGCTGATAATGCCCTGAGTGATGGTTTGGCCCAGGTTATACGGGTTACCAATCGCCAGCACGACATCACCGATATGCGGAGTACGTTTGGGATTGATGGGAATAACGGGCAAACCGCCGTTGGCAGTGATTTTCAGGACTGCCAAATCAGTCAGAGTATCAGAACCGACCAGCAACGCTTCAAACACTCGTCCGTCCTGCAACGCGACGATGATCTGGTCGGCATCGTTAATCACGTGCTTGTTAGTAATGATGTACCCGCGCTCGTCCATAATCACACCCGACCCCAGGGTCAACATATTATGGCTGGTGTTATTTAACGCACGGTTGTAGACGTTCACCACGGCAGGTGCTGCACGTTTCACCGCTTGATTGTAGCTGGCAGGGGACTCGTCCGTACTGTCATACGGCGCTGTGGACAGCGGATTAAATTGACGCAATGACGGCATGGCGGCCAACAGAATGCCACCCACAATACAACCAATCGCGACGGAGCGTAGGAGCTTTACAAGCATGATGCCTTTATCACTGGTAAGGAAACAGGCGCAGCATACCATGAGTTTTTCGGGCATCACCCAGAGGATGCCCGAAAAATTTCACTTAACGCAGCAACAGATAGATACTTTCATTGCCGCGCATCACGTTGAGCGCAATGATCGCGGGTTTTGACTCCAGAACTTTGCGCATTTCGGCAATCGACTGAACTCGCTCACGGTTGATGCCGATGATGACATCATCTTTATGCAACCCAACCTGGGCCGCCGCGCTGCCTTTCACTACGTCATCAAGCACGATACCTTTAGTGCCATCTTTCATCTGGCCATCGCTCAATGACGCACCTTGCAGAGCAGGGGTGATCAGTTCGGCACTGGCGGTAGAGGAGGTGCTTTTATCCAGCGTGACTTCCACATCCAGTGGTTTGCCTGCGCGCAGTAAGCCCAGTTTAACCTTTGTACCCGGTTCGGTGGTGGCAATCCTTGAGCGCAATTCTGCGAAGCTATTTAGCGGTTTACCGTTCAGGCTGACTATTACGTCACCTGATTTAATGCCTGCTTTAGCTGAACCAGAACCTGGCAGGACTTCACTGACAAACGCCCCGCGCTGAATATCCAGATTGAAGGCTTTCGCGATATCAGCGGTCATTTCCATGCCTTTGATACCAAGCAGGCCACGCTTAATTTCGCCAAACTGAATCAGCTGTTTTGCCAGAGTAATGGCCATGTTGCTGGGAATGGCAAAGCCGATGCCGACACTGCCACCGGCGGGGGCCAGGATCGCGGTATTGATACCGACCAGTTCGCCATTAAGATTCAGCAGCGCGCCGCCGGAGTTGCCGCGGTTAATGGAGGCGTCGGTCTGAATGAAGTTTTCCAGACCTTCCAGATTGAGGCCGCTGCGCCCTAAAGCAGAAATAATGCCTGAAGTGGCAGTCTGGCCCAGGCCAAACGGGTTGCCGACCGCAACGGCAAAATCACCGACGCGAAGTTTGTCGGAATCGGCAATAGCGATTTGTGTCAGATGATCGGCTTTTTGCAGTTGCAGCAGCGCGATATCGCTTTGATCGTCGCTTCCCACCAGTTTGGCCTCAAACTCTCGCCCGTCGTTCAGCTGTACGCTGATTTTCTGCGCCTGATTCACGACGTGATTGTTGGTCAGCACATAGCCTTTTGCCGCATCAATAATGACGCCTGAGCCCAGACCTTCAAACGGTTGAGGCTGATCGGTTGGTGCGTCATCACCAAAATATTTCTTCAGTTCATCAGGAACTTGACCGCCAGGGGCGGGTGATGCGGTGCCTTCAACCTGCACGCTGACCACCGCAGGAAGCACTTTCTCCAGCATCGGCGCAAGGCTCGGTGGTTGGCCTTGTCCCGGGACCACGGCAGGCAGAGAGGCAGACACGGGCGCAGCAGCGCCAAGAGACAGTCCAACACTTAACGCTAACGCACTCAATAATAAGGTTTGTTTTTTCATTGATGCTGGCTCTCATTACCTGAGGAGGAGAAAGAAAAAATGCCCATAAACAGCCCGATGTTATTGAATTTTCGGACGCCTAACAATGAGGTGATGACTAAATAATAGCTGGGAAGGGGGGGAAGAGGCGGGCGCAGGAGTCGCGCCCGTAAAAAATAGTCAGAAAGGCGGTGATCAGTCGCGTTTAACGCCGCTGCGCAACAGACCGGATGCGCCATCTGAGTAATCGCGTGGCATCTGAACCGGCGCCTGATCGTTGCTGGCTTCAGATTCCGCCAGACGATTGCGGAATGGATTTTCCTCTGCGCTCATTTCCGGCAGCAGGTTGCTGGAGCTTTTCGCCATGTGCTGATACAGCTGGCGGTAATCATGCGCCATATTGTCGAGCAGCTCGGCGCTGCGGGCAAAGTGGCTGACTAACTCTTCACGATATTCGTCCAGCTCTGCTTTGTTCTTTTCCAGTTCGTATTGCAGGGCTTGTTGCTGGCGTAACTTGCGGTTGCCAAAGCGCATTGCGACGGCGCCAATGATGATACCGACGACTAAACCAATTAGCGCATATTCCCAGGTCATGAACTTCTCCCGTTGTTTTGTGGTTCCGTAGGGTGGCAAAAAGGCTCCTCGCCTGCGCCCGATAGTGCCACTATAACCGCTATTTCCTTAGAAGTGGAATCCTGGCGTATCATCGCGTAGTGTAGAACGGCCTTTTTTTCGACAACCGTGAACTGCGGCACGTTGCTTTTCAGGAAATAACAACAACTTATGCAAAGCATGACCCCCACATCGCGATACCTTCAGGCGCTCTCAGAGGGCTCCCATCAGCCGGACGATGTCCAGCGCGAGGCCGTCTCCCGGCTCGATGTTATCTACCAGGAATTGATGACCCGACCTTCCACCACGCCAGCAGCCAGCAGCGGCGGTTTACGTGCGAAATTCGGAAAGCTCCTGGGGAAACGAGACTCGACGACAACCGTCACGCCGGTTCGTGGCTTATATATGTGGGGAGGCGTCGGGCGCGGCAAAACCTGGCTGATGGACATGTTTTACCTGAGCCTGCCAGGTGAGCGTAAGCAGCGTCTGCACTTTCATCGCTTTATGCTGCGAGTGCATGAGGAACTCACGGCGCTACAAGGGCATAGCGATCCGCTGGAAATTGTGGCCGACCGATTTAAAGCCGAAACTGACGTGCTCTGTTTTGATGAGTTTTTTGTCTCAGACATTACCGATGCGATGCTGCTTGGCGGGTTAATGAAAGCCCTGTTCTCCCGCGGCATTACGTTGGTGGCGACCTCCAATATTCCGCCAGACGATTTATACCGTAATGGTCTGCAGCGCGTGCGTTTCCTGCCTGCCATCGACGCCATCAAAGAGCATTGCGACATCATGAATGTGGATGCGGGTATCGATTACCGTCTGCGCACGCTGACTCAGGCGCATCTGTGGCTTTCGCCGCTGAACGACGACACGCGCCAGCAAATGGACAAACTGTGGCTGGCTTTGGCGGGGGCTAAGCGTGAAAACGCGCCAACGCTGGAAATCAATCATCGGCCACTGGCAACGCTTGGGGCGGAAAACCAGACGCTGGCGGTTTCGTTCGCTACCCTTTGCGTTGATGCCCGCAGCCAACATGACTACATCGCGCTTTCACGGTTGTTCCACACGGTCATGTTAATTGACGTACCGGTGATGACGCCGCTGATGGAAAGCGAGGCCCGCCGCTTCATTGCGCTGGTGGATGAATTCTACGAACGCCACGTCAAACTGGTGGTGAGCGCAGAGGTGCCTTTACATCACATCTACCAGGGCGAGCGCCTGAAATTTGAGTTCCAGCGCTGCCTTTCACGCCTGCAAGAGATGCAGAGTGAGGAATACCTGAAGCGTGAGCATCAGCCTTAGTGCGCCACCCTCTCCTTATGGGAGAGGGGCTGGGAGTGGGGGCATCAGGCCGCACAAATCAAATGGTCGAAAACCTTGCGACTATTCGCATTTAGGGGTCGATCTTTGACCGTGACTTCTCTATAATCTTGCGACCCCACGTTACGAGAAGGTTTTTTTCCCAAAACTTTCTATGTGCTGGCATAGGCTATTCGAAGGGGTAGGTTTGCCGGACTTTGTCGTGTGAGCCTCAACTTTTAAACGTTTGGGTGTTCACCAACGTGTAACTTATTTATTTGGGTAAGCTTTTAATGAAAACTTTTACAGCTAAACCAGAAACCGTACAGCGTGACTGGTATGTTGTTGACGCGACCGGTAAAACTCTGGGCCGTCTGGCTTCCGAACTGGCTCGTCGCCTGCGCGGTAAGCATAAAGCGGAATATACTCCGCACGTAGATACTGGTGATTACATCATCGTTCTGAACGCAGAAAAAGTTGCTGTAACCGGCAACAAGCGCGAAGACAAAGTGTATTACCATCACACCGGTCACATCGGTGGTATCAAAGAAGCGACCTTTGAAGAGATGATTGCCCGCCGTCCTGAGCGTGTGATTGAAATCGCGGTTAAAGGCATGCTGCCAAAAGGCCCGCTGGGTCGTGCGATGTTCCGTAAACTGAAAGTTTACGCGGGTAACGAGCACAACCACGCGGCACAGCAACCGCAAGTTCTTGACATCTAATCGGGATTATAGGCAATGGCTGAAAATCAATACTACGGCACTGGTCGCCGCAAAAGTTCCGCAGCTCGCGTGTTTATCAAACCGGGCAGCGGCAAAATCGTTATCAACCAACGTTCTCTGGAACAGTACTTCGGTCGTGAAACTGCCCGCATGGTAGTTCGTCAGCCGCTGGAACTGGTCGACATGGTTGAGAAACTGGATCTGTACATCACTGTTAAAGGTGGTGGTATCTCTGGTCAGGCTGGTGCGATCCGTCACGGTATCACCCGCGCTCTGATGGAGTACGATGAGTCCCTGCGTGGCGAACTGCGTAAAGCTGGCTTCGTTACTCGTGATGCTCGTCAGGTTGAACGTAAGAAAGTCGGCCTGCGTAAAGCACGTCGTCGTCCTCAGTTCTCCAAGCGTTAATTGTTTTCTGCTCAGGCAGAACAATTGGCGAAAAAACCCGCTTCGGCGGGTTTTTTTATGGATAAAACAGGCGTTATCCACAATGGTTGTCGTTCTTTTCCGGCCTTTTTAAGCATTTCCAGAATCCCCTCACCACAAAGCCTGCAAAATCTGGTAAACTATCATCCAATTTTCTGCCCAAATGCGGGTGATTGGTCATTTTTTGTTTTGTTCGTGAACAGGAATGTCGTTCGACGCTTACAGGGCTTCACATCTGGCTGGCCGCGTGTTGTGGCTGGTAGCAGTAAAAATTCTTACTATACCTGGAGGTTTTCATGGCTGTCGCTGCCAACAAACGTTCGGTAATGACGCTGTTTTCTGGTCCTACTGACATCTATAGCCATCAGGTCCGCATTGTGCTGGCCGAAAAAGGTGTCAGCTTCGAGATTGAGCACGTGGAAAAGGACAATCCACCTCAGGATCTGATTGACCTCAACCCGAATCAAAGCGTCCCGACACTGGTAGATCGCGAGCTGACCCTTTGGGAATCTCGCATCATTATGGAATATCTGGATGAGCGTTTCCCCCATCCGCCGTTAATGCCGGTTTATCCGGTGGCGCGTGGTGAAAGCCGTCTGTACATGCACCGCATCGAGAAAGACTGGTATTCGCTGATGAATACCGTCATGAACGGTTCTGCGGCGCAGGCTGATGCTGCCCGTAAACAACTGCGTGAAGAGCTGCTGGCGATTGCGCCGGTCTTCACTCAGAAGCCGTACTTCCTGAGCGATGAGTTCAGCCTGGTCGATTGCTATCTGGCTCCGCTGCTGTGGCGTCTGCCGGTCATGGGCATCGAACTGGTCGGTGCGGGTTCCAAAGAGATGAAAGCGTATATGACTCGCGTCTTCGAGCGTGATTCCTTCCTCGCTTCCTTAACTGAACCCGAGCGTGAAATGCGCCTCGGTCGGGGCTAACTGAATGGATGTGTCACAACTGACACCGCGCCGTCCTTATCTGTTGCGGGCATTCTATGAATGGCTGCTGGATAACCAACTGACGCCACATCTGGTGGTCGACGTGACGTTGCCGGGTGTTCGCGTACCGATGGAGTACGCGCGTGACGGACAAATCGTTCTGAATATTGCACCACGAGCCGTGGGCAACCTGGAACTGGCGAACGACGGAGTGAGCTTTAACGCTCGCTTCGGCGGGGTGCCACGTCAGGTTGAAGTGCCTCTGGCAGCAGTGCTGGCGATTTATGCTCGTGAAAACGGTGCGGGAACCATGTTCGAGCCGGAAGCGGCGTACGACGAAGAGGCTCCCCACGTGAATGACGACGCTGAAATCGGTACTGAAGGTGAAACGGTGATGTCAGTGATCGACGGCGATAAGCCTGATCACGACGATGACAACGATCCTGATGACACGCCTCCACCGCGTGGTGGGCGTCCGGCGCTTCGCGTCGTGAAGTAATCTACTCTAACAGGCCCGTTTGGGCCTGTTAGATTGCTGACAAAGAAGGAAAAAGCGTGGTTTTTCCTTCTTTGTGGTGAGCAGCCGAAAATCAATGAATTGATTTTCCTTTTTTTTTGTTCTGCCACCCATGACAAAACGGTACTCGTTAGAGGTTTGTCATCAGTCTCACAGGCCCGTTTGGGCCTGTTTTGTTTTGTGCCTCATTTCACCTGCCTAAAAATCCTGTGTTACTATCACTTTGTTGTCACTTACTGTCACCTGGCGCCAGGAACCGCAATGAACGCATTTGATCCTCAGGAAGAAGAGACCTCTGAAACCATCGGCCGCAGTCTGAGCCGACGTCCGTTGGCGCGTAAAAAGCTGTCGGAGATGGTCGAAGAAGAGCTGGAGCAAATGATCCGCCGTCGTGAGTTTGCCGAAGGTGAGCAGCTTCCTTCCGAGCGTGAGCTGATGACTTTTTTCAATGTGGGGCGTCCTTCCGTGCGTGAGGCCTTAGCCGCGCTCAAACGTAAAGGTCTGGTGCAGATCAACAATGGTGAACGCGCCCGCGTGTCGCGACCTTCGGCTGATACCATCATCAGCGAGCTGTCCGGCATGGCGAAAGATTTTCTCGCGCACCCTGGTGGCATTGCCCATTTCGAACAGCTGCGTCTGTTTTTTGAATCAAGCCTCGTGCGTTATGCCGCTGAACACGCCAGTGACGAGCAGGTAGAGCGTCTGGCCAAAGCACTTGAACTCAACAGCCAGTCACTGGATGACAATGCGTTGTTCATCCGTTCAGACGTTGAATTTCACCGCGTGCTGGCGGAAATCCCCGGTAATCCTATCTTCATGGCAATCCACGTAGCATTGCTCGACTGGCTGATTGCCGCCCGTCCGAAAGTCTCCGATCAAGAACTCTATCAGCACAATAACGTCAGCTATCAGCAGCACATTGCGATCGTCGAGGCTATCCGCCAGCGAGATCCAGAAGAAGCTGATCGCGCTTTGCAAACCCATCTGAATAGCGTTTCTGCCACCTGGCACGCCTTCGGCCAAAACAAAAAGAAAAAGTAGCCCAACGATCCTGACGATCGTTTAGTGAAGCAGATCGCAATATAAGCGTTCTGTATAAGGTGCTGCATAAATGATCTGGTATAACAGGTATAAAGGTATATCGTAAAAACACTCCAGTCATTCATTGAGGTATCTATGGCAAAGCAATTACGTGGCGTAATGGCCGCACTCCTGACCCCGTTCAACACCCAGCAGGCACTGGACAAAGAGAGCCTGCGCCGCCTTGTGCGGTTCAACATTCAGCAGGGAATTGATGGGCTTTACGTGGGAGGATCGACGGGCGAGGCCTTTGTACAGAGCCTGGCCGAGCGTGAACAGGTGATGGAAGTTGTGGCTGAAGAGGCGAAAGGCAAAATCACCTTAATCGCCCATGTGGGTTGTGTCAGCACGGCGGAAAGTCAGCAACTGGCAGTGACCGCGAGCCGTCTGGGCTTTGATGCTGTGTCGGCCGTCACACCGTTTTACTATCCCTTCAGTTTTGAAGAACACTGCGACCACTACCGTGCAATTATTGATTCGGCTGATGGATTGCCGATGGTGGTGTACAACATTCCGGCGCTGAGTGGCGTGAAATTATCGCTCGAACAGATCAACACCCTGGTGACCTTACCTGGCGTGGGTGCGCTCAAGCAAACCTCGGGCGATCTCTTCCAGATGGAGCAGATCCGCCGTGAACATCCGGATCTGGTGCTTTACAACGGTTACGACGAGATCTTCGCTTCTGGCCTGCTGGCGGGTGCTGACGGTGGGATCGGCAGTACCTACAACATTATGGGCTGGCGCTATCAGGCCATCGCGAAGGCAGTTCGCGAAGGCGATAACGCCACAGCGCATCGTCTGCAAAGTGAGTGTAACAAGGTAATCGACCTGCTCATCAAAGTCGGCGTGTTCCGTGGCCTGAAAACCGTTCTGCACTATATGGACGTCCTCTCTGTTCCGTTGTGCCGCAAGCCTTTTGCCCCGGTGGCGGAGCAGTATCTGCCGGAGCTGAAAGCCCTCGCAGAGCAACTGATGGCTGAAAAGCGCTAATTCATTGCCGGATGGCGCTTCGCTTATCCGGCCTACCAGACATGGCACGTAGGCCGGATAAGGCGCAGCCGTCATCCGGCAATACAACAAAGAATTCGTCGGGAGAGTGTTATGAGTATCCCTACCCAAAGCATCCCGTGGTACCGCCATCTTACGCGCCCTCAGTGGCGAGCATTCTCGGCCGCCTGGTTGGGCTATCTGCTTGATGGCTTTGATTTTGTGTTAATTGCATTAGTGCTGACAGAAATAAAAAGTGAATTTGGCTTAACCACCGTCGAGGCGGCAAGCCTTATCTCGGCAGCATTTATCTCGCGCTGGTTTGGCGGATTGTTGCTGGGTGCCATGGGCGATCGATACGGACGTAAGCTTGCGATGATCACCAGTATCGTGCTGTTTTCCTGCGGCACGCTGGCGTGTGGCTTTGCGCCTGGCTACATCACCCTGTTTATTGCCCGCATGGTGATTGGCATGGGCATGGCGGGGGAGTATGGCTCCAGCGCGACCTATGTGATTGAAAGCTGGCCAAAACACCTGCGTAACAAAGCCAGCGGGTTTCTTATCTCCGGCTTCTCGGTTGGCGCGGTGATTGCTGCGCAGGTATACAGTCTTGTCGTGCCCGTCTGGGGTTGGCGTGCCTTGTTCTTCCTCGGCATTATCCCGATTGTGTTCGCGCTGTGGTTGCGTAAAAACATCCCTGAAGCGGAAGACTGGAAAGCGAAGCATGAAGGCAAAGCGCCGGTACGCACGATGGTCGATATTCTTTATCGCGGCAAATATCGCGTGATCAACATCGTCATGACTCTGTTTGCAGGAACGGCGCTGTGGTTCTGCTTTGCCGGAGAGCTCAACAATGCCGGACTGGTGGTGATCCTGGGTCTGCTTTGTGCCTGCGTATTCATCAGCTTTATGGTGCAAAGCAGCGGTAAGCGCTGGCCGACGGGCGTCACACTGATGGTGGTGGTTCTGTTTGCGTTCCTCTATTCATGGCCGATTCAGGCACTGCTGCCGACCTATTTGAAAACTGATCTGGCGTATGATCCGGCGATGGTCGCTCGGGTGCTGTTCTTTAGTGGCTTTGGCGCAGCGGTTGGCTGTTGTGTAGGCGGTTTCCTCGGCGACTGGCTGGGTACACGAAAAGCCTACGTTTGCAGCTTGTTGGTTTCGCAGTTGCTCATCATCCCGGTTTTTGCCATCGGTGGCGGCAATATCTGGGCGTTGGGTCTTCTTCTCTTCTTCCAGCAGATGCTGGGTCAGGGGATTTCCGGGATCTTACCGAAACTCATCGGCGGCTATTTCGATACCGATCAGCGCGCGGCCGGGCTTGGGTTTACCTATAACGTCGGCGCATTAGGTGGCGCGATGGCTCCGGTAATCGGTGCTCTGCTGGCACAACGTCTTGAACTGGGTACCGCGCTGGGCTCGCTCTCCTTTGGTCTGACGTTTGTCGTCATCCTGTTGATTGGTCTGGATATGCCGACGCGCGTCCAGCGCTGGATCCGCCCAGAAGCGCTGCGTACCCATGATTCGATTGATGGTAAGCCGTTCAGTGGTGCAGTGCCGTTTGGTGGGATTAAACACAAACAAGAGGCGCTGAAATGACCACGCTGGCTATTGATATTGGCGGGACAAAGCTGGCCGCGGCCCTCGTCGATGACTTACTGCAAGTGCGCGAACGGCGGGAAATACCCACGCCAGCCAGCCAAACGCCGGATGCTCTGGATGCCGCTTTAGCAGAACTGGTCGCGCCGATAGCCAAACAGGCGGAGCGTGTTGCCATCGCCTCTACGGGGATTATTCGGGAAGGGACGCTGCTGGCGATCAACCCTCATAACCTTGGTGGCTTGCTGCATTATCCGTTGGTGCAACGGCTTGAGAAACTCACTGGCCTTCCAACAATCGCCATCAACGATGCTCAGGCTGCGGCCTGGGCGGAGTATCAGGCATCAGGGATGCAGAATGAAGATATGGTGTTCATCACCGTGTCGACAGGCGTGGGGGGCGGTGTCATTAGTGGTGGCAACTTACAGACAGGAGCGGGTGGTCTTGCCGGGCATCTGGGGCATACGCTGGCTGATCCAACTGGCGCAGTCTGTGGTTGTGGACGTGTCGGATGCGTCGAAGCTATCGCTTCCGGAAGAGGCATTTCGGCGCATGCGTCTGGTGATTTATCCGGGCTGGATGCCAAAACGATTTTCGCCCATGCAGCACAGGGACACGTCCAGGCACAGGCACTGGTTAATCGCTCAGCGCAAGTCCTTGCCCGGCTGATTGCTGACGTGAAGGCCATTACAGATTGCCAGCGCGTTGTGATAGGCGGCAGCGTCGGGTTGGCTGATGGCTATCTGGACGCTGTACGGCGCTTTCTTGCACAAGAGCCACCTGTCTATCACGTAGAGGTGACGGCGGCTCATTACCGACATGATGCGGGATTATTAGGGGCCGCGATGCTGGCTCAAAGGAGCAATGATGATTGCAGGTGAAGTCGAAAGTCTGTCGCGTGCGGGTATGCATCCTCTGTTGGTGAATGCGCTGTTGCTGGCGCAGCAGGCTTGGCCACAGGATAAAGCGCCCGGGCGTTACGAGCTACAGGGTGACGATGTGTTTATGAATGTGATGCAGTTTGCCACCCAGGCACCGGAGTTGAAAAAAGCCGAGTTGCATGTGCAGTACATTGATATCCAGCTTCTTTTAGCCGGTGAAGAACGTATTTTGTATGGCGTTGCGGATTCTGCGCGTGAAGGTGAAGCGAGGCACATTGAAGAGGATTATCAGCTTTGCTGTCGCATTGAAGAAGAGCAGAGCATTAGCATGAAGCCTGGCATGTTTGCGGTCTTCATGCCGGGTGAACCTCATAAGCCAGGTTGTGTGGTCACAGATGAAGCCGAAATCAAAAAGGTGGTCATCAAGGTCCGCGCCAGTTTGCTTAGCGCATAAAAAAAGCCGGAGGGTGCAGACCCTCCGGCTTACTTTTCTGAACGATTACACTTCCAGCCAGTTCATGATGCCATCAGCAGCCTTACGGCCTTCGGCAATCGCAGTAACCACCAGATCTGAACCACGCACGATGTCGCCACCGGCAAAGATTTTCGGGTTGCTGGTCTGGAAGGCATTTTCGGTGCCTTCTGGCGCAATAATACGGCCCTGAGAATCCAGTTCGACGCTGTGTTTCGCCAGCCATTCCATGCTGTGAGGACGGAAACCAAACGCCATCACGACAGCATCAGCAGGCACAACGTGCTCTGAACCCGCAACGATTTCAGCACGGCGACGGCCTTTGGCATCTGGTGCGCCCATCTCGGTGCGCGCCATTTTCACGCCGCTCACTTTACCGTTTGCGTTCACTTCCACGCCCAGTGGCTGGACGTTGAACTGGAACTCCACGCCTTCTTCACGCGCGTTTTTCACTTCGCGTTTAGAACCTGGCATGTTCTCTTCGTCACGACGATAAGCACAGGTGACGTGCGTTGCGCCCTGACGAATGGAGGTACGCACGCAGTCCATCGCGGTATCGCCACCGCCCAGAACTACAACGCGTTTGCCTTCCATCGACACGTACGGCTCTTCGGTTGTCTCGCCGTAGCCCATCATCTGTTTGGTGTTGGCAATCAGGAACGGAAGTGCATCAAACACGCCATTCGCATCTTCGTTTTCCAGGCCGCCACGCATTGACTGGTAAGTGCCCACGCCGAGGAACACCGCATCGTACTCGCCCAGCAGATCGTCGAGCTGAACATCACGGCCCACTTCGACGTTGAGTTTGAACTCAATGCCCATGTCGGTGAAAATTTCACGACGACGGGTCATGACTTCTTTTTCCAGTTTGAACGCCGGAATACCAAAGGTCAGCAGGCCACCGATTTCCGGATGGCGGTCGAAGACCACTGCTTTGACGCCGTTACGGGTCAGTACGTCGGCACAGGCGAGGCCTGCAGGGCCTGCACCAATGATCGCCACTTTCTTACCGGTTTGTTTCACGCCGGTCATGTCCGGACGCCAGCCCATTTCGAACGCTTTATCGTTGATATAGCGCTCGATGTTGCCGATGGTTACCGCACCGAACTCGTCGTTCAGGGTACAGGAACCTTCGCACAGGCGGTCCTGTGGGCACACTCGGCCGCAGACTTCCGGCAAAGTGTTGGTCTGATGCGACAGTTCTGCCGCTTCAAAAATCCGCCCTTCGTTAGCGAGCTTCAGCCAGTTCGGGATGTAGTTATGAACCGGACATTTCCACTCGCAGTACGGATTACCGCAGGACAGGCAGCGGTCTGCCTGTGCTTTGGCCTGGCCTTCGGAGAACGTTTCGTAGATCTCAACAAATTCAATTTTACGGATCTTCAGCGGCTTCTTCGGTGGGTCAACACGCTGCAAGTCGATAAACTGGTAAACATTCTGACTCATCTGAATTCCTTACTGCGCCTGCACGCGCAACTCAGCGGCGCTACGACTACGGTGACCCAACAGTGCTTTGACATCGCTGGACTTCGGTTTAACCAGAGCGAATTTCGCGGAGAACGCTGGCCAGTTCGCCAGGATCTCTTCGCCACGCGAAGAACCGGTCAACTGAACGTGCTCGGTGATAAGCCCACGCAGATGCTCTTCGTGGATAGCGAGAGTTTCAACGTCCAGCACTTCCACCAGTTCCGGGTTCACGCGTTTGCGGAAATCACCGTCTTCATCCAGCACATAAGCGAAGCCGCCAGTCATGCCCGCGCCAAAGTTGACGCCGGTTTTACCAAGCACACAGACGATGCCGCCGGTCATGTATTCACAGCCGTTGTCACCAATGCCTTCGACCACGGTGATGGCACCGGAGTTACGCACGCCGAAACGCTCACCCGCACGGCCTGCGGCATATAAACGACCGCCCGTTGCGCCGTACAGACAGGTGTTGCCGATGATGCTTGCTTCGTGGCTGCGGAAGGCAGAACCCACCGGAGGACGAATGGCCAGCAGACCGCCCGCCATGCCTTTGCCGACGTAGTCGTTGGCATCGCCGGTCAGGTGCAGTTCCACGCCACCTGCGTTCCACACGCCGAAGCTCTGGCCTGCGGTACCGCTGAAGTGCGCTTTAATCGGGTCAGAGGCTAAGCCCTGATCGCCGTGCGTCTGAGCGATATAGCCCGACAGCGATGCGCCCACGGAACGGTCAGTGTTGCGAATATCAAACCAGAACGTTTTGCTCTGCTTGTCGTCGACAAACGGTTTTGCCTGTTGCAGCAGCTGCGCGTTCAGCACGCCGTTATCGAACGGCGGGTTGTTCTCGGTGCAGTACAGCGCTTTGCCAGGATGCGGCTCTGCGGTTTCCAGCAGTTTCGCCAGATCCAGTTTCTGCTGCTTGGCGGTGAAACCGTCCAGCTCTTTGAGCAGGTCGGTACGGCCAATCAGGTCTACCAGGCGTTTCACGCCGAGCTGCGCCATTAATTCACGGACTTCACGGGCGATAAATTCAAAGTAGTTGGTCACTTTGAACGGCAGGCCGTGGTAGTGATTCTTACGCAGTTTGTCGTCCTGAGTTGCCACACCGGTTGCACAGTTGTTCAGGTGGCAAATACGCAGGTATTTACAGCCGAGCGCGACCATCGGGCCGGTACCAAAGCCAAAGCTTTCAGCCCCGAGGATCGCCGCTTTGATAATATCCAGGCCGGTTTTCAGACCGCCGTCGACCTGCAGACGAATCTTATGACGCAGACCGTTAGCCACCAGTGCCTGTTGGGTTTCCACCAGACCGAGTTCCCACGGACAGCCCGCGTATTTCACGGAGGACAGTGGGCTTGCGCCGGTACCGCCGTCATAACCCGCGATGGTGATCAGGTCTGCATATGCTTTTGCTACACCGGTGGCGATGGTGCCGACGCCTGGTTCTGACACCAGCTTCACGGAGATCATCGCTTTCGGGTTGACCTGTTTCAGGTCGAAAATCAGCTGCGCCAGATCCTCGATAGAGTAGATATCATGGTGCGGCGGTGGCGAAATCAGGGTCACGCCAGGGACGGAATAGCGCAGTTTGGCGATATACGGCGTGACTTTATCACCCGGCAACTGACCGCCTTCACCCGGTTTAGCACCCTGAGCAACTTTAATCTGAATGACGTCGGCATTGACCAGATAGGCTGGTGTCACACCAAAGCGACCAGAAGCGACCTGCTTGATGCGCGACACTTTATTGGTGCCGTAACGCGCAGGATCTTCACCGCCTTCGCCGGAGTTCGAGTTACCGCCGATGCTGTTCATCGCTTCAGCCAGCGCTTCGTGCGCTTCAGGGCTCAGTGCGCCGATGGACATTGCCGCAGTATCAAAGCGTTTGAACAGCTCTTTCGCCGGTTCTACTTCGTTGATGCTAACTGCTTCATCACCTGGATTCAGCGCCAGCAGGTCACGCAGCGTTGCCGCCGGGCGTTCGTTAACGAGCTGAGCATAACGCTGATAGTCGCTGTACTCGCCGCTCTGCACCGCTTCTTGCAGGGTGCGAACCACGTCCGGGTTATAGGCATGATATTCGCCGCCGTGAACGTATTTCAGCAAACCGCCCTGATCCAGAGGCTTACGCGCCAGCCAGGCACGTTTGGACAGATTCAGCAGGTCCTGCTGGAAGTCATCAAACCCGGCACCACCGATACGGCTGACCACACCCTGGAAGCAGGTATTGGCCACGGTATCGTGCAGACCGACGGCTTCAAACAGCTTGGAGCAACGGTAAGAGGCGATGGTCGAGATGCCCATTTTGGACATGATTTTGTACAGGCCTTTGTTGATGCCGTTACGGTAGTTCAGCATCACATGGCGATAGTCTTTTTCGATGGCTTTGTTATCAACCAGCTTCGCCAGGGTTTCATAGGCGAGGTACGGGTAGATAGCCGTCGCGCCGAAGCCCAGCAGCACCGCAAAGTGGTGCGGGTCACGGGCGCTTGCGGTCTCAACGATGATGTTGGCGTCGCAGCGCAGGCTCTTATCGACCAGACGCGTCTGAATCGCCCCGACCGCCATTGGCGCAGGGACAGGCAGACGGTTTTTGGCGATGTTACGGTCAGAAAGCACCAGCAGTACGGTGCCGTTACGGACCATTTGCTCGGCTTTATCGCACAGCGCGTTAACGGTTTCTTCAAGCGTAGCTTCACTCACATCGAAAGTAATATCGAGCGTATCGGCGCGATAATGATCTTCCTGCATGGTGGTCAGCTGTTTGAAATCGGAGTACAGCAGAATCGGCGATTTGAAGCTCAGGCGGTGCGCCTGGCCTTCTGCTTCACAGAAGACGTTCATTTCACGGCCAATGCTGGTGGCGAGTGACATCACATGCGCTTCACGCAGCGGATCGATTGGCGGGTTGGTGACCTGCGCAAACTGCTGGCGGAAGTAGTCGTAAATGATGCGCGGCTGGCTGGAAAGTACGGCAAACGGGGTATCGTCACCCATTGAGCCAACCGCTTCCTGGCCATTTTCGCCCAGCACCCGAATCACTGAATCCAGCTCTTCGGCGCTGTAGTTAAACTGTTTCTGGTAGCTGGCGAGCGAGTCGTCGTCCATTTCGCGGCTGCCCACTTCTTCGTCCGGCAGATCTTCGAACGGCACCAGACGGCGGACGTTTTTCTCCATCCACTCTTTATACGGATGGCGGATTTTCAGGTCGTGGTCAGTTTCCGCAGAATGCAGAATGCGGCCAGCACGGGTGTCGATAACCATCAACTCGCCCGGGCCCACGCGGCCTTTCTCGACCACTTCATCAGGCTGGTAATCCCAGATCCCGACTTCCGAGGCGCAGGTGATGAGCTTGTCTTTAGTTATGACGTAGCGTGCCGGGCGCAGACCGTTACGGTCGAGGTTACAGGCAGCATAACGACCATCGGACATTACGATACCCGCCGGACCATCCCACGGCTCCATGTGCATGGAGTTAAAGTCGAAGAAGGCGCGCAGGTCTGGGTCCATGTCCGGGTTGTTCTGCCAGGCTGGCGGAACGAGCAAACGCATCGCACGCACGATATCCATCCCGCCTGCCAACAGCAGTTCGAGCATGTTATCCATCGAGCTGGAGTCAGAACCGGTTTCGTTAACGAACGGCGCGGCATCGTGCAGATCGGGAATCAATGGCGTCTGGAATTTGTAGGTACGCGCACGCGCCCACTGACGGTTGCCGGTAATGGTGTTGATTTCACCGTTGTGCGCCAGATAGCGGAACGGCTGTGCCAGCGGCCAGCGAGGCACGGTATTGGTGGAGAAGCGCTGGTGGAACAGGCAGATGGCCGACTCCAGACGCAGGTCCGCAAGGTCCAGGTAGAAGCGCGGCAAATCCGCCGGCATACACAGACCTTTATAAATGTTGATCAGGTTCGACAGGCTACAAACGTAGAAGTCTTTGTCTTCCTGCAGGCGTTTTTCGATACGGCGACGCGCGATGAACAGGCGACGTTCCATATCTCGTGGACGCCAGCCAGCCGGGGCGTTCACGAAAATTTGTTCGATACGTGGCAGCGAGGAGAGGGCGATTTCACCGAGCACCCCTTCGTTGGTTGGCACATCGCGCCAGCCGACAATCGACAGGGTTTCACGCTGAAGCTCTTCTTCAACGACGCGACGTGAAGCCGCCGCAAGCTCAGGATCTTTGTTCAGGAACAGCATACCGACGGCGTAGTTTTTGGCTAAACGCCAGCCGCGCTCTTCGGCGACCAGACGGAAGAAACGGTCCGGTTTCTGCAAAAGCAGACCACAGCCGTCACCGGTTTTACCGTCGGCAAGGATAGCACCACGGTGCTGCATGCGGGCCAGTGCGTGGATCGCGGTACGCACTACCTTGTGGCTAGGTTCGCCTTCTATGTGGGCGATCAGGCCGAAACCACAGTTATCCCTCTCAAGGGATTTATCGTACAACATATCAGTGAACCTCCCCAGGCTCTACGGAATCACTCCGGACCGTTGCGCGCAGGCACAGTTCGAGCAAGGCGGCGGGGCACAGGCCACGCATTCGCCCTCTCAACATCCTTTCGCATCGGTAAACAAGTATTGCGGACTTGCTTCAGAGGGAATCTCAATTACTGCATAAATATGATGAGCAGACCGCTCATCGAGAAAGCTTCCAGCGGATCCTCAAGTTATCGGGAATCCGCACACAGGTCAAATGGCAATCTTATTTATACAAAAATGTGCTATAGAGCTGTTAATGCGATGATATATAAGCGTATTTGTGCTTTTTTACATTGCATTTACCTACCTGAATACACCTGGTGAATGTGATCTCTCTCACTATCTGTAAGCGGTATAATCTCGGATCTGTGCTGAATGCTCTTTTTATCGCAGTAGAATATTCTACCGAGGGGCGTGAATGCCCATGATGACACTGTTTTTAATCTGTGACGGCAATCGTGAAAATTGAGGGGGGAACATAAGGAAAAGTAATCACCCAGAGGGTGAATGAAATTGCAGTTATCTTGATTGTTTATGCAATAGATGTAAGGTCTCCGGGGCGCTTGATCCAGGTCATCGCCGAAAGAGACTAAAAATGGCAGGCTTTGCACCTCTTTGAAAGGCGCGGTCTATCAGATTATGCAGTTACAGAAATTAGTCAATATGTTTGGTGGGGATCTTTCACGCCGCTATGGCGAAAAGGTTCATAAGCTCACGCTGCACGGCGGTTTCAGCTGCCCAAACCGCGATGGCACCCTTGGACGTGGCGGCTGTACGTTCTGTAATGTCGCCTCGTTTGCCGATGAAACTCAGCAGCACAAATCCATTGCCGATCAGCTGGCGCATCAGGCGCACCTCGTCAATCGCGCCAAACGCTATCTGGCCTACTTCCAGGCCTATACCAGCACCTTCGCTGAAGTCCAGGTGCTTCGGTCGATGTATCAACAGGCGGTCAGCCAGGCTAATATTGTTGGCCTGTGTGTGGGCACTAGGCCGGACTGCGTGCCGGAAGCGGTGCTGGATTTACTCAGTGAATATAAAGATCAGGGTTACGAAGTGTGGCTGGAGCTGGGCCTGCAAAGCGCAAAGGATAAAACTCTGCATCGCATTAACCGTGGTCACGATTTTGCCTGCTATCAGGCAACCACACGCTTAGCGCGCGAGCGCGGGTTGAAAGTGTGTACGCACCTGATTGTAGGCTTGCCTGGCGAAGGGCAAACAGAGTGCCTGGAGACGCTGAATAAAGTGGTCGATACCGGCGCAGACGGCATCAAGCTGCATCCTCTGCATATCGTGGCTGGCAGCATTATGGCGAAAGCGTGGGAAGCCGGACGGCTTCAGGGCATTGAGCTCGACGAGTACACCATCACGGCAGGGGAAATGATTCGCCATACGCCGCCGGAAATCGTCTATCACCGAATCTCGGCCAACGCCCGCCGCCCGACGTTATTGGCCCCGCTATGGTGTGAGAACCGTTGGACCGGGATGCTGGAACTGGACAAATATCTCAATGAACACGGCGTTCAGGGGTCCGCATTAGGTCAGGGTTGGATTGCCCCCTCTCCCTAGCCCTCTCTCGGCGGGAGAGGGAATCCGACCGAGCAGAATGTCACCGCAGCGGGTATCAGACCGCACCTGATCCCAATCTTCCCCGCATTTTTCGCACAACCTTCAACGCGTTGCTCAGAATTGGGTATTATTGAGCGACGTTGTGGTGAAGGAAATCCCTATGAAGCAAATTCGAATGCTTGCGCAGTACTATGTCGACCTGATGATGAAGCTCGGCCTGGTACGCTTCTCAATGCTGCTCGCACTGGCGCTGGTGGTGCTGGCAATTGTGGTGCAGATGGCTGTCACCATGGTTCTGCATGGTCAGGTTGAAAGCATTGATGTCATCCGCTCCATCTTCTTTGGTTTGTTGATTACGCCCTGGGCGGTCTATTTTCTGTCGGTAGTGGTGGAGCAACTGGAGGAGTCTCGCCAGCGTCTGTCAAAGCTGGTGGAGAAACTGGAGGAGATGCGCGACCGCGACCTGAAGCTCAATGTGCAGCTTAAAGACAACATTGCGCAGCTCAACCAGGAAATCAGCGATCGTGAGAAAGCAGAGGCTGAGCGCCAGACCACGCTGGAGCAGCTCAAAATTGAGATGAAAGAGCGCGAAGAAACCCAGATCCAGCTAGAGCAGCAATCATCCTTCCTGCGCTCGTTCCTCGATGCGTCCCCGGATTTGGTCTTCTACCGCAACGAAGACAAAGAATTTTCCGGCTGTAACCGCGCAATGGAATTGCTCACCGGGAAAAGTGAAAAGCAGCTGATTCACCTGAAGCCCGCCGATGTGTATTCCGAGGAAGCGGCGGCGAAAGTGATTGAAACCGACGAGAAAGTCTTCCGCCACAACGTTTCGCTGACCTATGAACAATGGCTTGATTACCCGGACGGGCGTAAAGCCTGCTTCGAAATCCGTAAAGTGCCGTACTACGACCGCGTCGGCAAACGCCATGGCTTGATGGGCTTTGGCCGTGATATTACCGAACGTAAGCGCTATCAGGACGCCCTTGAACGTGCCAGCCGTGACAAGACCACCTTCATTTCGACCATCAGCCACGAACTGCGTACTCCGCTGAACGGTATTGTCGGCCTGAGCCGTATTCTGCTCGACACGGAGTTAACCTCCGAGCAGGAGAAGTATCTGAAAACCATCCACGTTTCTGCCGTGACGTTGGGGAATATCTTCAACGATATTATCGATATGGATAAGATGGAACGCCGTAAAGTCCAGTTGGATAACCAGCCGGTCGACTTCACGGGCTTCCTTGCGGATTTAGAAAATCTGTCGGGGCTGCAGGCGCAGCAGAAAGGACTGCGCTTCGTGATGGAACCGACCTTGCCACTGCCGCATAAAGTCACGACGGACGGGACTCGTCTGCGGCAGATCCTCTGGAACCTGATCAGCAATGCGGTCAAGTTTACCCAGCAGGGCACTGTCGCTGTACGGATTCGCTATGGTGAAGGTGAAATGCTGCACTTCGAGGTGGAAGATTCCGGCATGGGCATCCCACAGGAAGAGCAGGACAAGATTTTCGCCATGTATTATCAGGTCAAAGACAGCCAGGGCGGGAAACCTGCGACGGGCACCGGGATTGGTCTCGCTGTTTCACGTCGTCTGGCGAAGAGCATGGGCGGCGATATCACCGTGGTCAGCCAGCCAGGGCAGGGTTCCATCTTTACCTTGACGGTTCATGCGCCTGCTGTGGCCGAAGAAGTCGAAGATACGCTGGATGACGATGAGATGCCGCTGCCAGCGCTGCACGTGCTGTTGGTTGAAGACATCGAGCTGAACGTGATTGTTGCACGCTCGGTGCTTGAAAAGCTGGGTAATAGCGTGGATGTGGCGATGACCGGCACCGCTGCGCTGGAAATGTTCTCTCCTGCTGACTACGACCTGGTGCTGCTGGATATTCAGCTGCCGGATATGACCGGGCTGGATATCTCGCGTGAGCTGAAGCAGCGTTATCACGCCGATGAATTACCGCCGCTGGTGGCGCTGACGGCCAACGTGCTGAAAGACAAAAAAGAGTACCTCGATGCGGGCATGGATGACGTGCTTAGCAAACCGCTGGCGGTGCCTGCGCTGACCGCCATGATTAAAAAATTCTGGGACACCCCTGACGATGAGGAGAACCGCGTGACGACATCTGACAACAGCAAATCATCTGCCGTACTCGATACCGATATGCTTGAGCAATATATCGAGCTGGTGGGACCCAAACTGATTACCGACGGACTGGCTGTGTTTGAGAAGATGATGCCGGGCTATCTGGCGGTGCTGGAATCTAACCTGACGGCTCGTGACCAGAAAGGCATTGTTGAGGAAGGGCATAAAATCAAAGGGGCAGCAGGATCGATTGGTTTGCGCCATATCCAGCAGTTGGGGCAGCAAATTCAAACCCCAGATTTACCCGCCTGGTGGGATAACGTGGGTGAATGGATTGAAGAGATGAAAACCGAGTGGCAACAGGATGTGGCGACGCTGAAAGCCTGGGTGGCGAACCGATAAAAAAATGACCCCGGTCTAGCCGGGGTGCGCGAATACTGCGCCAACACCAGGGAAAACGTGGCTGCGCCTTTGGAGTTTTCATGTGTTGAACAGACGCAACCTGAGAATGGGATTGCACGTTCATTAAGATAGCAAAACTTAAATTATTTGTTACGTAAATCAGTAAAATGTGTGAAGCATGGCGGTTAAATCAAAATTATTCATGGGCTTCAGACAGTTGCCTTAAAGGAAACGCGAGATGAAAAAAATTGGCGTAGTGCTGAGCGGCTGCGGTGTGTATGACGGTAGCGAAATTCATGAAGCGGTGATTACCTTGTTGGCCATTGCGCGTAACGGTGCACAGGCGGTCTGTTTCGCGCCGGATAAAGGGCAATCAGATGTCATTAACCATTTGACTGGTGAATCAATGGCCGAGAGCCGCAATGTGCTGATTGAAGCCGCCCGTCTTGCTCGCGGCGATATTCAGCCGTTATCGCAGGCCAGTGTGGAAACGCTGGATGCGTTGATTGTCCCTGGTGGGTTTGGTGCGGCCAAAAACCTCAGCAATTTCGCTTCCCAGGGCAGTGATTGCCATGTCGATGCGGAGTTAAAAGCGCTCACGCTCGCGATGCATCAGGCGGGGAAACCGCTCGGTTTCATGTGTATTGCCCCAGCGATGCTACCGAAGATTTTTGACTTCCCACTGCGCATCACTATCGGCACCGATATCGATACGGCGGAGGTGCTGGAAGCGATGGGCGCAGAACATGTGCCTTGTCCGGTGGACGATATTGTGGTCGATGAAGAGAACAAAGTTGTCACCACCCCAGCATATATGCTGGCGCAGGATATTGCTGAAGCGGCCACCGGGATAGAAAAGCTGGTGTCACGCGTACTGGCGCTTAGCGAATGAGTCGGCGGCGTTCCCCGATGGCCTGGCTAAAACGCATATTGCTCAGGGTTGTGTTGGTGCTGGTGGTATTTTGGGGCGGCGGTATCGCGCTTTTCAGCGTGTTGCCGGTGCCGTTTTCAGCCGTGATGGTTGAGCGTCAGCTAGGCGCGATCTTCAGCGGCAATTTCCACTATCTCGCGCACTCTGATTGGGTGAGCATGGATGAGATGACACCGTGGATGGGGCTGGCGGTCATCGCCGCAGAAGATCAGAAATTCCCTGATCACTGGGGCTTTGATGTAGGCGCAATAGAAAAAGCGCTGGCCCATAACGAACGCAACGAAAACCGCATTCGCGGGGCTTCCACGCTGTCACAGCAAACCGCTAAAAATCTGTTTCTGTGGGATGGCCGAAGCTGGTTGCGCAAAGGACTGGAAGCGGGTCTGACGGTGGGCATTGAAACCGTCTGGAGTAAAAAGCGCATTCTGACCGTCTACCTGAACATTGCCGAATTTGGCGAGGGCACTTTTGGCGTTGAAGCGGCCTCGCAGCGCTATTTTCATAAGCCAGCAAGCAAGCTGACGATGTCCGAGGCGGCACTTCTGGCTGCCGTTTTGCCAAACCCGATTAAATTCCGCGCCGATGCGCCTTCAGGTTATATCCGCAGCCGACAGGCGTGGATTTTACGCCAGATGCGTCAATTGGGCGGGGAAGAGTTTATGCGGGATAACAAGCTATATTAAGCCGGGCATCTGGCTTTGAGATCTCCCCCTCTCCCTAACCCTCTCCCTCAGGGAGAGGGGACAGTTGTGTGCAGTTTGATAGCCCGCGCCTCAGGGAGAGGGGACTGTTTGGCCTGGCTTTCTCCCTCTCCCTTGAGGGAGAGGGCAGGGGAGAGGGGGTAATGCTAAGGGAGAAGCAAATCAGGCTGAATCAGTCTTCATCAAACCCGGCATTAAACAGCGCGATGACTGCTGCGAGGGCTTCTTCTTCCTGTGGGCCGCTGGCTTCTATCTCAATCTGACGGCCTTTCGCGGAATCCAGCATCAGCAGCGCGATAACGCTGCTGGCTTCCGCTTCAGTGCCTTCGTCATTACGCAGCAGCACTTCGGCATCAAACGTCTGCACCAGTTCAAACAGCTTCATCGCCGGGCGGGCGTGCATGCCCAGCTTATTCGTGATTTCAACGGTTTGCTTTACGCTCATGTTTTACGTTTTTCCAGCGTCCTGTGACGTGACTGAACGTTCTTGCCGCGCGAGCGGAAGTAGTCAGCAAGCTGCTCGGCAATATATACCGAACGATGTTTACCGCCGGTACAACCAATCGCCACTGTCAGATAGCTACGATTGTTGGTTTCCAGCATAGGTAACCATAGCTCAAGATAACTGCGCGTTTGATAGATAAAATTGTGAACTTCTGTGTGCCTGTCGAGGAACGCCGCCACCGGTTTATCGAGGCCGGTCATTGGGCGGAGTTTTGGGTCCCAGTGCGGGTTTGGCAGGAAACGCACGTCAAACACATAATCCGCATCGATGGGGATACCGTGTTTAAAGCCGAACGATTCAAACACCATTGTCAGCTCACGCTCACGCTTGCCCAGCAGGCGAGTACGCAGCATTTCTGCCAGCTCATGGACTGACATTTCTGAGGTGTCGACAATCAGGTCTGCGCGGGAACGCAGAGGTTCCAGCAGATCGCTTTCCTGATCGATGGCGCTTTCCAGTGACAAATTCTTGCTTGAGAGCGGATGCAGGCGACGCGTATCGCTGTAGCGACGAATCAACGTGTTGCGGTCAGCATCAAGGAACAGCAACTGCGGAGAGAATGTCTCCGGCAGGTTTTGCATTGCCTGTTCGAAAATCTCCGGGGATTCCGGCATGTTACGGACATCAATGCTGACCGCTGCAGAAATCTGCCGGTCAGCAAGGCTTTTCGCCAGTTCGGGCAACAGCACTACTGGCAGGTTATCCACGCAGTAAAAGCCCATATCTTCCAGCGCGCGCAGGGCAACAGATTTACCTGAGCCCGAGCGGCCGCTGACGATCATCAGTACCATCAGCCGTTTCTCCTTACGACAACCACGCTCCCGTTAGGCATCATCATCACTGACCTCTTCGCCAGTGATAATTTCATACAGTTCCTGATCGCTTTGCGCGCTGCGCAGGCGACGGCAGATAGTCTTATCCGCCAGGCGTTTGGCCACCAGAGAGAGAGTATGCAAATGGGTTTTGGTTTGATCGGCTGGCACCAGCAGGGCAAACAGCAGATCGACCGGCTGATTATCAATCGCATCAAAGGCGATAGGCGTATCAAGTTGCACGAACACGCCGACAGCGCGGAGCGTATCCTCTTCCAGCTTACCGTGAGGAATGGCGATACCGTTACCAATGCCTGTACTGCCCATTTTTTCACGGGTCAGGATCGCTTCGAATACCACCTGTGGCGGTAAGCTCAGCTGTTTTGCGGCCAGTTCACTGATAATTTCCAGCGCGCGCTTCTTACTTTGGCAGTGAACTGCACTGCGGGTACATTCCTGGTTAAGGACATTGCTCAATTGCAGAGCCGAATCGTTGTTCATCATAATTTCACCTGCGTACCGCCTGACCCGAAGGACCGGGACAGGCGTACGCCCGGACAATTAGTGTTGTTTCAGTTTATCTTTATGTTTGGTCAACTGGCGTGCCAGCTTATCAATCAGGCCGTCGATGGCGGCATACATATCCTGCCCTTCCGCACTGGCATGAATTTCGCCCCCGTTCACATGCAGGGTGGCGTCCGAGATATGAGTCACTTTTTCCACTTTTAACACAATATAGACCTGATTGATCCGTTCGAAAAACTGCTCAAGCTTCGCAAATTTTGCATTCACAAACTCGCGCAGAGCGTCAGTGATTTCGACGTTGTGTCCTGTGATATTGAGCTGCATAGTGTCTTCCTTATCGGTTGTGTCAGACCAGCTGTTTACGCTGGTTGGACGGCGGAATGGATAAAGACTCTCGGTACTTTGCAACGGTGCGGCGTGCCACCATGATACCCTGTTCGGACAGCATGGAGGTCAGCTTACTGTCACTCAGTGGTTTCGCGGGATTTTCCGCGGCAATTAACTTCTTCACCAACGCTCGAATGGCCGTGGACGAGGCTTCGCCGCCGCCTTCGGTGTTCACATGGCTGGAGAAGAAATACTTAAGCTCAAAAATGCCTCGTGGGCTGTGAAGATACTTTTGCGTCGTCACGCGTGAAATCGTGGATTCATGCATTTCCACAGCCTGGGCGATATCCGCCAGCACCATGGGTTTCATGAACTCTTCGCCTTGCTCGAAAAACGCCTGCTGTTGCTCAACGATGCAACGGCTCACCCGCAGCAGCGTGTCATTGCGGCTTTCCAGGCTTTTAATGAGCCATTTGGCTTCCTGCAAATTACTGCGAATGAACTGGTTGTCAGCCTCGTTTTTAGCGGTATTGCACATCCCGGCATAGTGCTGGTTAATCTGCAGGCGCGGAATGCTGTCAGAATTGAGCTCGACAGTCCAGCGGCCGCTGATTTTACGGACCAGCACATCAGGAATGACATACTCTGGCTCGCCGGTCTGAATAGACTGACCAGGGCGCGGGTCCAGCGATTGTATCAGCGTGACGGCTTCTTTCAGCACGTCTTCTTTGAGACGTGTGACGCGCATCAGAGAACGAAAATCGTGATTCGCCAGCAGATCGAGGTGATCGCTGATGATCTTTCGCGCTTCTTCAAGCCACGGCGTCTCTTTGGCAAACTGAGAAAGCTGGATCAACAGGCAATCGCGTAAATCTTTCGCGGCGACACCGACAGGATCGAAGCGCTGAATGCGCTTGAGCACCGCTTCCACTTCATCAAGATCCAACTCGTCGTTGCCGATGCTTTCGAGGATCTCTTCGACGGTGGCCGTGAGATAACCTGTGTCATCAACGGCATTGACGATAGAGGTGGCGATGGCGCGATCGGTGTCGGAAAAAGGGGTCAGCTCCACTTGCCACATCAGATAGTCCTGAAGCGATTGCGTGGTTTCACCCTGATAGACAGGTAATTCGTCGTCCTGATAATCAGTACCGGTGCCGGAAGGGGTACCCGCGGTGTAGATTTCGTCCCAACTGGCATCGAGCGGCAGCTCGTCCGGCATCTCTTTTTGTTCGAGTGCATCGACGGTGTCGAAGGCTTCGTTGTCAGTTTCTTCTTGCGAATCAACTTCTTCGTGAAGATCGGTTTGCTCAAGCAGGGGATTACTCTCCAGCGCTTGCTGGAGTTCCTGTTGCAGCTCGAGCGTAGAAAGCTGCAACAAGCGAATAGCCTGTTGCAGTTGCGGCGTCATGGCGAGCTGTTGACTGAGCCTTAATTGCAAACCTTGCTTCATAATCAGGGCAAATATCTCCGACCAGAAATGTCTGTAGTCACTACCCTATCAGAGTCTGAAGTCTTCCCCAAGATACACACGCTTAACATGTTCGTCTTGAAGGATTTGTTCTGGCGTGCCGTGGGCAATCAGATGCCCCTGGCTTACGATGTAAGCACGTTCACAAACCGCTAACGTTTCACGAACGTTGTGGTCGGTGATGAGCACACCAAGACCGCTGTCGCGCAGATGCTCAATGATGCGTTTGATGTCGATGACCGAGATAGGGTCAACACCGGCAAACGGTTCATCGAGCAGGATAAATTTCGGATTTGCCGCAAGCGCACGGGCAATTTCGACACGGCGGCGCTCGCCCCCGGACAGGGCCTGACCGAGGCTGTCACGCAGATGTTCGATGTGAAACTCTTCCATCAGCTCGTTGGCACGATCAACACGTTGCTCATTGGTGAGGTCATCACGGATTTGCAACACAGCCATCAGGTTGTCGAACACGCTCAGACGGCGGAAAATAGAGGCTTCCTGCGGCAGGTAGCCGATACCCCGGCGTGCACGTGCATGCAGCGGCAGCAGGCTGATGTCTTCATCATCAATAATGATGTTGCCCGCATCGCGGGACACAATGCCGACCACCATGTAGAAGGTGGTGGTTTTGCCTGCACCGTTAGGCCCCAACAGGCCAACGATTTCACCCGAATTGACCGTCAGGCTGACGTCTTCAACCACCCGACGTCCCTTATAGGCTTTCGCAAGATTCTTCGCAGTTAATGTTGCCATAACGTATTAGTTACTCTTCTTTTGCTCAGCCGGTTTGTTGGCGCCGCTCTTATCCTGCAGCTGCGACGGTACCAGAACGGTTGTTACGCGCTTACCTTTGTCGCTAAACGCCTGCATTTTTTGCTCTTTCACCAGATAGGTAATTTTGTCACCGGTGATATTGCTGTCGAGCTGTTCCAGATAAGCCTTGCCGGTCAGGACGACCAGATCGCTGGCAACTTCATAATGCATTTTGGAGGCGTGACCTTTAACAGGTTTTCCGCTGTCCTGCATCTGATAGAAGGTGGCCGGATTACCGTAGCCATCAATCGTCTCTTTGCCTTTTTCGCCCGCAGGACGAGTTACCACGACTTTATCGGCATTAATCTTGATGCTGCCCTGAGTCACGATGACGTTGCCGGTAAACGTTGCCACGTTGCCCTGCATGTCGAGGGATTGCTGATCGGACTCAATGTGAATCGGCTGATCGGTATCGCCCGTCAACGCCAGCGCTGGCAGACTGGCGGCCAGCAAAGCACTGGCGAGAGCAAGCTTGAGGCTGAATTTATTTGTTTTGAATTTCATAAGAGGTTCTCACCTTTTCAATCAGCTCGGCGTTTTTGCTGCGTAAGTTGCCGCGCATTTTAAGGCCGCTGGAATTAAATGTTGTACCGTACAAAGTCACCAGATCGTCTGAACTCACATCTTGAGTGACCAGATTCACAATGGCATTGTCCGTCGTGACTTTGCGAAGTTGAGAGTCGGGCGTCAACGCGTTGATCTCAACGTGTCCGTAAAGATACAGCATACGGTCATTTGTCAGTTTGGCCTTATCGGCCCTGATGGACCACGTCGGCACTTTATTGACGTCAAAAGTGGTTAAGAACGGTCGGGTGAACCAGGAAATGGCCTGATCGGAAAAATACTCGACATGCTCTGCGATTAACCGGTAGTTCAGCGCACCTTCAGGGCTGTAAACCACCGTATCAGTGTGCTCACTTTTGTACGTCGGATCGTTATTGCTGACCACGGCCTGCGTGGTGTCGTCTTTATCGACCAGGTTAAAGCCAATCAGCACCAGCGCCAGCAGTGAAAGCAGAATGATAACCCAACGTCTGGTTTTACTCATATTGATTGCCCTTTGGCTTCATCCAGTTTGCCCTGAGCCAGCAGCAGCAGGTCGCAGACTTCACGAACCGCGCCACGTCCGCCATCAATGCGGGTCACATAATCCGCGCGTGGTGGCAACAGCGGATGGGCATCTGCAACGGCGACACTCAGGCCAACGTCAGCCATCACTGGCCAGTCAATCAGGTCGTCACCGACATAAGCCACTTCATCCGGACGTAAAGATAACGTCTTCAGGAGCTCGCGGTAAGCAATGAGCTTATCCGACTGCCCTTGCCACAGATGGGTAATGCCCAGCGTTTTGCAGCGGTCTTCTACCAGTTTAGCTTTTCGCCCGGTGATGATTGCAACTTCTATGCCTGAAGTCAGCGCACAACGTATCCCGTAGCCATCGCGAACGTTAAAGGCTTTCAGCTCTTCACCGTTGTTGCCCATATAAATCAAACCGTCAGACAGGACGCCATCGACATCAAGGATCAGCAGACGGATTTTCTCCGCCCGCTCGATAACCTGCGTACTGACCGGGCCATAGCAGGTCGTTACCGACGCGCCAGCATTACTCATTGTTTTTTCCTTACTTACACTACGCCAGCGCGCAGCAGATCATGCATATGTAACACACCCAGCAGATGGTCGCCATCAGCAACCATCACGCAGGTGATATGACGGGACTGCATCAGGTTCAGGGCATCTACCGCCAGAATGCCCGGACGAACACGAACGCCACCGTGCGTCATGACATCGGCAATACTGAGATCGCGCACATCAACGCCCATATCGAATACCCGACGCAGGTCGCCATCGGTGAAAATACCTTCGATTTGCATTTGATCGTCGCAGATAACGGTCATGCCCAGATTTTTGCGCGTGATCTCCAGCAACGCATCGCGAAGGGAGGCGTCTTTGCTGACCTGGGGAATTTCGTCACCAGTGTGCATGATGTCATTGACGCGTAAAAGCAATTTGCGCCCAAGTGCGCCGCCTGGGTGCGAAAGCGCGAAGTCTTCAGCGGTGAAACCACGAGCTTTCAGTAAAGCAACGGCAAGGGCATCGCCCATCACCAACGCCGCCGTGGTGCTGGACGTTGGGGCAAGCCCGAGCGGGCAGGCTTCTTTGGGGACGCTGACACAAAGATGAATGTCGGCGGCTTTCGCCATGCTGCTCTCAGGGCGGCTGGTCATGCAGATAAGCGGCACATGAAGGCGTTTGAGCACAGGAATGAGCGCCAGAATTTCGTTTGATTCGCCAGAGTTGGATAAGGCGATGACCACATCCTGTGGCGTGACCATCCCCAGATCACCGTGTGCGGCCTCGCCAGGATGCACAAAGAAAGAGGAAGTGCCGGTGCTGGCGAACGTAGCAGCCATCTTGCGGCCAATGTGCCCGGATTTGCCCATGCCCATCACCACAACTTTACCGCCGCAGTCGGCTATTTTCTCGCAGGCGAGGGCGAAGTCCTGATTAATGTATTGATCGAGCTGAGCCAGACCTTCACGTTCAATCTCCAGCACCTCAAGGCCTGCCTGCTGAAAGTCAAAATCCGGTTGCAAATCTATTTGCGACATAATGTTATCCCGATTCACTCTGCGAAAAACGGCGTGCCCCACCAAAGGAACGCCAGCCAAACGATAAAGCAGCCCGTCAACAACGCGCCTGCGCCTTTACCAATTTGCGGTTTTCGGCGCCAGCACAGCAGGGCAAAAATCACGCTGACCAGCACCATCACCCCGTAATCACGGCTAAACGCCAACGGGTTGAACTCTCCTGGCGCAATGAACGCCGGAATGCCCATCACGATGGCGATATTAAAAATGTTGGAGCCGATGATATTACCGATGGCGATATCGTCTTCTCCTTTCCGTGCGCCGGCTATCGCCGTCGCAAGCTCCGGCAGGCTGGTGCCGATAGCAATAACGGTCAGGCCGATGGTCAGTTCGCTCATCGCAAAATAGTTCGCCAGCACGGTGGCGTTATCCACCACCATACGGGTCGCCATCGGCATGATAATCAGCGCCACACCAAGCCACAGACAGGCGACGGGCAAAGAACCTTCTCTCGGCAGCTCGGCAAGCTGTTCTCGCGTCAGGCTGTCATTGCCTTGTCGCTCGGCGAGCCGGGCGATTTTCACAATATAAAACAACCACAAGGCGGCGAGAGCAAACAGGAAGCAGCCATCCATTCTGGTGAGCTGCCCATCATACAGCACAAAACCTGCGAAAAGACTTACGACTAACATTAGCGGCAATTCGCGGCGCAGGATATCGGAATGGACGGTAAATGAATGAAGCAGCGCAGCCAGGCCGAGGATCAGCAGAATGTTAATGATATTCGAGCCGATAGCTGTGCCAATAGCGAGATCGATTTGCCCGTGAAAAGAAGCGGTGACAGAGACAATAATCTCGGGTAACGAGGTGCCGACACTGACCACCGTCATGCCAATGATCAGCGGCGGAAGATTCATTGCGCGGCAAAGTATCGAGGCTGCGAAGACCAGACGATCGGCACTGTAGACCACCAGAAGTAAACCAATTATTAACAGAGCCGTCGCTAAAAGCATCTAAAGTCCTTTCTTCAGGTATAATCGCCAACCAACTTGCACCCTACGCAAGGCGTGGACGAATTCTTAATTTTGACTTTATGCGTTGAAAAAGTAAAACAAATGCCTGCTTTCGCTAACCACGGCGGGTAAGATTCTGTAAAAATGATGGGTTAGTGGCGTCATAACACGCCATGCTTAACCTGATGAGGTTTTTCCAGGGATAACCTATGAACCAGAAACCGGATAATTTGGTCGACGTCCGTGGTGTCAGTTTTACTCGCGGTACGCGAACAATTTTCGACAACATCTCTTTGTCGGTACCGCGTGGGAAGATTACAGCCATCATGGGGCCGTCAGGGATCGGCAAAACAACACTGCTGCGTCTTATTGGCGGGCAAATTCCGCCTGACGGCGGTGAAATTCTTTTCGACGGCGAAGACGTGCCAAAGATGTCTCGCTCGCGCCTGTATGCAGTCCGTAAGCGGATGAGCATGCTGTTTCAGTCCGGCGCGTTGTTTACCGATATGAATGTTTTCGATAACGTCGCTTATCCGCTGCGCGAACACACGCGTCTGCCTGCGGCGTTACTGAAAAGCACGGTGATGATGAAGCTTGAAGCGGTCGGATTGCGCGGTGCGGCTAAACTGATGCCTTCTGAGCTGTCTGGCGGGATGGCGCGGCGCGCGGCGCTGGCCCGTGCGATTGCACTTGAGCCCGATCTCATCATGTTCGATGAGCCCTTTGTTGGCCAGGACCCCATCACCATGGGCGTGCTGGTAAAACTGATTTCAGAGCTCAACAGCGCACTGGGCGTGACTTGCATCGTGGTGTCTCATGATGTGCCGGAAGTGCTGAGCATCGCGGATTACGCCTATATCGTTGCCGATAAAAAAATCGTCGCTCATGGCAGCGCGCAATCGCTACAGGACAACAGCGATCCGCGTGTGCGTCAGTTCCTCGATGGTATCGCCGACGGCCCGGTGCCGTTCCGCTATCCGGCGGGCGAGTATCGTCACGATCTTCTCGGAACAGGGAGTTAAGTTACTCATGCTGTTAAATGCACTGGCTTCGCTGGGTCATCGGGGGATTAAAACCCTGAGGACTTTTGGGCGGGCTGGGTTGATGTTATTCAACGCCATCGTTGGCAAGCCCGAGTTTCGTAAGCATGCGCCGTTATTAGTGCGTCAGCTCTATAACGTTGGCGTGCTGTCGATGCTGATCATTCTGGTCTCGGGCGTGTTCATCGGTATGGTGCTGGGCCTTCAGGGCTATCTGGTGCTGACGACCTACAGCGCAGAAACCAGTCTTGGCATGCTGGTGGCGCTGTCGCTGCTGCGTGAACTGGGGCCGGTGGTTGCGGCTTTGCTGTTTGCGGGGCGCGCAGGGTCTGCGCTGACGGCTGAAATTGGCCTGATGCGCGCCACCGAACAGCTCTCCAGCATGGAGATGATGGCGGTGGACCCGCTGCGCCGCGTGATTGCCCCACGTTTTTGGGCGGGTGTTATTTCGCTCCCGCTGCTGACTATCATCTTTGTTGCCGTTGGCATCTGGGGTGGTTCTTTGGTGGGCGTGAGCTGGAAAGGTATTGATGCGGGGTTCTTCTGGTCGGCGATGCAAAATGCCGTGGACTGGCGAATGGACCTGGTGAACTGCGTGATTAAAAGCGTGGTCTTCGCCATTACCGTAACGTGGATTGCGTTGTTCAACGGGTATGATGCGATCCCCACTTCCGCCGGGATCAGCCGTGCAACGACCCGCACCGTGGTGCACTCGTCGCTGGCGGTGCTGGGGCTGGATTTTGTGCTGACTGCACTGATGTTTGGGAATTGAGTTCATGCAAACGAAAAAAAGTGAAATCTGGGTAGGCGTATTTCTGTTAGTGGCATTTCTGGCGGCGCTGTTTGTGTGCCTGAAAGCGGCAGACGTCACCTCTTTACGGACTGAACCGACTTATCAGGTGTATGCCACTTTCGATAATATCGGTGGCCTGAAAGCGCGTTCACCGGTACGTATCGGGGGCGTTGTCGTAGGCCGTGTGGCCGATATTACGCTCGATCCAAAAACATACCTGCCGCGCGTGACGCTGGATATCGAAGAGAAATACAACCAGATCCCGGATACCAGTTCGCTGGCTATCCGCACTTCAGGGCTGCTGGGTGAGCAGTATCTGGCGCTGAATGTCGGTTTTGACGATCCGGAAATGGGGACGTCTATGCTTAAAGAAGGCAGCACTATCCAGGACACGAAATCAGCCATGGTGTTGGAAGACCTCATTGGCCAGTTCCTTTACAACAGCAAAGGTAGCGACACTAAGACGACAGGCGATGCGCAAAGCCCGGCGGAAGACCATACTGATGCAGCCGCGCCGGCTGGAGCGACGCACTAATTTCAGGAGACTTACTTCATGTTTAAACGTGTACTCATGATTGCCATGCTGGTGATTGCCCCACTGACGGCGGCAACGGCAGCCGATCAGTCAAATCCTTATAAACTGATGAACGAAGCGGCGCAGAAAACCTTTGACCGCCTCAAAAACGAGCAGCCAAAAATTCGTTCCAACCCGGATTACCTGCGTCAGATAGTCGACCAGGAATTGATGCCGTATGTTCAGGTGAAGTATGCCGGAGCGCTGGTATTGGGCCGCTACTACCGTGATGCGACGCCAGCTCAGCGTGAAGCCTATTTTGCGGCGTTCCACGAATACCTGAAGCAGGCTTACGGCCAGGCACTGGCGATGTACCATGGTCAGACTTACCAGATTGCACCGGAACAACCGCTGGGCGATGCGACGATTTTACCGATTCGCGTGACCATCATTGACCCCAATGGCCGCCCACCGGTTCGCCTTGATTTCCAGTGGCGTAAAAATACCCAAACGGGCAACTGGCAGGCGTTTGACATGATTGCCGAAGGGGTCAGCATGATCACCACCAAACAGAATGAGTGGAGCGATCTGCTGCGTACCAAAGGCATCGATGGCCTGACCGCGCAGTTGCAGTCTATTGCTAAGCAGCCCATCACGCTGGATCAGAAAAAGTAATGGCCGATTCGCTTCGCTGGACGCGGGAAGCCGGGCAATTACGCCTGCAAGGGGAACTTGATCAGGATTTTCTGGTTCCTCTTTGGGACGCTCGCGAAGAGGCCACTCTGGGCGTCGACACGATTGACCTCAGTCAGATTAGCCGTGTGGACACCGCAGGTGTTGCGCTGCTTATCCATCTGGTGGCGCTCATTCGCGCTCAGGGCAATCAGGTGACTATCGTCGGCAAAAGCGAAAAGATGAATACGCTGGTGCAACTTTACAACCTTCCCGTCGACCTGATCCCTTAACGTATTCAATGCATTATTCTTAAAAGCCTCAACGTTTTGTGCGTCGGGGCTTTTTGTCTGTTTAAGACCGCTTCACTTTCCTCTAAGATATT
This sequence comes from Scandinavium sp. NPDC088450, assembly GCF_044900545.1. Taxonomy (NCBI): domain Bacteria; kingdom Pseudomonadati; phylum Pseudomonadota; class Gammaproteobacteria; order Enterobacterales; family Enterobacteriaceae; genus Scandinavium; species Scandinavium sp. NPDC088450. Next base: position 124,743 of record NZ_JBJDNI010000007.1, on the reverse strand, counting down.
GGGCTGTTTTCACTATCAGATGAAATTACCCCATGGAAAATCATGAAATTCAGACGGTGCTCATGAATGCACTCTCCCTTCAGGAAGCCCACGTCACTGGCGACGGCAGTCACTTTCAGGTTATTGCCGTGGGCAGTCTGTTTGATGGTATGAGCCGGGTAAAGAAACAGCAGGCCGTTTATGCCCCGCTGATGGAATACATTGCTGATAACCGCATTCATGCCCTGTCGATCAAGGCGTATACCCCGACCGAATGGGAACGCGATCGCAAGCTCAACGGTTTTTGAGCGACGGGCAGCCGCCCTTCGCGCAGGTGAATTTTAAAAGAGATATCAACGAATGGATAAATTTCGTGTACAGGGGCCAACGCGTCTTCAGGGCGAAGTGAGCATCTCCGGCGCTAAAAATGCTGCGCTGCCGATCCTCTTCGCGGCACTGTTGGCGGAAGAGCCAGTAGAAATTCAGAACGTGCCGAAGCTGAAAGACATCGACACCACCATGAAGCTGCTGAGCCAGTTGGGCACCAAAGTCGATCGCAACGGATCTGTCTGGATCGATGCCAGCAACGTGAACGTGTTCTGCGCTCCTTATGAGCTGGTGAAAACCATGCGTGCTTCTATCTGGGCGCTGGGTCCGCTGGTGGCTCGTTTTGGTCAGGGCCAGGTTTCTCTGCCGGGTGGTTGCGCTATTGGCGCACGTCCAGTCGATTTGCATATCACCGGCCTTGAGCAACTGGGCGCGGAGATCAAACTGGAAGAAGGTTACGTTAAAGCTTCCGTGAATGGCCGCCTGAAAGGTGCCCATATCGTGATGGACAAAGTGAGCGTAGGCGCCACTGTCACCATCATGAGTGCCGCGACGCTTGCCGAAGGGACGACCATCATCGAAAACGCCGCGCGCGAGCCGGAAATCGTTGATACGGCTAACTTCCTCAACACGCTGGGCGCGAAAATCACTGGCCAGGGTTCCGACCGTATTACCATCGAAGGCGTGCCGCGTCTGGGTGGCGGTGTGTACCGTGTTCTGCCAGACCGTATCGAAACCGGTACGTTCCTGGTGGCTGCTGCTATCTCTGGCGGGAAAATTGTTTGTCGTCATGCTCAGCCGGATACGCTTGATGCGGTACTGGCGAAACTGCGTGAAGCAGGGGCAGATATCGAAGTCGGTGAAGACTGGATCAGCCTTGACATGCACGGTAAACGCCCGAAAGCGGTCAACGTGCGCACCGCTCCACATCCTGGTTTCCCAACGGACATGCAGGCTCAGTTCACTCTGTTGAACCTGGTGGCGGAAGGAACGGGTGTGGTAACAGAAACCATCTTCGAAAACCGCTTCATGCACTTACCGGAACTGATCCGTATGGGTGCACATGCAGAAATCGAAAGTAATACCGCGATTTGCCACGGCGTTGAGAAACTTTCTGGCGCTCAGGTGATGGCGACCGATCTGCGTGCTTCTGCAAGCCTGGTGCTGGCTGGCTGTATTGCAGAAGGAACAACGGTTGTAGAACGTATTTACCACATCGATCGTGGCTACGAGCGTATCGAAGATAAACTTCGTGCGTTGGGCGCTAACATCGAACGTATCAAAGGCGAGTAATCTCGCTTTTCAGTCTGGCATCCCCCCGTCTTAACCGACGCGGGGGTTGCTGGATTGACTCACTTCTCTTTCAGTTGTCTTCTCTGCTGCGTTCTGTCGATAAATTCGTGAGTGATAGGATCGTGGTAACGCGATGGCCAGATAATCCATGGGTCAGTGCCCAATGCTGTGGCAATGATCATCTCACCTTTCGGCCAGGGTCGGGTAAGCGCATTAGCCAGTGTTGATGAGCTAAGGCCATTCTTACGGGATTCTGCCGCTAACGATGTTCCTTTCTTGCGCAGTCCGGCAATAATATCTGCAGGATGCCAGTCGATAAATTTATCCATACTTTCTCCCTGTTGATAAACCAATAACCCCTTTCTGGTGGGGGTTGTACTATAGCGCTGAAAGCGATGTAGTTCTAAAAAGTTCAAGTAAAGGGAAAGGATATTCGGATTAAATTAAGATGTTGCCAGGCGCGGACAGGAGAGGGTGCTTTAATAGAACTTTCCCGCGCAGAGCGCGGGAACAGATTAGTGGTCGCGTTGTACTGCGATGTGCGCGAGGGCAATCAATGCTTCACGCCATGGCGTATCGGGAAGAGATTGCAGGGAGTCGATAGCTTTGTCTGCTTCTTCTTCAGCGCGTTGACGGGTCCATTCCAGAGAACCGCAGGCGGCCATGGCTTCCAATACAGGTTCGAGTAAATGGCGACCGTTGCCTTCCTCGATAGCCTGGCGGATCATCGCAGCTTGCTCTGGCGTACCGTTGCGCATGGCATGCAGCAGAGGCAGCGTTGGCTTGCCTTCGTTAAGATCGTCACCGACATTTTTACCCAGCGTTTCGCCGTCTGCGCTGTAGTCGAGCAGATCGTCAATCAACTGGAAGGCAGTGCCAAGATAACGGCCATAATCCTGCAGCCCTTTCTCTTGTTCGGTGGTGCAGCCCGCAAGAAGCCCTGAACACTGCGCGGCGGCTTCAAACAGACGTGCGGTTTTGCTGTAGATAACCCGCATGTAGTTCTCTTCCGTAATGTTCGGATCGTTAACGTTCATCAATTGCAGCACTTCACCCTCTGCAATCACGTTAACGGCTTCGGACATCACTTCCAGGATCTTCAACGATCCGAGACTGGTCATCATCTGGAATGCGCGAGTATAGATAAAATCGCCCACCAGAACGCTGGCAGCATTGCCAAACGCGGCGTTGGCGGTGGCTTTACCTCGACGCATGTCAGATTCATCCACAACGTCATCATGCAGTAGGGTGGCGGTGTGGATAAACTCGATCAGTGCAGCGATAGTGACGTGTGCATTTCCCTCATAGCCGACAGCGCGTGCTGCCAGAACTGCGATCATTGGACGAATGCGTTTCCCGCCTCCGCTGACGATGTAGTAGCCTAACTGGTTGATCAGTTGGACGTCAGAATTGAGCTGCTCAAGGATTGCCGCATTCACTCCCGCCATATCTTGCGCGGTTAACTCATTGATTTTTTCTAAATTCATCGCAAAAGCCGGGCTTAATGTCCTGTTTACCGCTTATCCATAAGGGATAACGAAGAGATTGGTTTACAATTGTAGCCCTGATTGTACTGAAAAAACGGCGCAGATAAACGTTACCGTGCGGGTTGTATTTTTTTTCTGCATGGAACGACAAACACTCTTGTCAAAGGCTCTCGTTTTGCGTAATATTCGCGCCCTATTGTGAATATTTATAGCGCACTCTGAATCACACGAGGATGTGCGCGGAAGCGGAGTTTTATATGTACGCGGTTTTCCAAAGTGGTGGTAAACAACACCGAGTAAGCGAAGGTCAGACCGTTCGCCTGGAAAAGCTGGACATCGCAACTGGCGAAACTGTTGAGTTCGCTGAAGTTCTGATGATCGCAAACGGTGAAGAAGTCAAAATCGGCGTTCCTTTCGTTGATGGCGGCGTAATCAAAGCTGAAGTTGTTGCTCACGGTCGTGGCGAGAAAGTTAAAATCGTTAAGTTTCGTCGTCGTAAACACTATCGTAAGCAGCAGGGCCATCGTCAGTGGTTCACTGATGTGAAAATTACTGGCATCAGCGCCTAAGACCTGAGGAGTAGATTAAATGGCACATAAAAAGGCTGGCGGCTCAACTCGTAACGGTCGCGACTCAGAAGCTAAACGTCTGGGTGTAAAACGTTTCGGTGGCGAAACTGTTCTGGCAGGTAGCATCATCGTTCGTCAACGTGGTACCAAATTCCACGCTGGCAACAACGTTGGTTGCGGCCGTGACCACACTCTGTTTGCTAAAGCAGACGGTAAAGTGAAATTCGAAGTTAAAGGTCCGAACAACCGTAAATTCATCAGCATCGTTGCTGAGTAAGTTTTTCGGTCCGGTAACGGATGAAAGCCCCGCAACGTGTTGCGGGGCTTTTTACATTGAGAGTCCGGAAAATTTCTGACAGGGATAACGGGCATGAAGCAGCAAGCGGGCATTGGTATTCTTTTGGCGCTCACCACCGCGATGTGTTGGGGTGCGTTGCCGATTGCAATGAAGCAGGTGCTGGAGGTGATGGAACCTCCTACCATCGTGTTCTACCGCTTCCTGATGGCGAGTCTCGGTCTGGGGACCATTCTTGCTATCAAAGGCAAACTTCCGCAGTTGCATCTTTTTCGCAAGCCGCGTTGGCTGGTGCTGTTGGCCATCGCCACGGGTGGGCTGTTTGGTAACTTCATTCTGTTCAGTTCGTCCCTGCAGTATTTGAGCCCTACGGCATCGCAGGTGATAGGACAACTCTCGCCTGTGGGGATGATGGTGGCGAGCGTCGTCATCCTGAAAGAGAAAATGCGTGGCACCCAGATAATCGGTGCCGCAATGTTGCTTTGTGGGCTGATGCTCTTCTTCAACACCAGCCTGATTGAGATTTTCACACGCCTGACGGATTACACCTGGGGTGTCATTTTCGGTGTTGGCGCGGCAACGGTCTGGGTGAGTTATGGGGTCGCGCAAAAGGTGTTATTGCGCCGTCTGGCCTCACAGCAGATCCTGTTTTTGCTGTACACTTTATGTACGATAGCGTTATTGCCGTTAGCCAGGCCGGGCGTAATTGCTCAGTTGAGTGACTGGCAACTGGCGTGCCTGATTTTTTGCGGGCTCAACACCCTGGTGGGTTATGGGGCACTGGCGGAAGCCATGGCCCGTTGGCAGGCGGCGCAGGTCAGCGCTCTGATTACGCTGACCCCGCTGTTTACACTGTTATTTTCAGATTTGTTATCAATGGCCTGGCCCGATTTCTTCGCCAGACCGATGTTAAACCTTTTAGGTTATCTCGGTGCGTTTGTCGTGGTTGCGGGCGCGATGTATTCCGCCATTGGTCATCGTCTATGGGGACGGTGGCGTAAGCGTGAAGCGGTAGTCCCGTTACCCCGCTCAGGCGAATGATTTACGGAGAGTAAAATGAAGTTTGTTGATGAAGCAACGATCCTGGTCGTAGCAGGGGATGGTGGCAACGGTTGCGTAAGCTTCCGTCGCGAAAAATATATCCCACGAGGCGGCCCGGACGGCGGTGACGGCGGTGATGGTGGTGACGTTTGGCTCGAAGCTGACGAAAACCTCAACACCCTGATCGATTACCGTTTTGAAAAATCTTTCCGCGCGGAACGTGGTCAGAATGGCCAAAGCCGTGACTGTACGGGTAAACGTGGCAAAGACGTCACCGTAAAAGTCCCTGTGGGCACCCGTGTGATTGACCAGGGCACTGGCGAGACGATGGGCGACATGACTAAGCATGGTCAGCGTCTGATGGTCGCTAAGGGCGGCTGGCACGGTCTGGGCAACACCCGCTTTAAGTCTTCCGTTAACCGTACTCCACGTCAAAAGACCATGGGTACGCCGGGTGACAAGCGTGACCTGCAGCTCGAATTGATGCTGTTGGCAGATGTTGGGATGTTGGGGATGCCGAACGCCGGTAAATCTACCTTTATTCGCGCCGTTTCTGCCGCTAAGCCGAAAGTAGCGGATTATCCCTTCACCACGCTGGTGCCAAGCCTTGGTGTTGTTCGTATGGACAACGAAAAGAGCTTTGTGGTCGCCGACATCCCTGGCCTGATTGAAGGCGCAGCGGAAGGCGCTGGCCTGGGCATTCGCTTCCTTAAACACCTTGAGCGTTGCCGCGTACTGCTTCATCTGATCGATATCGATCCGATTGACGGTTCCGATCCAGTGGAAAACGCCCGCATCATCATCGGCGAACTGGAAAAATACAGCGAGAAGCTGGCTGAAAAACCACGCTGGTTGGTGTTCAACAAAATCGACCTGATGGACAAAGCCGAGGCAGAAGCCAAAGCGAAAGCCATTGCTGAAGCGCTGGGCTGGGAAGACAAGTTCTACCTGATCTCCGCGGCAAGCCAGCAGGGCGTGAAAGATCTTTGCTGGGATGTGATGACCTTCATCATCGAAAACCCGGTCGCGAAAGCGGAAGAAGAGAAACAGCCAGAGAAAGTCGAGTTCATGTGGGACGATTATCATCGCGAGCAGCTTGAAGGCGCTGACGTTGAAGATGATGATGACTGGGACGACGACTGGGATGAAGACGACGAAGAAGGCGTTGAGTTCATCTACAAGCACTAAGTTCTGTTGCCCGACGGCACTTCGTTTGTCGGGCCTGCAAGAACAGCAGGTCGGGTAAGCGCAGCGCCACCCGGCACTAAAAAGGCTCCCATCGGGAGCCTTTCTGCTTTAATTGTTCTGGTAAATGTCTTTATACAAGCGGCTTTCGAAACGAACCAATGGAATGCGGCGATTACGCTGGTCCGCAGGTTCAACCGCGTAGCCCGACAGGTACTGTACAAACGCCATGCGTTGGCCACTGGCCGTCGTAATAAAGCCTGCCAGGTTATATACGCCCTGCAATGAGCCTGTCTTGGCCGAAACCTTTCCATCCACACCCGCCTGATGTAGACCCGCACGATATTGCAGGGAGCCGTCATAACCCGCTAGCGGCAACATAGAGATGAAATTCAACTCGGTGTCGTGCTGCGCAATGTACTGCAGCACCTGCATCATGGTCGCTGGAGCGATCAGGTTGTGGCGAGAAAGCCCGGAACCGTCGGCAATAATGGTGTTGCCTAAATCAACACCAGCCTGCTGACGGAGGATCTGACGGACGGCGTCTGATCCCGCACGCCAGGTCCCCGGCACGCCGAAACGAGCATGACCAATCATACGAAAGACGGTATCGGCTATCATGTTGTCGGATTTTTTCAGCATGATCTTCAACAGATCGTGCAGCGGTGCCGACTGCTTACTGGCGATAACGGTGCCCGGATCGTTGGTCAGCGTCTGGCGTAATAATGTGCCCGAATAGGTTATCCCGGCTTGCTTGAGCTCATCCTTAAGGATTGCTCCAGCGTAGCTTGCGCCATCCTGAATGGCGAACGCCAGCGGTAAAGGCTCTGAACGCTGTGGCAGGCAGCCTGTCAGCGTGTAGCGGTTCAGATCGCCCGGAACAACATCCAGCTCGCAGTATTGCGCTTCACCAGACCCTTTTTGCAGGGTACGAACCTGACTGAACATCGTCACTGGATAGTAGGATGCGACGCGAATAAACGCTAAATCGCCGGGTTTTTGTGCGCTATAAAGTGAGACAGAGAAGCAGTTACGATCGACAATCGCTGCTGCAGGAGGGGCGCTGAAGCACTGTGTGAGATCGTTCCAGGGCCAACCCGGGGCTTTATCGTGGCTGGCAAAAATGGAGGTGTCGATCAGCACATTGCCTTCAATTTGCTGGACACCTGATTTTTTCAGAACCGCCACCATATTGCGGATATCCTGCCGTTTTAACGTAGGATCGCCGCCAAATCGTGCAATTAAGTCACCTTTCAGAATGCCGTTATCAACGCTACCTTTACTTTCCAGTGTGGTGGTAAAGCGAAAATCGGGACCCAGTTGCAGCAATGCCGCCAGGGCGGTAATCACTTTTTGGGTACTTGCCGGCAGGGCCATCTGCTGGCTGTGATAATCAATGTCGGGAGCCTGTGCGCCGACTTTTTGTACCATAAGAGCAAGATTAGCGCCGGCGGGGAGCTGAGTGACGTACTGCTCAACGTTCGCGGCCTGGACGCTAAATGCTAAACTGGTGGTCAATCCGATGATAAATCTGGAAAATCGCATATTCTCGCGCTAACAACCTGGAAACAAACCGTCATACTACGGCGCAAAGCCCTGTAAAGTAAACGATGACCCATAGTGAACTTCAGGGTAAAATACGCATCAAACAGAAAAATTGCCGCTGGCCTGGAAATTTTGTTCCGGGTCAGTTTTCTTTTTGCTTTTCTCCTGGTAAGCCCGTGGGTTGAAGGAGAAAGTACAGGGGCGCAGCGCAAGCTGTACCTCAAGGAATGATGAAGAGGTAAAACCCATGCAAGCTATTCCGATGACCTTACGTGGTGCTGAAAAACTGCGCGAAGAGCTGGAGTACCTGAAATCCGTTCGTCGCCCTGAAATCATTGCGGCCATTGCCGATGCTCGCGAACATGGCGATCTGAAAGAGAACGCTGAGTATCATGCCGCGCGTGAGCAGCAGGGCTTCTGCGAAGGGCGTATCAAGGATATTGAAGCGAAACTTTCCAACGCTCAGGTTATCGATATCACCAAAATGCCGAACACTGGCCGCGTGATTTTTGGCGCGACCGTACAGGTGCTGAATCTGGATAACGATGAAGAGACAAGCTGGCGTATCGTCGGCGATGATGAGGCTGATTTTAAGCAGAACCTTATCTCGGTAAACTCGCCTATCGCACGGGGTCTGATCGGTAAAGAGCAGGACGACGTGGTGACCATTCAGACGCCAGGTGGCGAAGTTGAATATGAGATAGTCAAAGTGGATTACCTGTAATTCCACTTTGTTGATGCAATGTAAAGATAAGAAAAAGGCCGCATAGCGGCCTTTTATCAACGTTGAGAGCGTGGCATTTTGCTCACCTGCCCGCGAAAACCCCTCGTTTTACACATCACATGTGTTCAATTCAGGTTACTCTTAACGTGGCAGCGAGATTTTACGCTCTGCTGTTGGGCGATACAGAACCAGCGTTTTACCGATGACCTGTACGTTACAGGCGCCGGTTTCGCGAACGATAGCTTCCACGATAAGGACTTTAGTCTCGCGATCTTCCGAGGCGATTTTCACCTTGATGAGTTCGTGGTGCTGCAACGCTTGTTCAATCTCGGCCAGTACCCCTTCGGTCAAACCATTGTTGCCAAGCATAACTACCGGCTTGAGCGGATGTGCCAGACCTTTCAGGTGCTGTTTTTGTTTAGTACTCAGATTCATCGTATATTTTTGCTTACGTTGGGATTGAAAACGGTTCATTCTACCGCCATCTCCCAAGTATCACCAAATCGGCCGTTAAAATTTACGCAGCCGGATATGATGAACCGTCCCAATGGGAAAGTTAAATGACAGGTAAAAAGCGTTCTGCCAGTTCCAGCCGCTGGCTTCAGGAACACTTTAGCGATAAATATGTTCAGCAGGCACAGAAAAAGGGGTTACGTTCCCGTGCCTGGTTTAAACTTGATGAAATACAGCAAAGTGACAAACTTTTTAAGCCGGGAATGACGGTAGTCGATCTCGGTGCAGCGCCCGGCGGATGGTCACAGTATGCCGTTACGCAGATAGGCGGTCAGGGTCGCATCATTGCTTGCGATCTTTTGCCGATGGATCCCATCGTCGGTGTCGACTTCCTTCAGGGCGATTTTCGTGATGAATTAGTGCTGAAAGCGTTACTTGAACGCGTAGGTGACAGTAAAGTCCAGGTTGTCATGTCCGATATGGCTCCAAACATGTGCGGAACACCAGCGGTGGATATTCCCCGTGCCATGTATCTGGTGGAGCTGGCGCTTGAGATGAGCCGTGATGTTTTGGCTCCAGGCGGCAGTTTTTTAGTGAAGGTGTTTCAGGGCGAAGGTTTCGAGGAGTACCTTAAGGAAATTCGCTCCCTGTTTACGAAAGTGAAAGTTCGTAAGCCGGACTCTTCGCGCGCTCGTTCGCGTGAAGTGTACATTGTAGCGACCGGGCGAAAACCATAACCCGACGATTTTGCACCAATGCCGGTACGGCGGCGGTATGAAATGTGAAGGATGTATAGTAACCTGACGCTGTTATTAACACAGTTGTAATAAGAGGTTAATCCCTTGAGTGACATGGCGAAAAACCTAATACTCTGGCTGGTCATCGCAGTGGTGCTGATGTCTGTGTTCCAGAGCTTTGGGCCCAGCGAGTCAAATGGCCGTAAGGTGGATTACTCTACCTTCCTGCAAGAGGTCAATCAGGACCAGGTTCGCGAAGCGCGTATCAACGGACGTGAGATCAACGTTACCAAGAAAGATAGTAACCGTTACACGACTTACATTCCGGTTAACGATCCTAAACTGCTTGATAACCTGCTGACCAAAAACGTGAAAGTTGTGGGTGAACCGCCTGAAGAACCAAGCCTGCTGGCTTCTATCTTCATTTCCTGGTTCCCGATGCTTCTGCTGATTGGTGTCTGGATCTTCTTCATGCGCCAGATGCAGGGCGGCGGCGGTAAAGGCGCCATGTCGTTTGGTAAGAGCAAAGCGCGCATGCTGACGGAAGACCAGATCAAGACCACTTTTGCTGACGTCGCAGGCTGTGACGAAGCGAAAGAAGAAGTCGCTGAGCTGGTTGAATACCTGCGTGAGCCAAGCCGATTCCAGAAGCTGGGCGGTAAAATTCCAAAAGGCGTCCTGATGGTGGGGCCACCGGGTACCGGTAAAACGCTGCTGGCGAAAGCTATCGCCGGTGAAGCGAAAGTGCCTTTCTTCACCATTTCCGGTTCTGACTTCGTCGAAATGTTCGTCGGTGTGGGTGCATCCCGTGTGCGCGACATGTTCGAACAAGCGAAGAAAGCGGCGCCGTGCATTATCTTCATCGATGAAATCGACGCCGTAGGCCGCCAACGTGGTGCAGGTCTGGGCGGTGGTCACGATGAACGTGAGCAGACGCTGAACCAGATGCTGGTTGAGATGGATGGTTTCGAAGGTAACGAAGGTATTATCGTTATCGCGGCAACTAACCGTCCTGACGTACTTGACCCTGCGCTGCTGCGTCCAGGCCGTTTCGACCGTCAGGTTGTGGTCGGTCTGCCAGACGTACGTGGTCGCGAACAGATCCTGAAAGTCCATATGCGTCGCGTTCCACTGGCGCCAGATATCGATGCGGCAATCATTGCGCGCGGTACTCCGGGCTTCTCTGGTGCGGATCTCGCTAACCTCGTCAACGAAGCGGCTCTGTTCGCTGCTCGCGGCAACAAGCGCGTCGTGTCGATGGTCGAGTTCGAAAAAGCGAAAGACAAAATCATGATGGGTGCGGAACGTCGCTCCATGGTGATGACGGAAGCACAGAAAGAGTCCACGGCGTATCACGAAGCGGGTCACGCGATTATCGGCCGCCTGGTACCGGAACACGATCCGGTGCATAAAGTGACGATTATTCCGCGCGGTCGTGCTCTGGGTGTGACTTTCTTCCTGCCTGAAGGCGACGCGATCAGCGCCAGCCGTCAGAAGCTGGAAAGCCAAATCTCTACGCTGTACGGTGGTCGTCTGGCTGAAGAAATCATCTACGGTGCGGAGCATGTGTCTACCGGGGCGTCCAACGATATTAAAGTTGCGACAAACCTGGCGCGTAACATGGTCACTCAGTGGGGCTTCTCTGAAAAACTCGGTCCACTGCTGTACGCAGAGGAAGAGGGTGAAGTGTTCCTCGGCCGTTCTGTTGCGAAAGCCAAGCATATGTCCGATGAGACAGCCCGTATCATCGACCAGGAAGTGAAGCTGCTGATCGAGCGTAACTATGCTCGTGCTCGTCAGCTTCTGAACGATAACCTGGACATTCTGCATACCATGAAAGATGCGTTGATGAAGTACGAAACCATCGATGCACCGCAGATTGATGACCTGATGGCTCGTCGTGATGTTCGCCCGCCAGCTGGCTGGGAAGACAGCAACGGCAGCAGCAACAACTCTGACAGCAATGGCACCCCGAAGGCACCACGTCCGGTTGATGAACCACGCACGCCAAATCCGGGTAACACCATGTCAGAGCAACTGGGCGACAAGTAAGTCTTCCGTTGTTGAACATGTTGTTTATGATTGAAACCCTGGGGCTTGCCCCGGGGTTTTTCTTTTTCTGTTAATTACCGTAAGGCCAGGACTCCGCCATGAAACTCTTTGCCCAGGGCAGTATGCTCGATCTTTCGCATCCTCACGTGATGGGTATCCTTAATGTCACGCCAGATTCCTTCTCAGACGGTGGCACGCATAACCAACTGGTTGATGCGCTGAAACACGCCAATCTGATGATCAATGCCGGGGCGACCATTATTGATGTAGGCGGAGAATCAACGCGACCGGGTGCGGCTGAAGTTAGCGTGGAAGAGGAACTGGCTCGTGTTATCCCGGTGGTTGAGGCTATCGCCCAGCGTTTCGAAGTCTGGATTTCTGTTGATACCTCAAAACCAGAAGTTATCCGCGAATCCGCCCGTGTAGGCGCGCATATCATCAACGATATCCGTTCCCTGACTGAACCTGGCGCACTTGAAGCGGCAGCGGAAACGGGCTTACCGGTGTGCCTGATGCACATGCAGGGCAACCCAAAAACAATGCAGGAAGCGCCAAAGTACGATGACGTCGTTGCCGATGTAAATCGCTTCTTTATTGAGCATATCGAACGCTGCGAGCGGGCCGGTATCGCAAAAGAGAAATTGTTACTCGACCCGGGCTTTGGTTTCGGTAAAAATCTCCAGCACAACTACGCACTTCTCGCACGTCTGTCCGGGTTTCATCACTTTGGTCTGCCGCTGTTAGTGGGGATGTCGCGCAAGTCGATGGTCGGGCAATTACTGAATGTCGGGCCAACTGAGCGACTCAGCGGAAGCCTGGCCTGTGCCGCGGTTGCTGCGATGCAAGGCGCGCATATTATCCGCGTGCATGATGTTAAAGAAACTGTTGAAGCGATGCGTGTGGTAGAAGCCACGCTGTCTGCAAGGGAAAACAAATACTATGAGTAACCGCAAATATTTCGGCACCGACGGTATCCGCGGCCGTGTAGGCGACGCACCGATCACCCCTGATTTCGTTCTGAAGCTGGGTTTTGCTGCCGGTAAAGTCCTGGCGCGCCATGGCTCACGTAAAGTGATCATCGGCAAAGATACCCGTATTTCTGGTTATATGCTGGAATCTGCCCTGGAAGCCGGTCTTGCGGCGGCCGGCCTTTCGGCTTCCTTTACCGGCCCAATGCCCACGCCGGCAGTGGCTTATCTGACTCGCACATTCCGTGCTGAAGCGGGCATTGTTATCTCTGCTTCTCACAATCCGTTCTATGACAACGGCATCAAGTTCTTCTCCATCGACGGCACCAAGCTGCCAGATGAAGTAGAAGAAGCCATTGAAGCTGAGCTGGAAAAAGAGATCACCTGTGTGGACTCATCCGAGTTGGGGAAAGCCAGCCGTATCGTCGATGCTGCAGGGCGTTACATCGAATTCTGTAAGGCGACGTTCCCGAATGAGCTGAATCTGAACGAGCTGAAAGTCGTGGTCGATTGCGCGAATGGGGCAACCTATCACATTGCGCCGAGCGTATTCCGCGAACTGGGTGCGAAAGTGATCGCTATCGGTTGCGAACCGAATGGCCTGAACATCAACGAAGAAGTGGGCGCAACTGACGTTCGTGCTTTGCAGGCGCGCGTATTGGCAGAAAAAGCCCATCTGGGTATCGCTTTTGACGGTGACGGCGACCGCGTGATCATGGTTGACCATGAGGGTAACAAAGTCGATGGCGATCAGATCCTGTATATCATCGCTCGTGAAGGTTTGCGTCAGGGCCAGCTGCGCGGCGGTGCTGTCGGCACGCTGATGAGTAACATGGGCCTGGAAGTGGCACTGAAGCAGCTTGGCATTCCGTTTACACGCGCGAAAGTGGGCGACCGCTATGTGCTGGAAAAACTGCAGGAGAAGGGCTGGCGCATTGGGGCTGAAAACTCCGGTCACGTCATTCTGCTGGACAAAACCACGACTGGTGACGGTATCGTGGCAGCACTCCAGGTTGTTGCGGCGATGGCGCGCAACCACATGACGTTACAGGATCTGTGTAGCGGCATGAAGATGTTCCCACAGGTTCTGGTTAACGTCCGTTACACCGACGGTGCAGAAAACCCACTCGAGAACGAGACAGTGAAAAGCGTCACCGCTGAGGTGGAGTCTGCGCTGGGAAGTCGTGGCCGTGTTCTGTTGCGTAAATCGGGCACTGAGCCACTGATTCGCGTGATGGTAGAAGGTGAAGATGAAGCTCAGGTTAACGCCTTCGCTCACCGAATCGCTGACGCAGTGAAAGCGGTTTAACCCCACCATAACCGTTTAAAAAGGCGGCGTTTGTCGCCTTTTTGTTGCCGCACAGTGTGTCTTTTGCTGTTTTTTTCCGCACTTGATACAATGCATCAAAATTGCCCTTGCGAAGCCAATTCGCTTTGGTTAGTATTCACACCCGCTTCAGTGGGAAACGTTAATAAATCCCGCTTTATTGGTTGAAGCACTTGGTATGCGGTAATCCCGCAAGGAACAGGTTGATTATGTACGAAGCTCTTTTGGTCGTTTTCCTTCTTGTTGCGATTGGCCTCGTTGGTCTGATCATGCTGCAGCAGGGTAAAGGCGCTGATATGGGAGCCTCCTTCGGAGCAGGCGCATCCGCTACGTTGTTTGGTTCAGGGGGTTCTGGTAACTTCATGACCCGCATGACCGCGATTCTGGCGACGCTGTTCTTCATTATCAGTCTGGTTCTGGGTAACCTGAATACCAACAAAACCAGTAAAGGAAGCGAGTGGGAAAATCTGACTGCACCGAAATCGGAGCAGACTCAGCCAGCAGCACCGGCACAGCCGAGCAGCGATATCCCACACTAAGTACTCAGTACCGAGGTGGTGGAATTGGTAGACACGCTACCTTGAGGTGGTAGTGCCCTAACGGGCTTGTGGGTTCGAGTCCCATCCTCGGTACCAATATTCCAGAAAAGAGACGTCGTAAGACGTCTTTTTTTGTTTTTGTCCTTTCTGTTTTTCGCCTTATTCCAGAGTTTTTTTATAAACAAAACTCTCCTGTCTGGACCTGCGTTAACCCGATAAAGTCTTCATCGTTTGTTTTTACATCATCTATGCGGATCTGAAGACGCCATGACTATCACCAAATTGCTTTCTCTGACAGGACTCTTATTACTGGCGGGATGCAGCAGTTCATCCTCATCAAATACGGTTACTGAAATCCAGGATATGGCTGTGCCCGTCGTACATTCTCAGGAGGCCGTGAGCGCAGAAAGTTCAGATGTGACTCATTGCTATAAAGAGAATGCAGCCCGTCTCAGCAAGCTCCAGTACTCGCTGAAATCAACGATGCTGAAGGATGTAAAACCGTCTGAAATATTTGATACTCATAGCGATGCGCACCAGGTTTATACGGCGTTATCAAAACTTGAGCAAATTTCAGCGATGAATGAAACGTATCGGAAAGAGGGCAATATTGCCGGGCTTAAAGCGATTAACGAAATGCTTAAGCCGCTGAATGTCGCTGCTTGATGGGATCAGGATTGCCGGTCGCCCGGCGATCCTGTGGGGTGCTAGAAAGTGAAATTGAAACCAGCGTAACCGCCATCGGCCAGAGTATTATCCCGATGGCCATCTTTCCCTGCCATATCGATATAACGGTAGCCAGCTTCGACATACATCGATTTAATGACACGCAGGCGTACACCAGCATTTGCCTCTACGTAGTCGTCAACACCACTGGAGAGTGAGTCCGGTGAGTAGTAGTACTCGCCAAACACCGTAATGAAATCACCCAGTGGGACTTGTGCTCCGCCGCCCACGGCAACGGCATAGCCTTCATCGCTACTCTTCGGATTCAGGTACAGAGCTTTACCCCCGAGGGTAAACAGAACCGGCCCAAGTGGCATGTTTATGCCCATGCCAAGACCTGCCACATCGCCGTCGTTATCACTGTGTGCCCAATTGCCGTTGAACGTCAATCCGGGCTCGTTCGCGCCAAAACTGGCGGATAAATTGGTGTACTCTTCACCGGCTTCGCCATGAAGGTTAATGGCGGCACTTGCTGCGCTCATGGTGCCAAGTGCCACAACAAGCGCGGCGGCTTTGAATGTAAACTTACGCATGGGTTGCTCCCTCAAATAAAAAAAGCCCGATGCGTTTGCTCGGGCAAATAAATCAAGTGTTTGCTGTCGCGATAAATTACTGGCCGGAGATCTGCACGACAACGCGACGATCGGGTGCCAGGCAGGAAATCAGAGCGTTTCCTTTCTGGTTGTCACAGGTGTTTCCCGTGACAGAATCGCTGGCGCCACGGCCTTCGGTCTGGATGTTGGCTGCTGGCATGCCCAGGTTCACCAGTTGATCGGCAACTGACTGAGCACGTTGTGCGGAAAGTTGTTGGTTATATTCAGCCTTGCCAGTGCGGTCGCTGTAACCAATTACCGTCGTGGAATGACCTTTTGCCGCCTGCATTTCTGGGGAGTTATACAGTTGATTGATGGCGGCTTTACCTTCTTCAGTCAGCATCGCGGAATCGTAACCGAACATCACGTCAGACTTGAGGTTGAAGGTTTTTACTTCAGGTGCAGGGGCTTCAACAGGGGCAGGAGCCACAACCGGCGCGTCATCGTGCTGGCCAAAGCGGTACACCACGCCAGCCGTTACAGAGCTGACATCTGCACTCACACCAATCTGGTTGGAGTTACCAACGTTGCTGACCCACTGGTATTCCAGGCGGCCTGCCCAGTTCTGCGTAAAGGCATATTCAGTTCCCAAAGCGACAACGGGACGGATGCCGGTTTCAAACTTGTTGTGGCCACTGATGTCGGATTCAGCACGATAGCCCATGGCGCCGAAGCGGCCATAGATATCCCAGTTATCGGTAAAGCCGTAGCTGGTTTTCAGGGAAAGTTGCAGACCCTGGCTTTTCATTTTGGCGCCGTTAACGCCGTTATTGCCGTTGATCTGCATGTTGCCGAGGTAGTCGTAACCGCCTTCTACCGCCAGCCAGTCATTGATCTGATAGCCACCGAATACACCGCCGCCGACATTGTCGTGATCGATATCGAAATCAGTCGCGTCATGCAGGTTATCGTTGAAGTCTTTATTTCCGCTGGCATCGAAATAGTGAGACCAGCCGAATTTAGCGCCACCGTACCAGGTACCTGCATCACCCGCGGCGAAAGCAGTGGATACTGCACAAGCATTTAAAACCATCAAGGCAACAAGAGTTTTTTTCATTTTTAACAATCATCCGTTATCAAAGCGAGCATGGGATTACTGATAAACGCAGGCTGCTAAGATAGGACCAATGATTATTATTGGATAATTCAAAACGGTTTAAATTTAAATCTGGCGTGCTTTTTAAGCAGTAGGTTTTCCAGGCGTGTCATTGTGTTTTTAAATGTAAAGGCCTTCTATTATTTGTGAATTCAGGAAGGCCTGGAAGTCTTAGAATTTTTCAGGAAGTGTTTCAATATGCTGTAAATATCCACCGCGTATGAACTGGATATATTTCCCTTTTTTCAGTGCGGAGAGCACATTCAGCACGCTACTGCGTGAAAGGTGAGTACGGTCCTGAATATAATCGAGCATTGAAATGCGCATTCTCGTCTCTTCAGGGAGTAAGATCATTTCTAATAAATGATTGCGGATAACTGAATAGGTTCGTTGCTGTAGAACAAGTGCATCGCGATAGGTCAAATAGGCGGTGTGGTAGGAGAGCAGAATAGTGACCTCTTCCCACAGCTGTTTCTCACGTAAAATCTGAATAGCGTCCTCAGCATCCATTCGCAGAATTTCGCATTCGACTTCCGCACGTAAACCATGCGTACGCATCGGTTGCATCATTTCGGCAATGCCAAACAGATGAGGCTCGTAAACGGTGACCATCAACAACCCATCTGAAGAACGCAGGATAGAGATCTCGCCTTTTTTAAACAGATAAAGCTGATGCTTTCCTTTGTATTCCCAGCTGATTTTCTTTCTGGCGATGGCGTTCATGGGGATTGCATGGGGTTCCAGCGCGTTTAGAAGACGGTTAATCGCCTCTTGAGGGCGATCAGGTTGCGTAAGATGCATTGAGAATCCTCATGAATACTGATGAGTTATTACGTCAGAATTATAGATGAGCATGGTAAAACACAACGAACGAAACGGACAGGTAAAAGAGACCTAAAAAAGGGATGTGCTCTAAAAATGTGAGTGATTATCAACTTCTTTTGGATGTAAAAATAAAAAAAAAGGCCGGGTATCCGGCCTTTATGCTATGCAAAGCATCACTTCTTCACGTGGCTGTCCAGGTTTTCAACCTGAGGCAATCCATTACCGGAGGAGGCTGAAAGCAGACCGGTTTTTGCGTAGCCGAACAGTTTTTCACGGGTATCGGTAATGTCCAGATTGCGCATGGTCAACTGGCCGATACGATCGTCTGGTGAGAACACCGAATCCCCTTTCTCCATGGTCAGACGCTCAGCCTTATAGGTCAGATTGTCAGAGACGGTGTTGAGGATGGAGTAGTCATTCCCACGACGCAGCTCCAGGGTGACTTCGCCAGTTATCTGGCTTGCTACCCAACGTTGCAACCCATCACGCAGCATCAGTGCCTGGGAATCGAACCAGCGGCCTTGATACAGCAGACGGCCCAGCTGACGACCATGAGCGTGGTACTGCTCAATGGTGTCTTCGTTGTGAATGCCGGTCAGCAGACGTTCATAAGCAATGTGCAGCAGGGCCATGCCCGGTGCTTCATAAATGCCACGGCTCTTCGCTTCGATGATGCGGTTTTCAATCTGATCGCTCATCCCCAGGCCGTGACGACCGCCGATACGGTTGGCTTCCAGCATCATCTCCACATCATCGCTGAATGTTTTGCCATTCAGCGCGACAGGATGGCCTTGCTCAAAACGAACGGTGACTTCTTCCGCAGGGATCTTCACGTTCTCATCCCAGAACTTCACGCCCATGATCGGGTTGACTATCTTGACGCTGGAGTTCAGGAATTCCAGATCTTTTGCTTCGTGGGTTGCACCCAGCATGTTGGAGTCTGTGGAGTAGGCTTTCTCAACGGACATTTTATAGTCGAAGCCACAGGCAATCATAAACTCAGACATTTCCTGACGGCCGCCGAGTTCATCAATAAAGTCAGTGTCGAGCCACGGTTTGTAAATTTTTAGCTCGGCGTTGGTCAGCAGACCGTAACGATAGAAACGTTCGATATCGTTGCCTTTGTAGGTACTGCCATCACCCCAGATGTTCACGCCATCTTCTTTCATCGCGGCAACCAGCATTGTGCCAGTAACGGCGCGGCCAAGCGGGGTGGTGTTGAAATAAGTCAAACCGCCGGTGGTGTTGTGGAAGGCTCCGCATTGAATGGCGGCAATGCCTTCAGCAACCAGTTGTTTACGGCAATCGATCAGGCGCGCGTTCTCGGCACCGTATTCCATTGCGCGGCGTGGGATAGCATCGTAATCCTCTTCATCAGGTTGACCGAGGTTCGCGGTGTAGGCGTACGGCACAGCGCCTTTTTTTCGCATCCACAGCAGTGCGGCGCTGGTGTCCAGACCACCGGAGAAAGCGATACCAATACGTTGACCAGATGGAAGATGCTTGAGAATCGTCGTCATAAAGTAAAACCCTGCTTGCCAGACTGTGTTGAGGTAAAAGTTTCTGCTATCACTGCATGTTTATGCAAAATAAGTGAGTTTTCATTTAATCATCTTTTTTCCGGAACAGGAAGTGATTCATGAATTTTCCTTGAAAAATTCCCGGCCAGAGGCGCTAACATTATGCATAACAGCAGGTTTTTTATGCCCGAACAAGCAGGGATATTAATGGGTTGACAGAAGCCATTTATTTTCAATATACTGCAGGCCGATTTTACGTCCCGTCCTCGGTACCAAATCCCAGCAGTATTTGCGTTTTTTACCTAAACCCGGTAAAATATGCCACGTTTCAGGCGCGGGGTGGAGCAGCCTGGTAGCTCGTCGGGCTCATAACCCGAAGGTCGTCGGTTCAAATCCGGCCCCCGCAACCACTTTCCCTTTGAGTTCTTTTTCAAATATACTCTTCGTATGTCGTCGCTGGATTTGAAAAAATTCTCACGGAAAGTACTCCAGACCGCATTTGCGGTTATAGGGTTCAGTTATCTAAAGCCCCGATTTATCGGGGTTTTTTGTTATCTGACTAAAGAATAACTGGGCTTTACGCCCTTTTTTTATGTCTTGGGGGTGGGCTTGTCCACATTAGAACAGAAATTAACAGAGATGCTTACGGCGCCGGTTGAGGCACTGGGCTTCGAGCTGGTTGGCATCGAATTCATTCGCGGTCGCACATCCACGCTGCGCATCTATATTGATAGTGAAGATGGCATCAATGTTGATGATTGTGCTGATGTGAGCCACCAGGTCAGTGCCGTCATGGATGTCGAAGACCCCATTACCGTCGCTTACAACCTGGAAGTTTCCTCACCAGGGCTCGACCGTCCTATGTTCACCGCTGAACATTACACACGTTTCCTCGGTGAAGAGGTTACGGTTGTCCTGCGCATGGCGGTTCAGAACCGTCGTAAATGGCAGGGCATTATCAAAGCGGTAGATGGTGAGATGATCACTGTTACAGTCGAAGGCAAAGATGAAGTGTTCGCGCTGAGTAACATCCAGAAGGCGAACCTGGTTCCCCACTTTTAACAGTCTGGATTGAGGTGAAAGGCCCCGATGAACAAAGAAATTTTGGCTGTTGTTGAAGCCGTTTCCAATGAAAAGTCACTGCCGCGCGAAAAGATTTTCGAAGCGCTGGAAAGTGCACTGGCTACGGCAACCAAGAAAAAATACGAACAAGAGATCGATGTTCGCGTAGAAATCGATCGTAAGAGCGGTGATTTCGATACTTTCCGTCGCTGGGTTATTGTTGAAGAAGTGACTCAACCAACGAAAGAAATCACCCTCGAAGCCGCTCGTTATGAAGACGAGAGCTTTAATGTGGGCGATTATGTGGAAGACCAGATTGAGTCTGTGACCTTCGACCGTATCACCACTCAAACCGCGAAACAGGTTATCGTACAGAAAGTCCGCGAAGCGGAGCGTGCGATGGTTGTTGATCAGTTCCGTGAGCATGAAGGTGAAATCATCACCGGCGTGGTGAAGAAAGTGAACCGCGACAACATCTCTTTGGATCTCGGCAACAATGCTGAAGCTGTGATCCTGCGTGAAGACATGCTGCCACGTGAAAACTTCCGTCCGGGCGACCGTATTCGCGGCGTACTTTACTCCGTGCGTCCGGAAGCGCGTGGCGCGCAGCTGTTCGTGACCCGTTCCAAGCCGGAAATGCTGGTAGAACTGTTCCGCATCGAAGTGCCGGAAATTGGCGAAGAAGTTATCGAAATCAAAGCCGCTGCCCGCGATCCTGGTTCTCGTGCGAAAATCGCAGTGAAAACCAACGATAAGCGTATCGACCCAGTCGGCGCTTGCGTGGGTATGCGTGGTGCGCGTGTTCAGGCCGTTTCTACTGAGCTTGGCGGTGAGCGTATCGATATCGTTCTGTGGGACGATAACCCGGCTCAGTTCGTGATCAACGCGATGGCACCGGCAGACGTTGCTTCTATCGTAGTTGATGAAGATAAGCACACCATGGATATCGCCGTTGAAGCGGGTAACCTGGCGCAGGCGATCGGCCGTAATGGTCAGAACGTGCGTCTGGCTTCACAGCTGAGCGGCTGGGATCTCAACGTTATGACTGTTGACGATCTGCAGGCGAAGCATCAGGCTGAAGCCCATGCGGCGATCGATACCTTCACCAAATATCTCGATATTGATGAAGACTTCGCCACCGTGCTGGTTGAAGAAGGTTTCTCAAGCCTGGAAGAACTGGCCTATGTGCCAATGAAAGAACTGCTGGAAATCGACGGCCTGGACGAACAGACCGTTGAGGCACTTCGTGAACGTGCGAAAAACGCACTGACTACGCTGGCGCTGGCTCAGGAAGAAAGCCTCGGTGATAAAAAACCGGCTGACGATCTGCTGAACCTTGAAGGTCTGGATCGTGCAATGGCATTTAAGCTGGCTGCCCGCGGTGTTTGTACGCTGGAAGATCTTGCCGATCAGGGCATTGATGACCTGGCTGATATCGAAGGTTTGACCGACGAGAAAGCCGGTGAGCTCATCATGGCCGCACGCAATATTTGCTGGTTCGGCGACGAAGCGTAATAAACTGTAGCAGGAAGGAACAGCATGACAGATGTAACCGTAAAAACGCTGGCCGCAGAAATTCAGACTTCCGTGGACCGCCTGGTACAGCAATTTGCTGATGCAGGTATCCCGAAGAAAGCTGAAGATTCTGTGACCGCGCAAGAAAAACAAACCTTGTTAGCACACCTGAACCGTGAACACGGTTCAGCGCCTGACAAGCTGACGCTGCAGCGTAAAACCCGGAGCACCCTGAGCGTTCAGGGAACCGGTGGTAAGAGCAAATCGGTGCAGATTGAAGTCCGCAAAACGCGTACCTTTGTAAAACGTGACCCGCAGGAAGCTGACCGTCTGGCGGAAGAAGAAGCGAAGCGTGAAGCGGAAGAACAAGCCCGTCGTGAGGCTGAAGAAACAGCCAAGCGTGAGGCACAGGCAAAAGCTGAACGTGAGGCCGCAGAACAAGCTAAGCGCGAATCCGCTGAAAAAGCGAAGCGTGAAGTTGCGGAAAAAGACAAAGTGAGCAATCAACAGACAGACGATATGACCAAAACCGCCCAGGCTGAGAAAGCCCGCCGTGAAGCTGAAGCTGCAGAGCTGAAGCGTAAATCGGAAGAAGAAGCGCGTCGCAAGCTTGAAGAAGAAGCTCGCCGCGTCGCGGAAGAAGCCCGCCGCATGGCCGAAGAAAACGAGAAAAATGGGGTGAATAACGCTGAGCCGACTGAGGATACCAGCGATTATCACGTCACCACTTCTCAGCATGCTCGCCAGGCTGAAGACGAAAACGATCGTGAAAGCGAAGCCGGCCGTGGTCGCACTCGTAGCGCGAAAGCGGCTCGTCCAGCGAAGAAAGGCAATAAGCACGCTGAATCCAAAGCCGATCGCGAAGAAGCTCGCGCTGCCGTTCGTGGCGGCAAAGGCGGTAAGCGTAAAGGTTCCACTCTGCAGCAGGGCTTCCAGAAGCCAGCTCAGGCCGTAAACCGTGACGTTGTGATTGGTGAAACCATCACCGTTGGCGATCTGGCTAACAAGATGGCCGTCAAAGGTTCTCAGGTCATCAAAGCGATGATGAAGCTGGGCGCGATGGCGACCATCAACCAGGTCATCGACCAGGAAACCGCACAGCTGGTTGCCGAAGAGATGGGCCACAAAGTTATCCTGCGCCGTGAGAACGAGCTGGAAGAAGCGGTAATGAGCGACCGTGATACCGGTGCTGCTGCTGAGCCACGTGCGCCAGTCGTGACCATCATGGGTCACGTTGACCACGGTAAAACCTCTCTGCTCGACTACATTCGTTCAACGAAAGTGGCGTCTGGCGAAGCAGGTGGCATTACCCAGCATATCGGTGCTTACCACGTTGAAACTGACAACGGTATGATCACCTTCCTGGATACCCCGGGTCACGCCGCGTTTACCTCCATGCGTGCTCGTGGTGCTCAGGCAACGGATATCGTTGTTCTGGTTGTTGCCGCAGACGACGGCGTCATGCCGCAGACCATCGAAGCTATCCAGCACGCGAAAGCGGCGCAGGTGCCTCTGGTCGTTGCTGTGAACAAAATCGATAAGCCTGAAGCGGACATGGATCGCGTTAAGAACGAACTGTCTCAGTACGGTGTTATGCCGGAAGAGTGGGGCGGTGAAGCGCAGTTCATCCCAGTCTCTGCAAAAGTGGGTACCGGTGTTGATGACCTGCTGAACGCAATCCTGCTGCAGTCTGAAGTTCTGGAACTGAAAGCGGTTCGTAACGGTATGGCAAGCGGTGCAGTTATCGAATCCTTCCTGGATAAAGGTCGTGGTCCGGTTGCTACCGTGCTGGTTCGTGAAGGGACTCTGCACAAGGGCGATATCGTTCTGTGTGGCTTCGAATACGGTCGCGTTCGTGCGATGCGTGACGAACTGGGTCAGGAAGTTCTGGAAGCAGGTCCGTCCATTCCAGTGGAAATCCTGGGTCTGTCCGGTGTTCCGGCTGCCGGTGACGAAGTGACCGTTGTACGTGACGAGAAAAAAGCGCGTGAAGTTGCGCTGTATCGTCAGGGCAAATTCCGTGAAGTCAAACTGGCTCGTCAGCAGAAGTCCAAGCTGGAGAACATGTTTGCCAACATGACCGAAGGCGAAGTTCACGAAGTGAACGTTGTTCTGAAAGCCGACGTACAGGGTTCTGTCGAAGCGATCTCCGATTCCTTGCTGAAACTGTCTACCGACGAAGTGAAAGTGAAGATCATCGGTTCTGGCGTAGGTGGTATCACCGAAACCGACGCAACGCTGGCTGCAGCTTCCAACGCTATCCTGGTTGGCTTCAACGTCCGTGCTGATGCTTCTGCGCGTCGCGTCATTGATGCTGAAAGCCTGGATCTGCGTTACTACTCCGTCATCTATCATCTGATTGACGAAGTGAAAGCAGCGATGAGCGGCATGCTGTCACCAGAACTGAAACAGCAGATCATTGGTCTGGCTGAAGTTCGTGACGTGTTCAAATCGCCGAAATTCGGTGCGGTCGCCGGTTGTATGGTTACCGAAGGTAACATCAAGCGTCACAACCCAATCCGCGTACTGCGTGACAACGTGGTTATCTATGAAGGCGAGCTGGAATCCCTGCGTCGCTTCAAAGATGACGTTAACGAAGTCCGTAACGGCATGGAATGTGGTATCGGCGTGAAGAACTACAACGACGTTCGTGTTGGCGATATGATCGAAGTGTTCGAGATCATTGAGATCCAACGCAGCATCGACTAATCCGCAAGGATTAGCCAGCGTCCAGGCCGGGTCAGCGAAGCGCCACCCGGCATGAATTTCAAAAGGGGCTAATAGCCCCTTTAGTTGTCTTTATTCTGGAGAATGTATTATGGCGAAAGAATTTGGTCGCCCGCAGCGCGTCGGTCAGGAGTTGCAAAAAGAAATTGCTATCATCCTGCAGCGCGAAATTAAAGATCCACGTCTTGGCCTGATGACCACCGTCTCCGGTGTGGAAGTCTCCCGTGACCTGGCTTATGCCAAAGTGTTTGTGACCTTCCTGAACGACAAAGACGAAGCCGCTGTTAAAGCGGGCATCCGTGCTTTGCAGGATGCGTCTGGCTTCATTCGTACGCTGCTGGGTAAAGCCATGCGTCTGCGTATCGTGCCGGAACTGACCTTCTTCTACGACAACTCATTGGTCGAAGGGATGCGTATGTCCAACCTCGTGACCAACGTGGTGAAGCATGACGATGAGCGTCGTGTGAACCCGGACGACAGCAAGGAGGACTAATGAGTCGTCCTCGTCGTCGTGGCCGCGATATCCATGGTGTGTTGCTGCTGGACAAGCCTCAGGGTGCCTCCAGCAACGACGTTCTGCAAAAGGTAAAGCGTCTTTATAACGCCAACCGTGCAGGGCACACCGGCGCGCTCGATCCGCTGGCGACCGGTATGCTTCCGGTCTGTCTCGGTGAGGCCACCAAGTTTTCTCAGTATCTGCTTGATTCCGACAAGCGCTATCGCGTGATTGCGAAACTTGGGCAGCGTACTGATACCTCTGATGCCGATGGCCAAATCGTCGAAGAGCGTCCAATGACTTTCAGCGCCTCCGATTTGGCTGCTGCACTGGACAGCTTCCGCGGTGATACCCAGCAGGTGCCGTCGATGTATTCGGCGTTGAAGTATCAGGGTAAAAAGCTGTATGAATACGCTCGTCAGGGCATTGATATTCCGCGTGAGGCCAGGCCGATCACGGTCTACGAACTGCTGTTTATTCGCCATGAAGGCGATGAGCTTGAGCTTGAGATCCACTGTTCGAAAGGCACTTACATCAGGACAATCATTGATGACCTGGGCGAGAAGCTCGGCTGTGGCGCACACGTCATCATGTTGCGTCGTCTGGCGGTGAGCCGTTACCCGGTCGAGCGGATGGTGACACTGGAACAGCTCCATGCGCTGGTTGCTCAGGCACAAGCGCAAGATATTCCTGCTGCCCAGTTGCTGGATCCTTTACTCATGCCGATGGACAGTCCGGCATCGGACTTCCCTGTGGTGAACCTGCCGTTGACCTCTTCCGTGTACTTCAAAAACGGTAATCCTGTGCGTTCTTCGAACGTGACAGCGACCGGATTAGTCCGCGTGACTGAAGGCGATGAAGCCAAATTCATCGGTATGGGCGAAATTGACGATGAAGGCCGCGTGGCACCACGCCGTCTGGTCGTTGAGTACCCGCAATAATCGCTCACCTTGCGATAACAAGTCGCTGCAGGTAGAATATTGCGGCTTAACGTCTGAACAACGGTTTACCCGTAGGACAGCGTTAATCCTGGGGTCGCTGAATTAGAGATCGGCACCCTTTTTCCTTATTAATTCTGGAGTTTAAAATGTCTCTAAGCGTTGAAGCTAAAGCAAAAATCGTTTCCGAGTTTGGTCGTGGTTCTAACGACAGTGGTTCTACCGAAGTTCAGGTTGCACTGCTGACCGCTCAGATCAACCACCTGCAGGGTCACTTCTCTGAGCACAAAAAAGATCACCACAGCCGTCGTGGTCTGCTGCGTATGGTTTCTCAGCGTCGTAAACTGCTCGACTACCTGAAGCGTAAAGATGTTGCACGCTACACCGCGCTGATCGAGCGTCTGGGTCTGCGTCGCTAATTCTGGCGAGTTTCAGAAAGAGGGGCCTTTATGGCCCCTTTTTTCAACCAGATGGCAGCAATTAGGCTGAAACTCATGTATTGTTTGTATTGCTGCGATAAATGATCTTCCGAGCAGAGTTTCGCGCGGCTAATGAGAGGCTTAACCCACGGCGGTTAGGATTGTCATTAGTCGCGAGGATGCCAGAAGATCGGGTCAATGGACGGCACGCTCAGTGGTGCGCTGTCCCTTATCAAGAAAGGGTAAAATTTTGCTAAATCCGATCGTTCGTAAATTCCAGTACGGCCAACACACCGTAACCCTGGAAACCGGCATGATGGCTCGTCAGGCTACTGCCGCTGTAATGGTTAGCATGGATGACACTGCGGTATTCGTGACCGTTGTCGGCCAGAAAAAAGCTAAACCAGGCCAGGACTTCTTCCCACTGACTGTTAACTATCAGGAGCGTACTTACGCTGCTGGTAAAATCCCGGGTGGCTTCTTCCGTCGTGAAGGCCGTCCAAGCGAAGGCGAAACCCTGATTGCGCGTCTGATTGACCGCCCGGTTCGTCCGCTGTTCCCGGAAGGCTTCGTCAACGAAGTTCAGGTTATCGCGACCGTTGTGTCCGTAAACCCACAGGTTAACCCTGATATCGTGGCGATGATCGGTGCTTCTGCAGCGCTGTCTCTGTCCGGTATTCCATTCAACGGTCCAATTGGTGCCGCTCGCGTGGGTTACATCAACGACCAGTACGTGCTGAACCCAACCCAGGAAGAGCTGAAAACCAGCAAACTGGACCTGGTTGTTGCCGGTACTGAAGCCGCGGTACTGATGGTTGAATCCGAAGCAGAACTGCTGAGCGAAGACACCATGCTGGGTGCGGTTGTTTATGGCCACGAACAGCAGCAGATCGTGATTCAGAACATCAACGATCTGGTGAAAGAAGCCGGTAAACCACGTTGGGACTGGCAGCCAGAAGCCGTCAACGAAGCGCTGAACGCGCGCGTTGCTGAACTGGCTAAAGCTCGTCTGAGCGATGCTTACCGCATCACTGACAAGCAGGAACGTTACGCTCAGGTTGATGCTATCAAATCTGAAGTGATCGCGACCCTGGTTGCTGAAGATGAAACGCTGGACGCCAATGACCTCGGCGACATCCTGCACGACATCGAGAAAAATGCCGTTCGTAGCCGTGTACTGGCAGGCGAGCCGCGTATCGATGGCCGTGAAAAAGACATGATTCGTGGTCTGGACGTGCGTACTGGCGTACTGCCGCGTACCCACGGTTCTGCACTGTTCACCCGTGGTGAAACTCAGGCGCTGGTAACCGCGACTCTGGGTACTGCGCGTGACGCACAGAACATCGACGAACTGATGGGCGAGCGTACTGACAGCTTCCTGTTCCACTACAACTTCCCTCCGTACTCTGTGGGCGAAACCGGTATGGTTGGCTCACCGAAGCGTCGTGAAATCGGTCACGGCCGTCTGGCGAAACGTGGCGTGCTGGCAGTGATGCCGACCACTGACGAATTCCCATACACCGTACGTGTGGTGTCTGAAATTACCGAATCTAACGGTTCTTCTTCCATGGCTTCCGTGTGCGGTGCTTCTCTGGCACTGATGGACGCAGGCGTACCGGTGAAATCTGCAGTAGCAGGTATCGCGATGGGCCTGGTGAAAGAAGGCGACAACTTTGTCGTACTGTCTGACATCCTCGGTGACGAAGACCACCTTGGCGATATGGACTTCAAAGTAGCGGGTTCCCGCGACGGTATCTCTGCACTGCAGATGGATATCAAAATTGAAGGTATCACCAAAGAGATCATGCAGGTTGCTCTGAACCAGGCTAAAGGTGCTCGTCTGCACATCCTGGGTGTGATGGAACAAGCGATCAACGCGCCACGTGGCGATATCTCTGAGTTCGCACCGCGTATCCACACCATCAAGATCAATCCAGACAAGATCAAAGACGTTATCGGTAAAGGCGGTTCTGTTATCCGTGCGCTGACTGAAGAAACCGGCACCACCATCGAAATCGAAGATGACGGTACCGTGAAAATCGCAGCAACTGATGGCGACAAAGCGGCCTACGCTATCCGTCGTATCGAAGAAATTACTGCTGAAATCGAAGTCGGTCGTATCTACAACGGTAAAGTTACCCGTATCGTTGATTTCGGTGCGTTCGTGGCTATCGGCGGCGGTAAAGAAGGTCTGGTTCACATCTCTCAAATCGCTGACAAGCGTGTAGAGAAAGTGACTGACTATCTGCAGATGGGTCAGGAAGTACCGGTTAAAGTTCTGGAAGTTGATCGCCAGGGCCGTGTACGTCTGAGCATTAAAGAAGCGACCGAGCAGACTCAACCTGCGGCCGCGCCGGAAGCTCCGGCAGCGGAACAGGGCGAGTAAGGTTGCCATTTGCCCTCCGCCTTTGCGGAGGGCGCATTCCGGGCAGGACGCTTGTTAGCAGCCGGGGAACAGGACGTTCATCCAATTGTTGTCTTCGGGAGTGGGAAATGAAGCCTTTTTTGCGCTGGTGTTTCGTTGCGACAGCACTCACGCTGGCAGGATGCAGCAACTCTGCCTGGCGTAAGAGCGAAGTCCTGGCGGTGCCATTGCAACCGACTTTACAGCAAGAAGTGATTCTGGCCCGTATGGAACAGATTCTTGCCAGTCGGGCTTTAACCGATGATGAACGCGCACAGCTTTTATATGAGCGCGGAGTGTTGTATGATAGTCTCGGTTTGAGGGCATTAGCGCGTAACGATTTCTCGCAAGCGCTGGCAATCAGACCGGATATGCCTGAAGTATTCAATTACTTAGGCATTTATTTAACGCAGGCAGGCAATTTTGATGCTGCCTATGAAGCGTTTGATTCTGTACTTGAGCTTGATCCAACTTACAATTACGCATACTTAAACCGCGGCATCGCGTTGTATTACGGTGGTCGTGCTAAGTTAGCGCAAGATGATCTGCTGGCGTTTTATCAAGACGATCCCAATGATCCTTTCCGTAGCCTGTGGCTTTATATCGTTGAGCAGAAGCTCGATGAGAAGCAGGCTGTCGTAGCACTGAAGCAGCGCTATGAAAAATCGGACAAAGAGCAATGGGGATGGAACATTGTCGAGTTCTACCTCGGTAACATTAGCGAAGCAACGCTGATGGACAAGCTGAAGGCAGACGCAACGGATAACACCTCGCTCGCTGAGCATCTCAGTGAAACAAACTTCTATTTAGGTAAGTACTACCTAAGTCTGGGGGACAAGGACAGCGCTGCGGCACTGTTCAAACTGGCGGTTGCTAACAACGTTCATAACTTTGTTGAGCACCGATACGCATTGTTGGAATTAGCGCTCTTGGGCCAGGAGCAAGACGACCTGGCAGAATCGGACCAGCAATAGCTGACGAACAAATCAGCCCATAATCTTTTTTGATTGCCATCATCTTCGCGGGTGAGGGCTTTATTGTTCGTTAATTCACCAAATTTGAGCCGGTTCACACTTTTCAATGAAAATTGCAGATCAATTTCACGATGAGTTACGTAGACTGGCCGCCATCAATGAGGCACATGTACTACATGACTGATATCATCGAAACTACTTTTTCTGATCTGGGGCTGAATGCCTCCATTCTTAGCGCTCTGAACGATCTGGGTTACGAAAAACCATCACCAATCCAGGCAGAGTGTATTCCGCATTTGCTGAATGGCCGCGATGTACTGGGTATGGCCCAGACAGGTAGCGGAAAAACTGCAGCGTTCTCCCTACCGCTGCTGCACAATCTTGATCCTGAGCTGAAAGCACCACAAATTCTGGTGCTGGCACCGACCCGCGAACTGGCGGTACAGGTTGCTGAAGCAATGACGGATTTCTCCAAACATATGCGCGGCGTAAACGTGGTAGCCCTGTACGGCGGCCAGCGTTATGACGTGCAATTACGCGCTCTGCGCCAGGGTCCACAGATTGTCGTCGGTACGCCGGGCCGTCTGCTGGATCACCTGAAACGCGGTACCCTGGATCTCTCTAAACTGAGCGGTCTGGTACTGGATGAAGCTGACGAAATGCTGCGCATGGGCTTCATCGAAGACGTAGAAACCATTATGGCAGAGATCCCAGAAGGTCATCAGACCGCGCTGTTCTCTGCCACCATGCCAGAAGCGATTCGTCGTATTACTCGTCGTTTCATGAAAGAGCCGCAGGAAGTCCGCATTCAGTCAAGCGTGACTACCCGCCCTGACATCAGCCAGAGCTACTGGACTGTTTGGGGCATGCGTAAGAACGAAGCGCTGGTGCGTTTCCTGGAAGCGGAAGATTTTGATGCGGCGATTATCTTCGTTCGTACCAAAAACGCGACTCTGGAAGTGGCAGAAGCGCTGGAGCGTAGCGGTTACAACAGCGCCGCGCTGAACGGTGACATGAACCAGTCCCTGCGTGAGCAGACTCTGGACCGCCTGAAAGACGGTCGTCTGGATATCCTGATTGCCACTGACGTTGCGGCACGTGGTCTGGACGTTGAGCGTATCAGCCTGGTCGTAAACTACGATATCCCAATGGATTCTGAGTCTTACGTTCACCGTATTGGTCGTACTGGCCGTGCGGGTCGTGCTGGCCGTGCGCTGCTGTTCGTTGAGAACCGCGAGCGTCGTCTGCTGCGTAACATCGAACGCACCATGAAGCTGACCATTCCAGAAGTGGAACTGCCGAACGCAGAACTGCTGGGCAAACGCCGTCTGGAAAAATTCTCTGCCAAAGTTCAGCAGCAGCTGGAAAGCAGCGATCTGGATCTGTACCGTGGCCTGCTGTCTCAAATTCAGCCGACCGTTGAAGGCGAAGAGCTGGATATGGAAACGCTGGCTGCAGCACTGCTGAAAATGGCTCAGGGCGAACGTTCTCTGATCGTTCCACCTGATGCGCCGATGCGTCCTAAGCGTGAGTTCCGCGATCGTGACGATCGTTTCGACCGTAACGACCGTGCACCGCGCGGTGACCGTGGCCCACGTGGCGATCGTCCAGAGCGTGGTGGTGAAGACCGTCCACGTCGCGAACGTCGTGATGTTGGCGATATGGAACTGTACCGTATCGAAGTGGGCCGTGATGATGGTGTTGAAGTTCGTCATATCGTTGGCGCGATTGCTAACGAAGGCGACATCAGCAGCCGTTACATCGGTAACATCAAGCTGTTCGGTACGCACTCCACTATTGAGCTGCCAAAAGGTATGCCGGGCGAAGTGCTGCAGCACTTTACTCGCACCCGCATCCTGAACAAGCCGATGAACATGCAGCTGATGGGCGATGCGCAGCCTCGCACTGGCGGCGGTGAGCGTCGTGGCGGCCCTGCTGGCGGTCGTGGCGGTTTCGGTGAGCGTCGTGAAGGCGGTCGTGGTGAAGGTCGTCGCTTCAGCGGTGAACGTCGTGAAGGTGGCGCAGGCCGTTTCAGCGGTGAGCGTCGCGAAGGTGGCCGTGGCCCACGTCGTGAAGATGCACCAGTACGTCGTCGTCCTACCGAAGCGTAATTGCCGAGTAAAAAACTACGTTTGCTGACGTAAAGTAAACGATACAGCCCCGATGAAGGTTATCGGGGCTTTTTTTATTTCAATTGTACTCGTGTACTGGTACATTGCTTCGCGTAAACTGGCAACACATTCACTTTTCTGGAGAGCAGGTCTTATGGCGACATTAACCACCACAGCCACTCGTCCGTCGTTGTTTGGCGGCGTGGTGATTATCGGCGGAACCATTATTGGTGCGGGGATGTTCTCGCTGCCGGTGGTCATGTCCGGCGCGTGGTTTTTCTGGTCGCTGGCCGCGCTGGTCTTTACCTGGTTCTGCATGCTCCATTCGGGCCTGATGATCCTTGAAGCCAACCTGAATTACCGTATTGGGTCCAGCTTCGATACCATCACCAAAGATTTGCTCGGCAAAGGCTGGAACGTGATCAACGGGTTGTCGATTGCCTTTGTGCTCTACATCCTGACCTATGCCTATATCTCGGCAAGCGGCTCAATTCTGCATCACACGTTCAGTGAAATGTCACTGAACGTGCCGCCTCGCCTTGCGGGCCTCGGCTTCGCGCTGATTGTGGCATTTGTGGTGTGGTTGAGTACCAAAGCGGTCAGCCGAATGACGGCGATTGTACTGGGTGCAAAAGTGATCACCTTCTTCCTGACCTTCGGCAGTCTGCTGGGACACGTAGAAGCGCCGACGCTGTTTAACGTCGCGCAGCAGAACACATCCTATTTACCCTACCTGCTGATGACGTTGCCGTTCTGTCTGGCCTCGTTTGGCTATCACGGTAACGTCCCAAGCCTGATGAAGTACTACGGCAAAGATCCACAGACCATCGTCAAATGCCTGGTCTACGGCACACTGTTGGCGCTCGGGCTGTATGTGATTTGGCTGCTTGGCACGATGGGAAATATCCCGCGTCCGGAATTTATCGGCATAGCGCAGAAGGGCGGAAACATTGATGTGCTGGTGCAGGCACTGAGTGGAGTGCTCAACAGCCGCAGTCTGGACTTGCTGTTGGTCGTATTCTCCAACTTCGCCGTGGCGAGCTCTTTCCTCGGCGTGACGCTAGGGCTGTTTGATTACCTGGCGGATTTGTTCAAGTTCGACGATTCAGGAGTGGGGCGTTTCAAAACCGCACTGCTGACTTTCGTGCCACCGGTTATCGGTGGTCTGTTATGGCCGAACGGTTTCCTGTACGCCATCGGTTATGCAGGGCTGGCAGCAACCATTTGGGCGGCAATTGTTCCCGCGCTGCTGGCACGTAAATCACGTAAACGCTTCGGCAGCCCGCAGTTCCGTGTCTGGGGCGGCAAACCGATGATCGCGCTGATTCTGCTCTTTGGCGTGGGCAACGTGGTGGTGCACTTCCTGTCGAGCTTTAATCTGCTGCCTGTGTATCAGTAAAGCATGTTGCCGGATGGCGGCTGCGCCTTATCCGGCCTACAGAAAACGTAGGCCCGGTAAGCGTAGCGCCACCGGGCAAAAATTATCCCGGCAGCTCTTCCTTCACCTGCATCGCTAAATCAAACGAATGCAAACGTGCCTGATGATCGAAAATCTGGCCGTTAACCATAATCTCCTCTGCCTGTGTTTCCCGCAGCACCGATTCCAGTCCGTGGCGAATTTTCGCTTTATCACCGACCAGAGACATCCCCAGCGCGTTATCCACACCGTATTTTTCTGACGGCGACCAGAACTGATCCATATTCTGAATCGGCGGTGGCAGTTGCCCGGTTTCTCCCCGGCGCAGTTTTACAAATGCCTGCTGCATGGAGGTAAACAGGAATTCCGCATCGCGGTTGCTGTCTGCGGCAATGATGTTGATACAGACCATTGCGTACGGTTTTTCCAGACGCTCGGAAGGTTTGAAGTTTGTCCGGTACAGATGCAACGCCTGGAACAGCATATCGGGCGCAAAATGCGACGCGAAAGCGAACGGCAGGCCAAGCTGAGCGGCAAGTTGCGCGCTGTAAAGGCTTGAACCTAACAGCCACACCGGAATTTTTTCGCCATAGCCCGGCACGGGGCGTACTTGCGGATTGGGGTCACGCGCGTCAAACCAGTCGACCAGTTCGGCCACATCGCGAGGGAAGTTATCTATATCGCCACCCATATGGCGACGCAGCGCCCGCATGGTTGACTGGTCGCTGCCCGGCGCACGACCGAGGCCTAAATCGATACGGCCTGGATACAGTGTGTTGAGCGTTCCAAACTGCTCGGCAATCACCAGTGGTGAGTGGTTGGGTAACATCACGCCGCCGGAACCTAAATGTAAGGTCGTGGTATTTGCGGCCAGATAGCCAATCAAGACTGAGGTTGCTGCGCTGGCGATACCGGTCATGTTGTGGTGTTCAGCCAGCCAGTAGCGATGATAACCACGCTTTTCAGCGAGGCGGGCGAGATCTAACGAATGGGCAAACGCGTCTTTGGCAGCAGAACCTTGCGGGATCGGGGCCAGATCCAGCAGCGAGAAAGGGATCGATTTGTCGGTCATAACAGCTCACTTTGTCATCGGCATATTTTTTAATAGTGCATTAAAAAATGATAACCGTAGTTAACAAAGTGAGCTTTTATTTACGCCTGAAGCTCCAGGCCGGCGAGACGTTTCCAGTAGCCGTTGCAGTCGCTGTGTGCTTCCAGCGAAAGTGGCGAGGCACCGTTTTCATTTGCCCGGAAGGCATCGATCATGGAAAACGTTTCAGTTCCGAGCGGCGACAGACGAACCATATCGACCAGGCCCTGCATGGAGGCCAGCTCGTTACCGAGGTTATAAACGTAGCCACTCATGGTCTGAATGCCGTTCAGCACAAAGACCTGCTGATTCTCCTGGGACAACACGCTGCGCCCGTTCGGGTATTTGATGCAGCAGGTTTCGCATTCGTCCTTTGGCAAATCTTCTGAGCGCGCGGTAAAGCAGCGGGCGGAGTAGGCGAGCGGCAGATGACCGTAACTTAATACTTCCACCTCGAACTTATTGCGAATCCCCAGCTCATCACACTGCGCGAGCAGGTTTACCAGCCAGTCGCGGGAAAGTTCTACCGGCATGCACCAGCGCACCATGCCCTGTTTTTGTAGCAGGCGCAGCGTTACTGCGTTGTAGCAATTCAGTGCGTGTCCGGCGACAAAAGGCAATTTGCGATCGGCACAGAGATTCACCACACCGAGGTCGCTGGCTTCAATCAGGAAATCACCATTGTCGACATAGCGCTTCAGTTCGTTAATTTCAGAAGAGGCCTGCACCAGCGCGAGCGTGGACAGCACAACCTGCTTGCCGCTGTTCGCCAGGCTTTTTGCCATCGCCAGCCAGTCAGCCACTTTCGTTGCCCGACGCTTGCTGCACACCGCTTCGCCGAGATAAATCACGTCGGCGCTGCTTTGGGCTGCCTGCTGGTAAAAATCTTCCAGCGTCTCTTTTGGCCAGTAGTAGAGCACCGGCCCTAATGAATATTTCATCGTCTTCCTTACTGCCATTTACGGTGATAAGCGCCAAGCGTGGTCTGTGTGCCTTCTGACATTGACCCCAGCGTGTCCATCCAGGCTGCCTGAGGCACGAAGTTCTGTGGATCGGCGATGCAGCGGTCGATGGCCTGACGCCACACTTTTGCCACCTGGCTGACGTAGGCAGGGCTGCGCTGACGGCCTTCAATTTTCACGGAAGCGATATTGGCTGCCAGCAGTTCCGGCAACAGCTCCAGCGTATTGAGGCTGGTCGGTTCTTCGAGGACATGATAACGCTGCCCGTCGACGATATATCTTCCTTTGCATAAGGTCGGGTAACCTGCATTTTCTCCTTCCTGATAGCGATCAATCAGGACATCATTAAGGCGAGATTCAAGACCCTGGGGGGTTTGTTGCCATCGTACAAACTTAGCGGGGGAACAAGCTCCAACCGTATTTGGGGACTCCCCCGTTAACCAGGAGGAGAGATAGCAGCGCCCTTCAGCCATAATGCACAGGCTGCCAAACGCAAAAACTTCCAGCGGCACTGGCGTGGTGCGGGCGAGTTGCTTAACCTGATGAATAGACAACACGCGCGGCAGCACCACGCGAGCGACATCAAAATGGCGATGATAGAAGCGAATGGCCTCTTCATTGGTGGCCGAAGCCTGAACGGAAACGTGACGCTCGATGTGCGGATAGCGCTCGGCGGCGTACTCCAGCATCGCGATATCGGCAAGGATCAGCGCATCTGCACCAAGCTGGGCTGCCATATCGACCGCGCGTTGCCAGCGGGCATAACCGTCCGGATGCGCAAAGGTGTTAATCGCGATGTGAAGCTTGCGGCGGTGCTGATGAACAAAGCTGACCGCTTCCTGCAGTTTCTTTTCAGTGAAGTTCAGGCCAGCAAAGTGGCGGGCGTTAGTGTCATCTTTCAGGCCGATATAGACCGCGTCGGCGCCATTCTCGATGGCCGCCTTAAGCGCCGGGAGGTTTCCGGCAGGGCAGAGCAGCTCCATAATGTTTCCTGAAGGCAGCGACCCGCAGGGCCGCAGGATTGTTAACGAACTGGGATTTTAGATAACCCACCGTCGACAATTTTTGATTTGAGGCAGTTAAAAGCGCATTGATGTTGCCAATAATGGCGGTGCTGTCTGACAGAATTGTTGATTTACGCCGCTATGTGGCTTCACGGATGTGGCAGAATAACCAGACTATTGCATTGAGGGAGTAAAGCTCGTGTTGGATAAACTGCGTTCACGCCTGGTACAACTGGGCCCGACTCTGATGAGTGTCCCGGTCAAGGTCACGCCTTTTGCGCTGAAACGCCAGGTGCTGGAACAGATGCTAAGCTGGCAGTTCCGCCAGGCGCTGGCAGACGGGGAACTGGAGTTCCTCGAAGGCCGTTGGCTGAGCATCGAAGTGCGTGATATCGGCCTGCGCTGGTTCACTTCCGTTGAGAACGACCGTCTTATCGTCAGTAATCACGCTGATGCCGACGTGAGTTTCAGCGCGGATGCCAGCGATCTGTTGATGATCGCGGCACGCAAACAGGACCCGGATACGCTCTTTTTCCAGCGCCGTCTGGTGATTGAAGGCGACACGGAATTAGGGCTGTACGTCAAAAACCTGATGGACGCCATTGAGCTTGAGCAGATGCCAAAAGCGTTACGAGTCATGCTGATGCAGTTGGCGGATTTTGTGGAGGCGGGTCTGAATGCCCCGTCACAAACCAGACAGACATCGGTAGGTGAGCCATGCTGATTCGAGTGGAGATTGGGATAGATGCGCCGGGTATTGATGCGCTGTTGCGCCGCGAATTTGACGGTGACGGTGAAGCAGATTTGGTGCACTCCCTACGGGAAGATGGCCTGATAACCCTGGGCCTGGTGGCAACAGATGACGAAGGGCAAGTGGTCGGCTACGTGGCCTTCAGCCCGGTCAGCGTTGAAGGCGAAGAGCTACAGTGGGTGGGCATGGCGCCGCTGGCTGTGGCAAAAGGCTATCAAGGGCAGGGCATTGGCCGTCAGTTAGTTTATGAAGGGCTGGATTCGCTGAATGAGTTTGGTTATGCCGCCGTGGTGACGCTTGGCGACCCGGCACTGTATGGCAAACTGGGCTTTGAACCGGCTGCGCGTTTTGATCTTCGCTGCCGCTGGCCTGGCACTGAAGCAGCGTTCCAGGTTCGTCCGCTGGCAGACGATGCGCTCAATGGCGTACACGGGCTGGTGGAATACTGCGATCACTTCAATCGTTTCTGAGACTCGCCAGTAGCGTCTCAAACGAAGCATCACCGCTGACGAGACGCTCTTTCTGGGGTTTCGTCAGCTGCTTGATGCGGTACTCCAGGCGTAACGCCAGTGAGTGCTCACCTACCTCTCGGAAAAAAGCCAGCGCGAGTTCACCTTTTCCGCGCAGGGCTTTAGCACCCTTTCCGCACTGATGCTGTGCAAAGCGGCGTTCCACATCGGTGGTGATGCCGGTGTATAAGCGGTTATCGGCCGTGCGAATCAAATAGACGAACCAGCACACGTTCCTGCTCCTGTGTTAAGGTGAGCGCACCATAGCACGTGGGAGCGCAAAAATGGAGTCACTGGCACTCATCAGCCGATGGCTGGAAAAACAGCATGTTGTCAGCTGGAGCGTCGCAAAGGACGGTGAACTGTGGGCCGCCAGCGCGTTTTACCTCTTCGACCGTCAGACCGTTTCGTTTTATCTCCTCAGTGAAGAAAGCACCCGTCATGCCCAAATGAGCGGCAAATGTGCGCCCGTCGCGGGCACCGTCAATGGTCAGCCCAAAACGGTGGCCCTGATTCGCGGCGTTCAGTTTCGTGGTGAAATCCGCCTGCTCGAAGGTGAAGAGAGCGCCACCGTCCGTGAGCGTTACAACCGCCGTTTTCCTGTTGCCCGAATGATGCCCGCCCCGGTGTGGCAAATCCGCATTGATGAACTGAAGTTCACCGACAATACTCTGGGTTTCGGTAAAAAATTCCACTGGTTACGACAGGATTAACACATGGCAAATGTATTGATCACCGGAGCGACAGGGTTAGTGGGCGGACACTTACTGCGAATGCTGATTCAGCAGCCGGAGATTGCGCGCATCACTGCCGCGACACGCCGCCCGCTGACGACTATTCCTGCAGAAGTACATAACCCTCATGATCCTCAACTGACCGATGCGCTGGCGCAGGTGGACGATCCGGTCGATATCGTCTTCTGCTGCCTGGGCACAACCCGGCGCGAAGCGGGCAGCAAAGAAGCCTTCGTGCATGCGGATTACACGCTGGTGGTCGATACGGCCTTAACCGGGCAGCGTCTTGGCGCGCAACACATGCTGGTGGTCAGTGCGATGGGCGCAAACGCGCATTCGCCGTTTTTCTACAATCGAGTGAAAGGGGAAATGGAAGAAGCGCTGATAGCCCAGCAGTGGCCGCGCCTGACCATTGCCCGGCCGTCGATGCTGCTTGGCGATCGTGAAGTTCGGCGCACCAATGAATCTCTGTTGGCTCCGCTGTTCGCCTTCTTGCCGGGCAACTGGAAATCCATCGAGGCTCGCGATGTTGCCCGTGCGTTGTTAAAAGAAGCACTCTCGCCACAAAAAGAAGGGGTTAACATCATAACGTCGGCAAAATTACGTGAAATAGCGGCTAGCCAGGCGTAACATCCTTTCCCACAATTTTTTTATTCCTTTCCGGAGCATGGTATGGCTGGTCAGTCTTCCTCTCAGGCAACTTCCCCACTGGCGTGGTGGAAGCCTGCTTTGTTTTTCCTCGTCGTGATTGTCGGTCTCTGGTATGTGAAATGGCAGCCCTATTATGGGAAAGCGTTCACAGCCGCGGATACTCACAGCATCGGCAAATCCATTCTGGCTCAGGCCGCGGATAATCCTCTGCGAGCGGCGCTTGATTACGCAATGGTCTATTTTCTGGCGGTCTGGAAAGCGGCGGTGCTCGGCGTATTGCTGGGGTCGCTCATTCAGGTGCTGATCCCTCGCGACTGGCTATTAAGAACCCTCGGGCAACCGCGTTTTCAGGGAACGCTGCTGGGCACGCTGTTTTCATTGCCCGGCATGATGTGCACCTGTTGCGCCGCGCCAGTGGCAGCGGGAATGCGCCGCCAACAAGTCTCGATGGGCGGTGCGCTGGCCTTCTGGTTGGGAAACCCGTTACTGAACCCGGCCACATTGGTGTTTATGGGCTTTGTACTCGGCTGGCAGTTTACGCTGATTCGCTTTGTTGCCGGGCTGGCAACCGTGTTGATCGTAGCGACGTTGGTGCAACGTTGGGTTAAAGAACCTGCCGCACTGCCTGATGTCACGATTGAGTCTGACGTTGCAGAGAGCGCATCGTTCCTCGTTCGTTGGGGCAAAGCGCTGTGGACGTTGTTCTGGAATACGATCCCGGTTTATATCCTGGCGGTGCTGGT
The DNA here is from genome assembly GCF_044900545.1 of Scandinavium sp. NPDC088450. Lineage (NCBI taxonomy): Bacteria > Pseudomonadati > Pseudomonadota > Gammaproteobacteria > Enterobacterales > Enterobacteriaceae > Scandinavium > Scandinavium sp. NPDC088450. Next base: position 84,955 of record NZ_JBJDNI010000007.1, on the reverse strand, counting down.
TCTCGGAGCGGCTCGCGTGTGGCTGTTCCCGCATGCTGATGGTGTCGTGGGTAATACGCTGTTTTGGGTGATGGCGATGGCGGTTGCTGGTTGCTTGTTTGTGATCCCAACGGCGGCAGAAATTCCTGTCGTGCAAACCATGATGCTTGCGGGCATGGGCGTAGCGCCTGGTCTGGCACTGCTTATCACGTTGCCAGCACTCAGCCTGCCTTCGCTCATCATGCTGCGCAAAGCGTTTCCGGCTAAAGCCTTGTGGCTGGCGGGTGGTCTCGTGGCGCTAAGTGGTGTAATTACGGGCGGATTGGCGCTGTTGTAAGAGGAAATTGCCTGATGGCGCTGCGCTTATCAGGCCTACGAGCATACTGGATTTGGTAGGCCGGGTGGCGCTGCGCTTATCAGGCCTACGAGCATACTGGATTTGGTAGGCCGGGTGGCGCTGCGCTTATCAGGCCTACGAGCATACTGGCTTTGGTAGGCCGGGTAAGCGGAAGCGCCACCCGGCAATACTCAGTTGATGAAGGTAAACGCCGTGGTGACGTGTTTCACCCCGCTGATGCGGCTGGCGATATCCGCTGCCGCTTTGCCTTCACGATCGGTTAACGATCCCATCAGGAACACTTCCGCATTTTCAGTGGTGACTTTCACCGCAGAAGATTTCACCTGATCGCTGCCCAGCAGCTGAGAGCGCACTTTGGTGGTTATCCACGTATCGGAAGAAGCGGTACCCAGCCCAATTGGCTGACCCTGACGGATTTCGTTGAACACTTCCGTCGTGCCCTCCACGCCCATCGCTATCTGTTTCGCGCGGGACGACAGGTCTGTAGACGGAGCCTGACCTGTCAGCAGAACTTTGCCCTGCCAGGCCATCACGTTCACACGAGCTTCTTTTTTCAGTTGTTCATCTTTATTGAGTGCGCTGTTCACACGCAGCTCCAGCGTACTGTCATCGACCTGGGTGCCCACAGTGCGTGGGTCAGTGGCCGCTTTGGTGCCCACTGCCGCGGTTCCAACCACGGCGGCGGCAACGCATCCCTGAAGCAGCAGTGCGGCAATAAGGACCGCGAGGGGCGAAAGTGCCTTCATGTGTACTCCTTAATCGTCCTGGTGTGGGAAGAGCGTGTTATCAATCAGATCGCACAGGCAGTTTACCGTCAGCATATGCATTTCCTGGATGCGAGCACCCCGGTGCGACGGAATGCGAATTTCAACGTCCTGCGGCCCTAACAGACCCGCCAGTTCGCCACCGTCATACCCGGTTAACGCCACAATCGTCATATCACGCGTGACTGCCGCTTCGACGGCTTTCACGATATCCCGGCTGTTCCCACGGGTGGAAATCGCCAGCAGCACGTCACCAGCATGACCCAGCGCACGCACCTGCTTGGCATAAACTTCATCGTGAAGCCTGTCGTTGGCAATCGCGGTTAAGACCACATTATCGGTATTAAGTGCAATCGCAGGTAAACCAGGGCGTTCGGTTTCGAAGCGATTAATCATACAGGCAGCAAAATGCTGTGCGTTGGCGGCCGATGTGCCATTGCCACAACAGAGGATTTTGTTGCCGTTGAGTAAGGACTGCACCAGCGTCATGGCGGCCCGGGAAATGGCGTCCGGAAGCGCTTCTGCTGCTGCGATTTGGGTCTGGATGCTTTCCGTGAAGCAGGCTTTAATTCTGTCGAGCACGATGTCCCTTAATTCTTTAGTGACGCTATTCGCCAAAGGCGTTTTTAAACCATTCAATCTGATTGCCGGTGAAGGCTATCACATCGAACCGGCAATCCGTAGTCTCAAAGCTCCCATTGTGGCGGGCAAGCCACAAGCGGGCAGTGTGTAATAATTTGGTTTGTTTGCTGCGTGTCACACTGGAGGCCGCGCCGCCGTAGCGTGTGGAGGTCCGAAAGCGCACTTCAACAAACACCGTTGCCGCACCGTCTTTCATGATGAGGTCAATTTCGCCGCCGCGAACATGCACATTCGCGGCGATGAAACGCAGTCCTTTGCTTTCCAGCCAGCGACGCGCTTCGGTTTCCCACGTGTCGCCGGTTTGTTTCCGGCTTAGTTTGCCGGAACTACCTGTCCCTGCTGGTATTTGAGCCATGACAACTTCCTGTTGATCACACAATCCTGGTTGGCAGTCAGATCGCCGGTGTTGCCGTTGAGCTCAAAACCAGGCACCTGGCGCATCTGTGAGAAATGGTTCGCCAGCGTCCAGGCATCCACACCCATCGCATACAAGCGAGCCAGTGAATAATCGTTACGGACTGCGCCCAACGCCTGCTGCATCAGAGCAGGGTTGCTGCCTGCCAGCATCGGAATTTCACTGTACTGCAGGCCATCCATTTCCAGACGGAAATCCGGACCGGCTGTGCCCTGAGCACTGCGAGAGCTGGCATACAATGTGGCGCCGTTCTGGCTGCCATTACGCATGGCAATCATAGGTTTGATGTACGCGATTTCTTCTGGCGTCGCAACAATATAAGCCGCATCGACTTTGCCACCGCTGGAGATCTGCGCATCGCTTGGCGGAGCCGGGATAGTCAAGCCGCCAATGGTCACACTCTGCTGCTGTGGCAGGCTAGCGCTAACTGGGCTGCCGGTCAGCGCGATACCGCCGCCGCCGTTCACGCCGCCGCGCAGTTCGTTAACTGAACCAAATTTCTGTTGCAGCACGACGCCGCCACCCAGCTTTTGCCATTCCTGAGCAAAGGCGTTAGCCACACGATCGCCCAGTGCGCTGCGCGGGATAAGCACCAGCGGAGCCTGTTTGCCCTGGTCGTGAATGTGATGCGCGGCATCGCGAGCTTCATCTTCTGGAGACAGTGCGAAATAGCAGATGTTGGCGCGGTTATCGACGCTTTCCGGCTGATTCAGCGCCAGCACATTAAGGCTGGTGTTGCTCTTAATCACGGCATCAACATCGTTCTTCAACAGTGGGCCGACAACCAGAGAAACGCCATCCTGCTGTGCCTGATTCAGGATCTGATCCAGCGGCGCAGAGGTGGTGTCGTAGATTTTCAGTTCGGCAGAAGGATTTGCCGACGCAGCGTCAACTGCAGGCTGTGGAGCGGCTGCCGCATCAGGTGTGGTTGCAGCAGGAACCGCAGCAGGCGTTGGTTGAGCTGGAACTGCAGCGTCCTGCTGTGCTGTTGCTGGTGCGGAGGCTGGAGCGGCTGCTGGAGTGCTGGCCGCCTGAGGTACCGTCGCTGCTGGCGCATCCGTTGGAGCCTGAACAGGGTTCGCCTGAGTGCCTACCGCAGGCTGAGCTGAAGTCAGGTCGCTCACTTCCGCCTGAGAAGGGCTCACGACGTTATTGTCCTGAACGGTGGCCGCCTGTGCAGCTTGTTCCGGAACAGCACTGCCGCTGATGGCACCGACAGTACCATTTTTCGCCGCCTCAAAACCCTGCTGGATAGTGCGACCGAACACGGCAGCCTGGCCATTTAAAGGCAGCAGCAGAGCAATTTTCGCGGTAGAAGCGGGCTTAAAGTTCTGCACGTTCGCTAACTGCGAAGGCAACATTTTCGCGCCCGGGTTTTGCGGATAGCGGGTTTTCCAGTCCTGAATACCGGCTTTCATCATGTCCGGATCGTTGCGGTTATCAAACCAGACGCGTTGCAGGTCAAGCCAGCCTTGCAGCACGTTTTCATCGGCATTGATCACCAGCGCATTCGCCTGCTCTTTATTCATCGAGGCGAGCGCCTGCCAGGTGGCATCGATATTTTTCTGTTTATCTTGCGGCGAGGCCAGCAGCGGCTCCTGAGCAATCAACGCACGCAGCAGCGTCAGAGAAGGCTGGCCTTGCTGAGCCGTAATCACGTCCTGCCAGTAGCGAGCTTGCTGGTTATTCTCAAAGCTGGTGGCATCCATCTTCGCTAATAGCTCACGCGCAGCGGCAAAGTCTTTCTGCGAGAGCTTAATTTCAGCGCCCAGAAGCGATTGTTCCTGACGCTGAGTCGCGGTTAAATCCTGTGGCAACTGGCCGTACAGTTCCAGCGCTTGCTGGTTCTTGCCCTCTTTGAGCAGTGCACGAATGGCGAGTAATTGCCAGTTGGTCTTGCTATCATCTGAACTTTGCTGCATCTGCTGCAGGTAGTATCCAGAATCCGCCTGCGCGCTCCCTTCGAGGTGCGCAGTGCTTTGGTCGGCACTTTGCTGGGTGCCACAGCCGGCAAAAAGAAACGCTGCCAGAACGACAGGCAGACAGCGCGCGGCTTTAGAACGAAGAAATGTTGACGGTACCATAAGTATCCAGTGATATTTTTTTAGCTCAATGCTCAATATTAAATCGGCAATACGGACTAAACAATGAAACAACGCGAAACAGCGGACAATTCTCAAGGCAAGCTTTACATTGTGCCTACTCCCATCGGCAATTTGGGTGACATCACTCAACGTGCGCTGGATGTGCTGCAAGCTGTTGATTTGATAGCCGCCGAGGACACTCGTCACACCGGTTTATTGCTGCAACATTTTGCCATTAGCGCCCGTTTATTTGCCCTGCACGATCATAACGAGCAGCAAAAGGCTGAAACACTTCTGGCGAAGCTGAAAGAGGGGCAGAACATCGCGCTCGTCTCTGATGCCGGAACGCCGCTGATTAACGATCCTGGTTACCATCTGGTGCGCACCTGCCGTGAAGCGGGCGTTCAGGTTGTGCCGCTTCCTGGCCCGTGTGCCGCGATAGCCGCACTCAGCGCCGCAGGTTTGCCGTCGGATCGCTTCTGCTACGAAGGTTTCCTCCCGGCAAAATCCAAAGGCCGCAGAGACACCCTTCGTGCACTGGAAAACGAACCCCGCACGCTGATTTTCTACGAATCAACTCACCGTCTGATTGAAAGCCTTGAAGACATTACCGCCGTGCTGGGTGAATCCCGTTATGTGGTTCTGGCTCGTGAAATCACCAAAACATGGGAAACCATCACCGGTGCGCCGGTCGGCGAGCTGCTGGCATGGGTCAAAGAAGATGAAAACCGCCGCAAAGGTGAGATGGTGCTGATTATTGAAGGCTTCAAAGTGCAAAGCGACGACGCGCTGCCCGCTGAAGCCCTGCGCACGCTTGCCCTGTTGCAAACCGAACTGCCGCTGAAAAAAGCCGCCGCTCTCGCCGCTGAAATTCACGGCGTGAAGAAAAATGCGCTGTACAAGCACGCGCTGGAGCTGCAGGGAGAGTGATGCTATGAGCCGCTACCAGCCCCCTTTTACGTTGACTGTCGACATGCTCAACAAAGTTGTTGAGATCGGAGAGTTGATGGGGCATTGGGCGGCTCAGTCGGGGCGGGCGTCGCCCCTGTTGCGAAAAGAAAACCGAATTCGCACGATTCAGGCCTCACTGGCGATAGAACATAACTCTCTCACCCGGGACCAGGTCACGGCGGTGATGGAGGGGAAGCGGGTGTTAGCCCCTGAAAAAGATATTCAGGAAGTCCGCAACGCGATTCTGGCCTATGAAAAATTACCCGCCTGGAAACCGAGCCATTTGAAAGATCTGCTGGATGCGCATCGCCTATTAATGGCTGGTCTGGTTGACCATCCTGGGCAGTTAAGGCGTGAGGATGTGGGCGTTTATCGAGGTAAAAAACTCGTTCACATGGCGCCTCCTGCCTCGCAGGTTCCCCGTCTGATTGACGACCTTCTTCACTGGATCAAAAACACAGACATTCATCCGCTGATTGCCAGTGCTGTTTTTCACTATGAATTTGAATTTATCCACCCCTTCCTTGATGGAAATGGGCGGATGGGGCGCTTGTGGCAGACCGTGATTTTGAGCAAGTGGCGAAGCGAGCTCGCCTGGCTGCCCATTGAGACGCTTATCCATTTTCAGCAAACACGCTATTACAAGATTTTGGGGCAGTGCGATAAAGCCAGCGATTGCACGCCGTTTGTGGAGTTCATGCTGGAAAACATGATTGAAGCCTTGCGTGAAGGGCTGAGCGTTCCGACACTGCTGTCGGAAGAAATGTCGGAAGAAATGTCGGAAGAAATGTCGGAAGAAACTGCCGAGCCTCTGACTGAACTGGAAGAAGCTGTCATACGCTGTGTGGCGAAAAATCCACAAGCGACAGCAAAGGCGATTGCTGAGGAGACCAGCGTTTCCGGCAGAACAATCGAAAGGCAGCTGAGAGCGTTACAGCAGAAAGGAAAGCTGCAACGCATAGGGCCGACGAAGGGCGGATTTTGGCGTGTAATTGCTTGAGCCCGGTAAAGATTACGTCACCGGGCTGAGCTGTTGATCAAACTGCTTTTAATTCCACACCTGTTTTTTCCAGCGCCACGATATCCTGCTTGCTGATACTGTCGTCAGTGATGACGCAGTCTATTTTCGCCATCGGCAGCACTTGATTAAAACCCCGACGGTTAAATTTGGTGGCATCCAGAACCGCGATGACCTTGTGTGCTGCTGATGCCATCACACCGCTGATTGAATAGCCTTCATTGAAGGTCGTGATGCCGTTAGTCGCATCGATGCCGTCAGCGCCAACAAACATCAAATCTGCGCTGATCCCTTGTAGGGATTGTTCTGCAATCGTGCCGTGCATTGAGTGGGTTTTGTGTCTGACTGTGCCGCCACAAACCACCAGAGTGATATCTTTATTTTCAGCCAGCGCATAGGCGGCAGGAAGACTGTTGGTGATCACGGTGATATTCGTTTTTCTGACCAATTCTTCGGCGATAAGCAGCGTAGTACTCCCGCTATCGAGGATCACCGTCATCCCTTCAGCGATCATCTTTGTGGCTGCCTGCGCAATTCGCTTTTTGGGATCGCTGGCGAGCTTAAACCGATCTTCCAGCATGACTTCCTGATTCTCTGATTCCGCGGCCAGATTGCTGCCCGGTTTTGCCGCGCCTCCGTGAAAGCGAGTGACCAGGCCTTTCTCTTCCAGCAAACGTAAATCCGCGCGAATCGTGACCTCTGAGATCCCGAAGCTATTTGAAAGATCAAGCACCAGCACACTGCCCTGAGACTGAATCAGCTCGACGATTTTGTTCCTTCGTTCAAATGAGTTCATCTTGATTTGCCTGATAAAAAGTTATGACCAGTTTAATCGAAGGATTATGAAAGTTGTACGGTTAATTTCGAAAGGAAATGTGAGCCAGCACAAGGGCTGGCTCGTGGGATCAGGACAGCTTAAGCAGGATTTTGCCCTGCATTGGCGCGCCATCGAGGGCTTTTACTGCGGCGGCAAAGCTCTCGGCGTTACCCTGATGCGCGATTAATGGCGCTAGCTGTAAGCGCTTTTCGGTCAAGAGTTTTGCCGCCGTTTCCCATTCCACGCCAGGCCACGGGCTGGAGTAGTTCATCCAGCTTCCAAGCAGGGTTAATTCCTTGCGCAAAATCTGACCAAAAACGGCAGAAGGTAACTGGAGATCTTTGTGTAATGTCCCCACCAGAGCAACCTGCGCTCTTGGCCCGGCGATCTCGATTGAGAGGGAAACGGTCTGTGGCGTTCCGGCCGTTTCTACGATCAACTGATCGAAGCGACAGTCAGCGAGTGCGGCCTGAATGTCCTCTGCCTTCATTTCACGGCTGTTCAGGGCATGCGTAGCCCCCAGTTTTCTCGCCAGTTCCAGCTTTTCTGGGTTGATATCAATCGCCGTGACACTTTTGGCACCTAACTCTTTGGCGCACTGCATGGCAAGCAGACCAATCGTTCCGGCACCCACGATCACCACGTTTTTATTTTCGCAACCTTGGGCCAGAGTGAAAGCATGCAGGCCGACGGTAATGGGTTCGATAAAAGCGCCATCATCGATGGGCATATCCGAAGGCAAGCGGTACAGGTTGGCTCTGTTTACCACGATGTAGTCTGCGTGCCCGCCCTCGCTGCGTGAACCGACAAACTGGTACTGTTTGCACAGCGAATAGAAGCCGCGTTTGCACTGCGGGCAGTCAAAACAGGGCAGCAAAGGGACGCAGGCTACGGCATCACCGGGTTGCAAATCTGTCACCTCAGAGCCGTAAGATTCCACATAGCCACTGAATTCATGGCCGAGGGTGATGGGGTAGTAATGGGCTCCGTGAGCGAAGATTCGCGGGATATCCGAACCGCATAAGCCTGAGCTGGCAATTTTTACCAACACATCCTCTTCACTTTTGAGTGGTGGGACTGGGCGCTCTTCAACGCACACGTCTCCCTCAGCGTAGATAACCACTGATTTCATAATCTTCTCCAGTCAGGAACAGGGGAGCACGGCTCCCCCTGGTATCAGGAAAGGCTTTCCGCCTGTTGAATAGCGGCTGCTTTTTCCGCAGCAACGAAATGGCGGGCTCTGCGCCAGGTCAGGAAGACGCCTGTGAGATAAATAGCGGCGATGACGGCAAACCCGACGACGTTTTGCCAGGTGAAAATCTGGATCAACAACCAGGTGATGGGCGAGCCACCCTGATCCATGGAGGCGACCATGCCACCGGCTTTCAACGCCCCTGCATTTTCAGCAAGCTGGGTATGCAGGCCAATGGTTTGGGTGGCAATCCACAGCGTGATGCCCATAATGATCACCCCGGAAATCAGTGTGCGGAACAGGTTGCCCTGGTGCACCGCCACGGCCATCGCGACGAAGAAACCGATGGTGGCAAGGTCGCCAAACGGCAGCACCTGATTACCCGGAACCAGCACAGCAATGAGAATGGTCAGCGGAATGAAAATCAGGCTGGCGGAAACCACGGAGGTGTGGCCAAGCAGCAACGCCGGGTCCAGACCAATCAGGAATTCCTGGCCGCCGAATTTGGCCTGCAGGCGTTTACGGGCGTGTTTCGCAATCGGCGTCAGGCCATCCATAATCGGTTTGATCACGCGTGGCATCAGCAGCATGACAGCGGCGGTTTTCACGGCCAATTGCAGGACGCCTTTCGCGTCGTAACCTGCCAGCAAGCCAATCACCAGACCCATGACGAAGCCAACGGTGACCGGCTCGCCAAAAGGTCCAAAGCGTTTTTGCACATCATCAGCGCTGAAGTGGATGCGGTTCAAACCTGGGATTTTTTCAATGAGGGTATCCACCAGTACCGCGATCGGCCCCAGATAGGCGGACGAACCATGGGGGATTGCGATACCTTCGAGGCCGAAAAAGTCTCGTGTGTCTTTGGCAAACCAGTCCCCCAGCTTATAAACGAAGGCGGCATGGAGCACGACACCAAGGATGCCAATCCAGTAGGAACCAGTAGCCAGATGCAACATGGCACCGGTAAACGTCATGTGCCAGATATTCCAGATATCGACGTTAACGACGCGGGTCATGCGGGTCACCAGCATCACGATGTTGACGCCGATAGCAATCGGAATGGCGACCAGTGCAATTTGTGAAGCCCAGGTCATTGGAGAAGAGCCCGGCCAGCCGATGTCCACGACGTGAAGGTTAATCTGGAACTGTTCGGCCATGGCTTTCGCGGCGGGGCCAATGGAATCCAGCATCAGGCCAATAACGAGCCCAATCCCCACAAACCCAATCCCGATGTGCAGCCCCGATTTGAAACAGTCGCCGAGCTTCATTCCCAGTAATTTAGAGAACACGATGATCACCAGAGGCAGCATCACCGTAGGGCCTAAATCCAGGATATAACGCATTATTTCGCTAAACATGACGTTACCCCACAAGGATGGTCAGGATCTTTTGTTGCAGCGCTTCGATACCCACTCCGGACACAAACGGCATGCCGTGAACCACCGGGATATCGCCAAAGGTGCGGTCAACGCGGGCTGTTGTGCAGATGAGATCCGCGCCGTCCATATAGGTTTCGATCTCAGTGACACGGCACTGCACTAAATCGAGGGTGATATTGTTAGCGTCACAAAGCTCTTTAATTTCTTCTGCCGCCATGGTGGAGGTTGCGACTGCACCACCACAGGCCACAATGACTTTACGTTTCATAGGGTATTCCTTTTATTATCAGTTTGTTTTAAGCCAACTGGCCGCTTTCCGTTTCGAGAAGGGTGTCCTGAAACAGGGCTGCCAGTTCGGCTGCTGGAGCACGAAGCAAGGCTTCCAGCGTGTCAGGGTCCTGAAGCTCACTAAAAAGGCGGCGCAGTAACGTCAACTGGGCCGCAGGGTTCTCAACAATCAGCGCAATAATCAGTGAGACTTCAATCTCACTGTCGTCGTCTGCCTGCTGAAATTTCACCGGTGCATCGGGGCGAATCAGATACAGAGCGGGAGATTTGGCATGCATCGCCTCGCAGTGGGGAATGGCCACGGCGTGATGCTCAAGGTTGATGCCAGTCGGGTAAACAGCTTCCCGTTCCAGCAGCGCCGCAGGGTAGGTGTCGTGAACGACACCCTTTGCCAGCATCTCCTCGCCAATGTGCTCCAGCGCTTGCTGGCTGGAGGTAAAGTGAATTCCGGTTCGGACAAACAGTTGGCTCATAAAAACTCCGGCTTCAGGCCGCCTGCGGATGGCAGCCAAAACGGTAGGCCCGCAGGACGTCCTGAATTTTGTCGATGATCAGGTTATGCGGTGTGAGAGTGAGAGTGCCTTCGGAAAGGCGTTCAAACTGGACGGGCATAAATTGGCTGATTAACCCAAGCGGCAAGGCGACGTCGTTGAGATTGGTGATCAATTTTTCTACGCTCTGCGTGATGCGAGGGTGCGGCCAGTAATAGCGAATACGATCGGAGAGGCTGAAGTGAATATCCACCATCGCCTGGCTCCAGGTAGGACGATAATACTTCTTCCAGTAACCCGGTTCGTTGAGCATCACCTCATCAATCACTTCCAGGACCTGGCTGCGTTTTTCAGGCACGACCAGCTCATTCTCCATTTGCGCCAGCGCGAAAATGGCTTCTCTCAGGGCGAACGTGAGCGCTGGGCCCACTTTCAGGATGGCATAATGATCTCGCACTAACGCGTGATAGGCCTGGCGTGTCTGGTAATCGGTGGAATGGGCCTCATAGACCATAGGCGTCTGCTTGATCCAGCCAGAGAGCGCTTCAGCGGCGTGCGGCTGGTAGTGAATTATCTGGGTGTGATCGAATTCAACGCCAGGCTGAACGACGATCGCAATCACACGTGTCAGCGCCTCTTCCAGACCTAAGGCTTTAAACGCGATTTGATGGGTTTCCAGCGTACGGGCAGCATCTGCTTCCCGCGTGACGTGAACTGTGCCGATGGTACTTGCTTCGCCGCCTGGTACGGGAACTTCAGTGCCGATGACATAAGTCAGTGCTTCTTTCTGCGCTTCTGTTGCTGTTTGTTCAGCGGCCTGACAGAGCAGAGCGGCGCGCTCCGCTACCACCATCGGGTCAAGAGGCGTCGGGTCGTCAGCACATGACATCGACGCATCAAGGTGAATTTTGCTGAACCCGGCCGCCACGTAGGCTTTGATCAGCTCGACAGATTTTTCCATGGCAGTGTCTGCGTTTTCGTTTTGCCAACAGTTTGGGCCGAGGTGATCTCCACCAAGAATGAGCCTGTCGAGTGGAAAACCAACTTTCGCGGCAATCTGAAAAACGAAGTCTCTAAAGTCTTCGGGTTTCATTCCTGTATAACCCCCGAACTGGTTCACCTGGTTCGATGTGGCCTCAATCAGCACCTTATTTTTGGTCTGTAAATCGAAACGCAATGCAGATTCGATAACCAGTGGATGCGCGGAGCAAACGGAGCAGATCCCAATATGTTCACCCCGTTTGTGACGCGAAATAATATCTTTCATTTTAACCTCCGTTTTCTTTCGATAATCTTCGTTATCTTTTGATTTCATCGCAACGGTTTCTTTATTGTTTTGTGATCTTTCTCTGAAAACAGGTTTGAGGGGATCGACAGGCAAAAAATCGCCCCGCGAATCAGCGAGGCGATAACAGCAAATGAAAGGTGATCAGCTAAACAATCGGGAGAACCAGGATCGTTTGCTGGTGGTGTCTGAGGCATCTAAACGCTGAGGCTGGGCGGCCATTTCGCCAAGCCCGCTATCGAAGGCTTCGCCAATCGCCAGCAGGGCCGCTTGCGCTTCTTTGCCTTTCACCATGAAATGCAGCCGGTGACCCTGCTTAGCGCCTAACGAAACGACGCGCATCAGGTTACGGGCATCAACAATAGCCGAGTGGGTGTCCAGGTTCTCAACGCGAATATCGACCTGCCACTGCTTCACTGTTTTTACCAACACGGCGCCCGGTCTGGCGTGTAGTCCATGGGGGTTACGAAGCGTAAACGTCGCTTCCTCATCAAAATCTGGGCGGGTCTGCTCTTCACTGACTGCAGGCTGGTAATTGCCTGACAGCACATCCAGCACTTCCTGCGTCGAGGTGGCGCAAGCCAGCGCTGCCGGAACATTGTCATCACCTAACGCATGCGTTAGCTGGCGCAGAATGGACAGGTGCTCATTGTCCTGTGCGGCAATACCTACGATCAGCCTTGCCGTTTGTCCTTCTCCCCAGTCCACGCCCTGCGGGCAAACCAGCACGCTGACCCCGGTTTTCAGGACGGCATCACGGCTTTGCGTTGTGCCATGAGGAATGGCGATGCCATTGCCGAGAAAGGTGCTGATCTGGGCTTCACGCTCTTCCATGCCTTTGAGATAGCTGTTTTGCGCCAGGCCTGCCTGTTCCAGTGCCACCGCTACCGCGCAAAGTGCTTCCGCTTTGGTGTAAATTTCGCGGTTAAACTGAATATCATCCTGAGTTAGCTTCATTATTTGCTCCTTATTTTACGGCTCCGGCCAGTTCAATTCGGGCCTGGCTGCGCTTCTGCCACATACGCCAGACGCCCAGCATCACTGCACCACAGGCCGAACCCGCGAGGATGCACAGCACCCATGCCAGCGGTTTACTCACCAGCGGCAGGATCAAAAAACCACCGTGTGGAGCAGGTACCTGGATATGCAGGCTGTAGCTCAGGACGGCCGAAATGGAAGAAGCGATCATCATCATCGGGATCACGCGCAGCGGATCTTTGGCCGCGAAAGGAATGGCTCCTTCAGTAATATGCGTACAGCCAAGGATGTAGTTCACCATTCCTGCGGCGCGCTCTTCTTCGCTAAAGCCTTTCGGGAAGAACGTGGTGGCAAGCGCGATCACCAACGGTGGAGTAATGCAGGCCGCAGAAACGCCAGCCATAAAGAAGTAGTTACCCTGGCCAAGTAAAAGCGTGCCGGTGACATAGGCTGCTTTATTCACCGGACCGCCAAAGTCAAAGGAACACATGGCCCCGACCACGATACCAAGCAGAATCGGGTTGGCCTGCTGTAGGGAAGAGAGCCAGCTCATCATTGCGTTGTTGATGGCAGCGACGGGCTGGCCGAGCAGTGTCATCAGTACGCCAATCACCAGAACGCCGAGCAGCGGCATAATGAAAATCGACTTCAGCCCTTCATACTGGCGTGGCAACCCTTCAAGCAGATTGCGGACCAGCAGCATGAAGTAGCCTGCAGAAAAACCGGCGATGATCCCGCCCAGGAATCCGGCCCCCGTGGCGTTTGCCAGCAGCCCGCCGACAAACCCGGCCACCATTCCTGGCCTCCCGGAAATGGAGTAGGCGATATAGGCGGTAAAGACCGGGACCATGATTGAGAAAGCCTGCTGCCCGACTTTCATCAGCGTAGCGGCAATCACGTTGTACTGTGGCGAGTTTGGATCGGCAGAGAAAATCCCCCACAGGAAGGAAATGGCAATCAGGATGCCGCCAGCCACCACGAACGGCAGCATGTTGGAGACGCCACTCATCAGATGCTTATACACCTGACGACCAAAAGAAGGATGAGCATCCGTTCCGATGCTGGTGGCCTGCTTATGGCTTCCCTGACGAACAGGTGCCTGTCCAGCCATCACCTTATTGATAAGATCCGCCGGATGATGAATGGCCTCTTTCACCGGCACTTCAATCACCGGTAGGCCGTTAAAACGATCGGCATTGACGTCTTTATCTGCGGCAATAATCACACCAAATACATCGTCTAAATCTTCTTGGGTGATAGCGTTCTCCACCCCAGATGCACCATTGGTTTCAACCTTTATCTCTACATTGAGCTTTTTCGCGGCGTTCTTCAGGGCTTCTTCAGCCATAAAGGTATGCGCGATACCGGTAGGGCAGCCGGTCACTGCAAGGATTTTTTTCATAATAGGACCTTTATGATGTGGCGACCTGAATCTGTGTGCGTAGTTGTTCTACTCGATTGAGTTGCCCCAGCCCTGCCGAGGCAGCAACATCTGCTCCTGTGGCGCAGGCTAGCGTTAAGGCATCCTTCACTTCGCCGCCCGCAAGCCAGACGCTGAGAAATGCAGCCAGGGCGGCATCGCCTGCGCAGGCGGAACTAACAAGCTGAACTTCGGGTGCGGCACAAAACCACTGCGTCTGACCGTCAGAAAAGACCATTCCTTTCGCGCCTAGCGTCAGCAAAACGTGTCGTGCACCTAACTGATGCAAAGTGGCAACGGCCGTTTTTATTTGCTCTGGCGTGTCTGATCTAAGCCCGAAGATCTCAAACAGCTCATCGTCATTGGGTTTGATCAACAGTGGCTGAAATTCAAGCAGTTGGCGAAGCGAAGCGTGGCTAATATCCAGAATGACTTCGCAGCCTTTTGTTGTGCACTGCGCCAAAATTTCAGCGTAAAAAAGGCTCTCCAGGCCGGGAGGTAAACTGCCGCTTATCACCAGGTAATCGCCGTTTTTCACGTTTTCCAGATGATGCAGAACCTGCTGTTTACTCTCGTCATCAATCCAGGTGCCCGGATTGACCAACTTGTACTCCTGCTGCCCATCGTGGATAAACACGTTAATGCGGGTAGGGTCGGCAACCCATGTTGGGGTGATGCCGATCCTGCGCTTGCGAATTTCCTCCACGATGTAACACCCGGTGAAGCCGCCAAAGATCCCCAAAATATGGCTAGGGGTATTGAAGTGGTTCAGCACCAGAGAAACATTCACCCCTTTCCCATTGGGGCAATATTCCGTGTGCCGGGTGCGATTCACCTTCCCCGGTAGCAGCGGGTCGCTGAAAATGTTCATATCCACCGCGGTGTTTAATGTCAGTGTGTAGATCATGGCGTCACTCCTTCCAGGCTGGACTTAAAGCTGTCCTTCACAGCCACAGACATGGATAACCTTCTGCACAACTTCCTTCATGGCGGCCTTTGCTGGCTGCATGTAATGGCGGGGATCGTTGGCTTTTGGGTTATCTTGCAGATAGTGTTTCAGCGCGTCCGAGAAGGCGATTTTCAGCTCGGTGGCGACGTTCACTTTGCATACGCCAAGGGAAATGGCTTTACGGATATCGGACTCAGGTAACCCGGATGCACCGTGCAGCACCAGCGGAACATCGACGCGCTCACGAATTGCAGCAAGGCGATCAAAATCGAGCTTTGGATCGTGGTGGTACAAACCGTGAGCGGTGCCGATGGCAACGGCAAGTGAATCAATGCCGGTGCGTAAAACAAATTCGCGAGCTTGTTCCGGGTTGGTATAAAGCGCATCTTCTTCATCAACAACCAGATCGTCTTCTACGCCGCCCAGCCGACCCAGTTCTGCTTCAACACTGGCATCGTAGCGATGGCTTAGCTCAACGACTCGGCGCACTAGCTCGACGTTTTCTTCAAAAGGCGCATGTGAGCCGTCGATCATCACCGAGCGAATGCCGGCCTGGACTTTTTGGCGAATATCGTCGAGCACTTCGTGGTGATCCAGGTGCACCGCCAGCGGAAGATCCCATTGCTTTGCGAGATCGCGAGCGATAGCGACGACGTTGCCCGTTCCCGCATAGCTGTAGGTGCCTGGCGTACCGGCAAGGATCAGCGGAGAACGCATTTCCGCCGCAGTTTCTACCACAACCTGCATCGTTTCCAGATTATGAATATTAAAGGCAGGTACCGCATAGCCGCCTTTCTGAGCTTTTAACAGCATGTTTTTACTAGAGATGATGTACATTTTGATCTCTCAACTTTCAAAATTAAAACTAAAAGTGGCTTATTGCCTTCGTTTTGAAAGTAATTTAATGATCATTTGAGAATCAAGCTGTGATCGCAAGCACATATCAATAAAGTAACTTTATATTTGAAAGTTTTTATCGCTTGATAAGTTTCATTTTTAAAAGTAACGTTTGTGTGGGATGAAAATAAATTACTGATAAAAGAAGATTTTTGGCGGATATGTGCATTAACACGGTGGATGGTTTGACACGGTCGTGGTGAAATTTCAAAATGAAAGTTATTTTTACTCTCGCGACCATTAGGCAAAAGGGTCCTTATTGTGGCAAAACCATCAACCAGCCTGCTGAAGAGGCGTTTAGACATCGCGGAGATCGTTCGCAAGAACGGTGAAATTAAAGTCGATGATTTGGCTGAGATGCTTGCCGTCTCAGGGGTAACCATTCGCAACGATCTTAACTATCTGGAACAGCAAGGGTATTTGAAGCGCTCCTTCGGTGGTGCGATTTATACCGCTCAGCAAGGCGCGTTCGCAGCCTCTGTTCAAGAGAAACCGTCGGCTTCTCTGGACAAAGTGCTGGAAAATGAAATCGCCCGTCAGCTTGCTGCATTAATTGCAGGAAGAGAGACGCTGTTTCTCGGTGAAGGCCCGATACTGCGCAAGGTGATCCCGTTTCTGGCCGAGCGTGGGGAGTGCTGCCTTTTGTTCAACGATCTTCATCACATCGCGTTTGCAAAAGAGTTTCTGAGCGGCGAAACCGTCCTGTTGGGCGGCGTGTTGTCCGCGTCAGGTAAAACGACGGAAGGTGCTCCAGCCCTGAAAGCGTTGCGCCATTACACGCTGGATCGGGTGCTGATGACCGTCGATCATATTGCCGAAGATGGGACTCTGAGCGTAAGAAATGAAACCCAGGCGGAGCTGTTGGCAGAAGCGGTGGAAAAGGGCGCTCAGGTGATAGCCGCCATCCCGCAGCGTCCAGTCTACGGTGAAATGCGTTTTGCCATTGGGCATTTGCAGCAGATGACGGGCGTCGTCACTCCGCAGGTGGTGGCGGCGGAGTACCACACGCATCTGCAGGCGGCGGGCATGATGAATAGTTATACCAACAACGAGTGTTTGACCTGGATTAACCCTGCTTTGCCTGGTGCAAAGTGAAGGAGCGGCGATGAACGTAACCATTTGCACCATTGGCGAACTGCTGGTCGAATTTCTGGCAAAAGAAGCAAACCAAGGATTCTCACGTCCAGGGGAGTTTTGGGGGCCGTATCCCAGTGGTGCGCCTGCTATTTTTGCCGATCAGGTTGCGCGACTCGGTTTCGGCTCAGTCTTGTTCAGTTGTGTGGGTAACGATGCCTTCGGGGAAATGAACATCGTCCGGCTTGCCCGTGACGGCGTCAACGTAAATGGGATTTCGGTACTGAGTAAAGCAACGACCGGCAGTGCGTTTGTTAGCTACCGTAGCCAGGCACAACGCGATTTCATCTTTAATATGCCGAACAGCGCCTGTGGGCTGCTGACCGCCGATCATATTGATGAGACGCTACTGAATTCCTGCAATCATTTCCACATTATGGGGTCGTCGCTCTTCTCGTTCAGGATGGTAGATGCGATGCGCAAAGCAATCGAGAACGTTAAATCGCGTGGCGGCACCGTTTCGTTCGATCCAAATATCCGTAAAGAAATGCTGAATATCCCGGAGATGTCGCAGGCCTTTGAGTACATTCTTGACTACACGGACATTTTTCTTCCCAGCGACGGAGAGCTGGATTATTTCGGCTTGAACGCCGGTCATCACGAGCAGAAGCTAATTGATAAGCTGCTTCGGCGTGGTGTTGGGCAGGTTGTCGTCAAACGAGGGGTGCGAGGGGCAAGCTACTACAGCGAAAAAGAAGAGCATCATGCGGCGGGTTATCCCGTTACGGTTGTGGATCCAACTGGTGCAGGCGATTGTTTTGGCGCGACTTTTGTTTCGTTGTTCCTTGCGGGCTACGCACCACAGGATGCACTTAAATGGGCTAATGCCAGTGGCTCATTAGCGATATCTCAACGCGGACCAATGGAAGGCACCTCGACAATAGCTGACATCGAATCTTTCCTACGAAAGCAGGGGATATTGCCTACCAGTAGCCAACTGCGGACCCAAGGGTGACAAAGCCCTGCGAACCCTCTATACTGCGCGCCGAAGCTGACCAGACAGTCGCCGCTGTGTCGTCGTCCTTTCGAGGAGACGGGCGCAGGGGAGGAAAGTCCGGGCTCCATAGGGCAGGGTGCCAGGTAACGCCTGGGGGGGAAACCCACGACCAGTGCAACAGAGAGCAAACCGCCGATGGCCCACGCAAGTGGGATCAGGTAAGGGTGAAAGGGTGCGGTAAGAGCGCACCGCGCGGCTGGTAACAGTCCGTGGCACGGTAAACTCCACCCGGAGCAAGGCCAAATAGGGGTTCACATGGTACGGCCCGTACTGAACCCGGGTAGGCTGCTTGAGCCAGTGAGCGATTGCTGGCCTAGATGAATGACTGTCCACGACAGAACCCGGCTTATCGGTCAGCTTCACTCATTAAAGACGCCCATAGGTGAAAGCCTGTGGGCGTTTTGCTTATGTGGGTCGAAGATGAATGACTGTCCACGACGCTATACTCAAAAGAAAGCGGCTTATCGGTCAGCTTCAACTTCTTAAAGAAACCCCGTCTCAGCATTGAGGCGGGGTTTTTGCTTTTAAAGACAACGGCGATCATGAATGACTGTCCACGACGCTATACCCAAAAGAAAGCGGCTTATCGGTCAGCTTCAACTTCTTCTAAAACAATACGTTGGTGTGTATCAGGCCTTAATAGGTGAAAATGTGACACAGACTGTGATACAGGCTAGGCACACCAACGGCTGTTCCATCCCGAATATCTTAAAGCGTGGCAATCGCTACAGCCTTCATTTCAGACTACCTTCAGGCGGTTTCTTTCGTGCATCTCTGGGCTGCGATTTAGCCAGCAGAGCAAGATTTATATCTTCCCGCCTCTCTGTGTTCATTTCTTTTGTAAAATCATCCAAGATGGAGCCAACCCGACTATTGGACATAGTGCAGAAAATGAAGAAGTTAGAACAAGACGATATTGATAGTTATTTGCTCAAAATTCAGGTAGTTTTTTAAGTCATCCCCATGTAACGCCAAGTCACTTACGACTTTGGTACGTTTTCGTTCCATTGGGCTTCAGACCCCTTAACCATCAGCCACCACCGTCACAGGTTTCCTGGGATTACCTGCAGCCGTCGTTCGCCCTCGATGCAATGTTGGTTATTTACTCAACTGGGTGAAACGCATACTATTCCCCTACGGATTACATGCCTATCGCAGGGAAATGCTATGTACGGCAATGATCAAATCATCACCTACCTACAGAATAACCGCGTTCTGGCCATGAAGCTGGATCACGCCACCACCGGTGTCGGGCAGCTCATCAATGACCAGATTCAGTCCATCGGCGCAGGAGCAAACCGCGTCATAAATTACCTCTCCTGCTTTACCGATGAGTATTACGACGTTTGCCAGAAACAGGGCAAAGAGGACGCTCGTTTCAAAGATGCCGTCTTTAAAATCCTTCAGGGCAAGGATGTTGTGTATGAAATGCTAAAAGTCTATTTCGATGAAGTCCTGAAGCATAAGACCAATGACCAGCTCGAACACATCAAGCAATGGCTTATGGAGGCGAACGTTCATATAGCCACCAGCTCTCTCACAAAAGCCGGTTTCGCGATGGCGGTCGCCAGCAGCGTGCGTATCGGGTTAAACGTGAGTATGGAACTCAGCGCTCTGGCTGGGAAGCGGGCTGGCGGTTTGGTTGGTGCGCTGGGTGTCTATGGTGTCATTCAGAAAGCAGCAGACAGCGCTCATCGCCTCCATTTCCAATTCCCGGCCTATTACGCCGCCTTATACTCTGAAGGGCTGGAAATGCTTTATTTCCTCATCGAGCCTACATTCATTAAAGCACACGCAGCAGAGGCGCAATGGGCATCTGATCGCGATGTTATCGGCATTATCAAGCGGATGATGCACTGACCATGCTGAAGTTTATCAAATGGGCGTTTGGCTCACTGGGTCGTTCAATGATCTGGATGTACGGCCCCACGATACTGACCATCATTTTTGCGATGTTGCAGGCGTGGCTATTCCCGGGTAGTCCGGTGTGGCCAATCGGCGTTTTTTTCTTGTTCGCACTGTTCATCATCACTCGCTACAGCAAGTAGCTCTACCCTCTCTATTCACTGATAAGGAAATTCTATGTCTACGCCCGCTCACCTATGGCTTGACGATGAGAACGGATCACCGATTGTCGGCGGATGCTTAATGCCTACCCGCTTAGGATCCATCGAGCTGAAGACCTTTTCTCATGGTGTGACCATCCCTGTTGATCCGAGCTGGGGAAAGCTCACCGGCACACGCGTACACCGCCCGATCACCATCGTGAAGGAATTCGACCAGACTACCCCCCTTCTCTATCGTGCAGTGTGCCAGGGTCGCACAATGAAGAAGGCCACGATCAAGATGTATCGCATCCTCGAAAGTGGCATCGAGTCCGAGTATTTCAATATCATTCTGGAGAATGTGAAGCTCACTACCGTATCGCCATACCTGGCCCCGAACGGATTGAGCGGTACGCATCTGGAAACGCTGGAACTGCGCTATGAGGCGATCACCTGGAAGTATGTAGACGGTAATATCATCTTCCGTGATTCGTGGAATGACCGCTGCTGCGCGTAAAAAGGATCTTAAGCCCAATGGAACGAAACGTGCGAAGCATTCCGGCAAGGCCGAAAGATAAGTTAGCCCTGCTTTGGCGGATTTCATCTGTGAGCGAATGGCTGGGCTTTGTCCCGGTCTTTCTTTTATCTGTTACACCGTTTTTTCTGTCACACAAAGTGAGATACAGTCTGCGACACGAGACAACCCCAGCGCCGCAGATGCCTGACGTATGGTTGAACGAAGCCGGCTTATCGGTCAGCTTCACTCATATAAAGACGCCCGCAGGCAAAAACCTGTGGGCGTTATGCTTTTATGAGGCAGGGATCAGCACTCCCGAAGACACTGAAGGTATTTTTGCGCCGAACGTTGAACAATACCTGCTGCATCACCCGGAATGTCTTTTCCTTCAAATGCCCCATACAACGCATCGAATTCCACGTTTTCCAGCCGTTGTGCGATATCCGCAACGGTGGTGGCGGAAAGGGGCAGCATGTTGGGATAACTCCACATAAATGAAACGCTCTTCGCTCCCGACGCCACTTGAATAATATCCCCGGAAAGCAGCACGCCTTTCTCTTTCTTATGATGGAGTACACAGCCGCCGGCAAAATGGCCACCGAGACGCAATAACTGCACATGGCTGTTGATATCGAATGAGTCGCCCTCCCATAAATGAATGTGAGGACTGTCGCGCTGGATCCACGCTTTGTCATCTGCATGCAAATAAATGGGGGCGTTAAACGCCTCCGCCCAATCTTGCATGGTGGTGTAATAGTGAGGATGCGAAATCGCAATAGCTTTCAGTCCTCCCAGCGCGGCAACAATCGCCCTGGTGGCATTATCCAGATTAGCAATGCAGTCCCAGAGAATATTGCCTTCAGCAGTCTGCATAATAAAAGCGCGTTGCCCGATGGCAAAGTTGGGCACACTCTCAACGCTTAAGAGCCCGGGAGCTATCTCTTTCCATTTATTGGTATGGCCTGCGTGAAGCGCGGCGGGTGTTATCCACGCTTGTCCACTCACCGGGACGTATTGCCGTTCGTCCTCACATATCGGGCAACATTCAGGATGCCCGGCTTCAACCTCATACGAGGTACCACAGGCTTTGCATAACGTTATCATAGTCATCCTCGACTCCTGTTTTAAAGCTCATAACAGTTATCGAGCATGGCACAGGGCAGGAGTGAAATGTGTTGGAAAGTGCTTATAAGTTGGGCGCCGCATTTTCACGCATTCCCTTCCTGCTGCCACTCCTGTCCACCAATCTAAACGAAGCGCGAAACGCATTGAAATCGCTTCTCCATAATCATGTCACAAAGATTAACTGACTTTGCATTTGTCTTATATCGCCTGACTGAGCGGGCGACATACTTATTGATGTAAACGCTTCTACATCCATTCTTCGAGGGTTATAAAAATGAAAACGACTTCTCTGCTGACAGGTGCTGCCTTCATGTTACTTTCTGCGGCTGCGTTGGCTGCTGGTCCAAAACAGGTCGATTCCGATCAGGCTAGCGGATTGCAGGAAATGGGTACCGTACAGGTCTCCGGCGTGGCGGGTTCTTCTGACGATGCCATCCATGCACTCAAAGCAAAAGCTGCTCAGGATAATGCCGGCCACTATCAGATTGTTTCGCTGGGCAACTCGTCTGACTCCAGCCTGTGGGGCGGCACCGCAATCCTTTATAAATGATCCACTATCTTTAAGAGGCCTCATGATATCCCGTGGGGCTTTTTTTATGGTTCATCTCGCCTGCTCGGGAACCTCTTTATTCTGCGCCATGCCTGTTTTGCTCACGCCGTCTATCTGCTTTAAATACAAATTTGTATGAATAATTCATTACACACATTCACGGGAAGGTGAAAAATAATGCGCTCTCTTCCATGGCTTCCTTAACAGGATGAAATAATGAAAAAAATGACACGCATTACCCTACTGACGGCTTCTCTGATGGGCTTCACGGGTCTGGCTCAAGCGGCAGACGTAGCGCCAGCGCCTTCTCAGGACCCGGTGGTTCAGCATCTGAAACTGAGCAATGAGCAGGTGGCGAAGATCAAGAGCCTGCATGATGCGATGGTGAAAAGCGTGGAGCAGGTTTCTACGAAGGATGTGAAAGACGGCGCGATCATCGACGTGATCCAGTCCGGAAAATGGAATGAGAAAGCGGTGAAAAGCCAGCTTGAAGCATTCAGTAAAGTTGAACAGCAAACCCGTTATTACCGTGTGAAGTACTACTTCGACGTGAATCAGGTGCTGACGCCAGAACAGCGTAAGCAAGTGCGCGAAGACTTGATTGAGTCTGCGACCGAATAAAGCAAAGACGCTAACGCCGGGTGGCGGCTGCGCCTTACGCCGGCCTACGATCAAAGTAGGCCTGGCAAACGCAGTGCCGCCGGGCAAAAAACAAAAGCCCGCAAAGCTTAAGCGTTGCGGGCTTCTGTCATATCAATTGCGCTTCCTGCGCCAGCCGAATCTCAGCTTCTGCAACAATCGCCGCCAGTTCATCGGGCACGTCATCGCACCCAAATACTTTTCGTGTTTCTTGCTCAGTTGCCGCGTTATTGGTTTCGGCGACGGCTTTTTTAGACGCCGTTTTCTTCTGTTGTTTCTTGCTCACAGTGACCTGCCGGTGTTCAGGGCTATACCGGTAAATCTATCAGTAAACCGCGCAGCGGCGTATCAGCAACAAGTGTTATGTTAGCCTCGTCACGAATAAAAGCGCCGTCGCCACAGGTGAGGGCTTCTCGCTCTTCTTCAGGCGTGACCGCGTGAACCGTGCCGTGGATGGACTGCAAATACGCGCGTGGCCCGTGCAGCTGGAAGCTTAACTGCTCGCCTTTCTCCAACTGAATATGGTGGATCCAGACCTGTTGGCGCAGCTGCAAACTTTCCTGACTGCCATCCGGCGAAGCGATGAGCTGGCGTGCGGCCTCGGTTAGCGTCAGTTTTTGCACCTGCGCGTTTTCACGCTCCGGACAAGCATCCAGCCAAAGCTGCATCCTCGTCAGGGATTTCTCTTTACTGAGGTTGTGTTCGCTGTAGCTGATGCCCGGCTGAGTAGCAATCAGCAGCGCTTCGCCCGCTTTCGCCTGAACGTGGTTGCCTTCGCTGTCACGATACTCGGCTTCACCTTCAAGGATGATGTTCAGAATATCGACTTTCGGGTAGGTGCGAGCCTGGAATGAAGCGCCCGGGCCGAGCACTTCCTGATTCAGGACGCGCAGGGATGCGTAGCCCAACAGCTTAGGATCGAAGTAGTGTCCAAAGGAGAACGTGTATCGGGCCTGCAGCCAGCCGAAGTCTGCTTGTCCACACTGTTTGGCTGTTCGGGTAGTAATCATAATTCTTGACCTCTCTTTACACTAAAACAATGGTAAAGCTATGGACGCTGCATTGTTAGCCAGTTATTCTGCCGGGTATGTTCAAATTTACTGAATGAGAACGCCATGGCTAAAGAAAGGGCATTGACGCTGGAAGCGTTAAGGGTAATGGACGCCATCGACAGGCGCGGCAGTTTTGCCGCCGCCGCAGATGAGCTGGGACGCGTGCCGTCTGCGTTGAGCTACACCATGCAGAAGCTGGAAGAAGAGCTGGATGTGGTGTTGTTCGACCGCTCAGGGCATCGCACAAAATTCACCAACGTGGGGCGAATGCTGCTGGAACGCGGGCGCGTTCTGCTCGAAGCCGCCGACAAACTCACCACCGATGCAGAAGCCCTGGCGCGCGGCTGGGAAACACACCTGACGCTGGTCACGGAAGCACTGGTGCCCACACCGGAGCTTTTCCCGCTGATCGAAAAGCTGGCAGTAAAAGCCAACACGCAGCTATCCATCATCACCGAAGTGTTGGCGGGCGCGTGGGAACGGCTGGAACAGGGCCGCGCGGATATCGTGATTGCCCCGGACATGCACTTCCGGTCTTCTTCAGAGATTAACTCACGCAAGCTGTACTCGATACTCAACGTGTATGTCGCCGCGCCAGATCACCCAATTCACCAGGAGCCTGAACCGCTTTCCGAAGTGACGCGAGTGAAATACCGTGGCGTGGCGGTAGCTGATACGGCACGTGAACGTCCTGTGCTCACCGTACAGCTTCTGGATAAACAACCACGTTTAACGGTCAGCACCATTGAAGATAAGCGCCAGGCGCTGCTGGCTGGGCTGGGTGTGGCTACCATGCCTTATCCGCTGGTGGAACAGGATATCGCTGAAGGGCGGTTGCGGGTCGTGAGCCCGGAATACACCAATGAAGTAGACATCATTATGGCGTGGCGGCGAGACAGCATGGGCGAAGCCAAAGCCTGGTGTCTGCGCGAAATCCCGAAATTGTTCGCTGGAAAGTAAGGTCTGGAGTAAGCCGGGTAAACTTATCGTCACCCGGCATTTTTTATCAGGAAACGATCCGCTGCGGAGCGTCTGCCGCTTTCGGATCTGGCCCGAAGCGGTTCTCGCCCTGGGTGCCGTTTTGGCAGTTAAAGACCAGGATAACCAGCCAGCCGACAATCGGGATCAGCCAGATCAACAGCCACCAGGCCGAGCGATCCGTGTCATGCAAACGGCGGAACTGCACAGCCAGCGTAGGCAGCAGAACCAGCAGGCCATAAATGCTCGCCAGCACGCCTTCTCCGCTCGCACGTTCCCAGCCCAGCATTTTATCGATAATGCTCAGCACACCCGCCAGGACGAAACTCACCAGCACGAACATCCAATATTCTTTGCGGCGCGCACGGCCACCAAACCCGATGTAATTCTTGAGTACTTTTAGATACCAGTCCATTTTCCTTGCCTCGATAGTCAGTCAATCACTTGTTTTCTAAGCGATCGAGGTAAGGATAGATGCAAATTATGAATTTAAAAAGGGCATCGATTGATGCCCTTAATAATTAGCGGAAGCGAATGTCTCGCCCGTGAGGCTCGTCAAGATCCTGCCACGGCCCGATGGAAATGATCCCGGTCGGGTTGATGGTTTTGTGGCTGCGGTAATAGTGGTTGCGGATGTGGTCCATATTGACCGTTTCCGCCACGCCCGGCAGCTGATAAATATCGCGCAGGAAACCGTACAGATTCAGGTAATCGCTGATGCGGTGTTTATCACATTTGAAGTGGGTGACATAAACCGGATCAAAGCGAACCAGCGTGGTCCACAGACGAATGTCGGCCTCAGTCAGCTGATTGCCCGTCAGGTAGCGGTGCTGGCCGAGGA
Source organism: Scandinavium sp. NPDC088450 (assembly GCF_044900545.1). Classification (NCBI taxonomy): domain Bacteria; kingdom Pseudomonadati; phylum Pseudomonadota; class Gammaproteobacteria; order Enterobacterales; family Enterobacteriaceae; genus Scandinavium; species Scandinavium sp. NPDC088450. The sequence continues at coordinate 59,170 of NZ_JBJDNI010000007.1, read as the reverse complement.
GTTGCTCGACGCGCTCCAGCGACTCAAACACTTTACTCACCGCTTCATCGTAAGCTTCCTGGCTGGTGGCAAACCCGGCTTTATAGACCCCGTTGTTGATGCTGTCGTAAATCCAGTCGTTCAGCTCATCAATCTTGCCACGCAGGGCTGGCGGATAGTAATCGCCTGCACGAGCGCCCAGACCATCAAACGCCGTATTCAGCATACGGATGATTTCAGCGGATTCGTTGCTGACGATGGTGTGATTCTTTTTATCCCACAGCACCGGCACGGTGACGCGTCCGCTGTACTGAGGATCGGCGTGCAGGTAAAGCTGATACAGGAATTCATGCTGATACAGACTGTCGCCAGTTGTGCCCGGGAAGCTGTCATCAAAGGTCCAGCCGTTTTCAAACATCAGCGGGTTCACCACCGAAACATCGATAAACGGTTCAAGGCCTTTTAGTGCGCGCAGGATCAGCGTGCGGTGCGCCCAAGGGCAGGCGAGGGAAACGTACAAATGGTAGCGATCTTTTTCAGCGGCGAATCCGCCTTCTCCGGAGGGGCCTGGTGCGCCATCGGCGGTCAGCCAGTTGCGAAACGCTGACACTGAACGCTTGAAGCGTCCCCCGGTTGATTTTGTGTCATACCAGGTGTCATGCCAGACGCCGTCAATCAGTTGTCCCATGGTTCTCTCTCCTTCAAATGACAAAAGCGAGGAGCTATCTCCTCGCTTTTAGAAACTTCAGTATAGATGCCTTACCACTTTTTGTTCAGCACGCGGTCAATACTGAACGCGCCTGGACCGGTAATCGCCACCAGCAGGAAACCGCCAGCGATGGTCAGGTTTTTCATGAACATCAGCGAGTTAACACCTTCAGCAAAGTTGCTGTGGAAGATGAACGCTGTCAGCAGGGTGAAACCGGCAGTGAACAGCGCAGTGGTGCGAGTCAGGAAGCCAAACAGGATGGCCAGGCCGCCGCCAAACTCAAGCAGGATGGTCAGTGGCAGCAGTGCGCCCGGAACGCCCATGGCTTCCATGTACTGCTGGGTGCCCGCATAACCGGTAATTTTGCCCCAACCTGCAGTGATAAACAGGATTGGCATCAGAATGCGCGCGACCAGAACACCAACATCTTCTAATTTTTTCATTTTACTCTCCATCAAACCACACAGGCGGCCATATTGATTTATTGTGCAATTTCGCGGAGATACCGCGTACTTGCTGTCGATGGAAAGGAGTGTAATCGGGGCGGTGTGGGATTGTTAGCAAGGAAAACTGTCAGTCTTCTTCAAATATATTGAGTGTTGGAAGATTTGCCTGATGGCGCTTCGCTTATCAGGCCTACAGGGAAGGACAGCTTGTAGGCCGGGTAAGCGCTAGCGCCACCCGGCAATCAGCGCCACCCGGCAAAGGCAGCATTAACGCGACTGCTGCTGGCGCAACGTGCTTTTGACCAGTCGCCAGGCGCTCCAGGCGCCAAAACCGCGACGGCCCCAGCGTACCAGGAAGCGAGGATGGCGAACTGACCAGATGGCCATGATGCTGCTGCCAACCAACGCCCACGAGCGCAGGTTAAGCAGCGTGTTCCAGCCACGATCATAAACGCCGGTCGCTTCCATCCAGTCACGGCGGCTGGCGGAAAGATCCAGTCGCTGCTGCTGGATTTGGCTCAGCAGGTAAGCTTTTCGCTTTTGCAGCTCGAGCTTGCTACTCACGTTCGTCATCCTCAAGCAGTGCCCGGTCGTTCGCCAGCTCATTACGCGTGTGGCGTAAGAACGTTGAACGACGCGCTTTCCTGAGCGTCCAGATGCCGCCAATCAGCGCCAGCGCCAGCAGCACCACGGTGGTGGCTATCATGGCGTTAAGGCGATATTGCGGATCGACCGCCCAGATGACCAGCACCATCAGGCTCATCAGCCCAAAGGCCGCGAACAGCATGGTCAGGCCGAGCATCAGCAGCATCTGGAAGAGGTTGGCTTTCTCCTCTTCCAGTTCAACGACAGCAAGCCGCAGCCGGGTTTCGACCATCTCAACGATGATCGTCACGATACGCTGGCCGATGCCGAAGACGCTTTTCCCCGGGCCGTGTGTGTGATGAGAATCAGCCATAATTAACGGCGCGTCAGCAGCACACCCAAGACCAGCCCAACGGCCGCACCGATCCCGACGCCTGTCCATGGGTTTTCACGAACGTAATCGTCAGCATGGCCTGCCGCCTGACGAGCCTGTTTGGCGAGCGCATCGCTGGTTTCACCCAAGCGGTGACGGCTGTCTTTCAGAGCGCGTTCGGCTTTGCTGCGCAGTTTGCTCAGCTCTTCTTTGGATTTGTCGCTGGAGGAGTTCAGCACTTCTTCCAGGGTGTCGGTCAGGGATTTCAGCTCGGCACGCAGATTTTCTGAGGTGGTATCTTTTGACATGATTTTCTCCAGTGTAAGACGTTAGCTTTCCATTAACTCAATAGTCACGAGACTCCAGCGCTTTCAGTTCGTTCTGCGCTTCAGTGAGTTTGTGTTCACGTTTACTGATTTTCTCCGCATCGCCTTTGGTTTTGGCTTCTTCAAGGTCATGGCGTCGTTCAGCGACTTCTTCTTTCTGCTCCGCGATTTTCTTGTGATGATCCTCGCGCAGTTTACTGTCGCTGCAGTTGGCTTTGACTTCGCGTAATGCCTTGTTGAGGCCCTCAATACGGCTCTGGTTGTTATGCTTTTGGGCGTAGTGGATTTCGCGCTGGATGTCCTGTTCCTTCTCCTGACACGGGGTCACGGCAGAAGCGGTTGCACTGAGCATAACAAGACCAAAAGCCAGAACGATGCGGTATTTCATAGATGAAACCTTCCCTTGTGTCGTGGGTAATTTCAGGCATTACCAACCCATTCGATGAAATCAGGCGAGTGACTTCCGCCTGTTCAATCATAGTAAGTAAACGGGAAATCACCAAAGCCTGTGAAAAGATTCAGAATCCTGGAAGGGATTAACCGAAGCGGTGCGGGGTATCGCGAAGACGGGACAACCACTGCGGCGTCAGGTCTTGATCCTCATCCTGTTGGGCAATGATGTAGCCGTGCGGCAGCGTTCTGTCGAGCACTTCCTTGGCAGCTGCGCTCTGGTCGCTGGATTCAAATTTGATCACCAGGCCGTCATTTTGCGGCGTGATGCTCTTGAAGCGAATACCGTTGGCATCCAGGTGGTGCCAAACGGAAAACCCGTCAGGCATGCTGATGTTAGAGCTTAGCGGGCGAATGGCGAGCGTGGACTCGCGCTTTTGCAGCGCAGCCCACATCCACAGCATCGCGCACAGCAGAAGTAAAACGCCGAGGCTGATGCTGAACCGGCGAAGGGTAAAATTCCGAAACCCCATGGTTAGCTCCGGTTGCCGTATTTTTTCTTCCACAGAACGACCAGCGAGCCGATGAGGCCGAAGACCAGCAGCACGACAGGCAGCAGCATCAGGCAGGACATCAACGCGTCTTCGTATTTGAGGAACACCGGCGTTTTCCCTAACAGGTAGCCGAGCGTCGTCAGGATCAACACCCACAGCAGGCCGCTCATCCAGTTAAAGAACTGAAAGCGCGCGCTGCTCAGGCCTGAGAGGCCCGCAATGGTCGGCAGTAACGTACGGACGAAAGCGATAAAGCGGCCCACCAGCAGCGCAGACAGGCCATGCTTATGGAACAAGTGATGCGCGCGCTGGTGATAATGCGCGGGCAGATGAGAAAGCCAGTTCTGCACAATGCGGGTGTTGCCCAGCCAGCGCCCCTGAATGTAGCTCAGCCAGCAGCCCAGGCTTGCGGCTGTTGTGAGCAGTAACAGGGTTTGTGGGAAGCCCATCGCGCCTTTCGCAATAAGCACGCCAACCAGTACCAGCAGGCTATCGCCTGGCAAAAAGGCAGCAGGCAACAATCCGTTCTCAAGGAACAGGATCATAAACAACACAAAATAAAGCATGCCGATCATGGAGGGGTTCGCGAGGGTTTCGAAATCCTGGCTCCACAAGGCATTAAGTAATTGGGTTAACAGTTCCATTCACGATTCCTGGTACATCGATTAATGTCACGCCTGAACGCGTAGAAGTGCCGCACGAGGGTTGTCTTTTATCATTATGGTCGTCGGCGATGCGTTCTGAACTTTTCCATGTTTTTTTGACCTGGCGAAAGCCAAATCCGTAAACGTCAAAATGCATCTAAGTGTAACAAAGCCTCTGGTTTCACGTCACAGAAATTGCAGCTTGTTGCACATTGATTTTGCTGATTGATGGAGGGAAGGGCGAGGGACTTTACACAGGCTGACACTATATTTGGTTAACTTACCCTCAGGCCTGGGCTGAGGGTAAGATTATCCTTATTTTGAACCGGTTGCGGCGGTATCGAGATGAACAACCGGGTTTTCCGCAAATAAGTAACGATCGGCATTGAATTCAAAGTCATCGCTGGTTTCGTTAAACAACATCAGTTTGGTGTTTTCCAGATGCTGCCACATCGCCAGTTTTGCCGCGTGCGGGTCTTTGCGAATCAGTGCTTTAAGAATTTGGTCATGATCGTCACACCAGTTATCGACGGTGCGAAGATCGATATGATCGTGCAGTTTTTTCCAGTACGGGTTGTGAACGCGCTGAGTCCACATTTTTTCCACGATTGCCGCCAGCGCCGTATTTTGGGTGGCCAGCGCAACCTGCACGTGGAACTGAAGATCCCACTCTGAATCACGGAAGCACTTCTCTTTGCGCGCTTTCTCCTGGATCTCCATCAGCTTCATGATGTCTTGCTTGGTGACCTGAGTGGCGGCAAATTCGGCAATGTTACTTTCGATAAGCTGGCGAGCCTGTAGCAGCTCAAATGGCCCATAACTGGCGAATTCAAGCGATTCATCCGGCACCTGATAGTGCTTCGCCGTATTGGAAATGACATGAATGCCGGAGCCTTTACGGACCTCAACATACCCTTCAACTTCCAGCATGATGATGGCTTCACGAACCACCGTGCGGCTGACGTTTTTCTCATCGGCAATGAAGCGCTCTGCGGGGAGTTTGTCACCCACAAGATAGACGCCCTGCTCGATGCGATCTTTCAGCTCAGCAGCGAGTTGTTGGTACAAACGGCGTGGTTCAGTGATTTCCATATACGCTCCAGGAAGGGTACGGCATGAGAGATTTGTTATACCACTTTTACCGAATTCTCACCAGCCTGATACAGCAAAAAGCCGCCCTGAAGCGGCGGCTTTTGTCGAACTCAAATGAGGCTTAGTTTTGCGTGACCGGGCCGCCTACGGTTTGGGCAACCTCGACCGCCGGTTTGTTTTGCAGAACCGTCCAGATAACCAGCGCACCAATCAGGTCGAACACTGCCAGTACGGCGAACAGCGGGCTGAAGCCCAGTGTATCGGCCAGCGCACCGACCACCAGAGCAAACAGGGTGCTCGCGGTCCAGGCCGCCATGCCGGTCAGACCGTTCGCGGTAGCCACTTCGTTACGACCAAATACGTCGGAAGAGAGGGTAATCAGCGCGCCAGACAGAGACTGGTGAGCAAAGCCACCGACGCACAGCAGCGCAATCGCTACATAAGGGCTGGTGAACAGGCCGATCATGCCTGGGCCAATCATCAGTACCGCACCCATGGTGACGACAAGTTTGCGGGAAACAATCAGGTTCACACCGAACTTACGCTGGAACAGCGGGGGCAGATAGCCGCCAACGATACAACCCAGGTCAGCAAACAGCATTGGCATCCACGCAAACATCGCGATGTGCTTCAGGTCAAAGCCGTAGACTTTAAACATGAACAGCGGGATCCAGGCGTTGAAAGTCCCCCAGGCTGGTTCTGCCAGGAAGCGTGGCAGCGCAATGCCCCAGAACTGGCGGTTACGGATGATCTGCCAGGCAGACATTTTCTTGCCATTGTCTTTCTGGTGCTGAGCTTCCTGACCGCCGATGATGTAGTCACGTTCTTCGTCGGTTAATTTTTTCTGGTCACGTGGGTGTTTGTAGAAGATGAGCCAGGCCATTGCCCAGGCAAAGCTCAGCACGCCAGAAATGATGAACGCCATCTGCCAGCTGTGCATCACGATGGCCCACACCACCAACGGTGGCGCAATCATGCCGCCAATGGAGGAGCCGACGTTAAAGTAGCCAACGGCAACAGAACGCTCTTTCGCCGGGAACCATTCGGAGCTGGCTTTCAGACCAGCCGGGATCATCGCTGCTTCTGCCGCACCGACAGCACCACGAGCGACAGCCAGACCGCCCCAGCTTCCTGCCAGCGCAGTCGCGCCACAGAAACAAGCCCAAAGTACGGCGAACATCGCGTAACCCACTTTGGTGCCGAGCAGGTCAAGCACATAACCCGCGACGGGCTGCATCACAGTATAAGCTGCTGAATAAGCAGCGATAATATAAGAATATTGCTGAGTGGAAATATGCAGTTCTTGCATAAACGTTGGCGCGGCCGCAGCCACGGTATTACGGGTGAGATAACCCAGCACGGTGCCCAATGTCACCAGGGCGATCATATACCAACGTAACCCTTTAATTTTACGCATGTAAACCTCGTCGTTTTGTTTTATCCGCGCTTTGCACGGTCATCTTCCCACTTGAGGGGAGGATGATTAAGTAACGGTGAGGCGTAACAGGAAAACCTGATACGGCCCGAACCTTGCCATCAATAAACTTGCGAATTCGGTGTCCGTACCGATAACTCCGGAGTGTATTTCTCCGGTAATGCATTCCGTCGGCTTATAGCTTGCGACGGCAGGAAAGATAACTTGTCATACAACTTTAAAAGGTGAGAACCGTCACAAAAGCAGGAATAGCTGTAGGGTCTTTCTGAGCGGCGGAGAAAGCGAGAAATGGCGCGGTCTGGCGGGTTGTTTACCCCTTTTTAGGGATATTATTTGTCGGCTTTTATTGATCTGACTCACGAAAAATTCTTCGGTCGCTGGAAATTGGTGTGATAACTTTGACACCATTGCAGTTAAGCATCTGACGCACTCCTTCAGAGGAAGACGATAATGACTCAGTTTATGACCGAAGATTTCCTGCTCGACACCGAATTTGCCCGCCGTCTGTACCACGACTACGCGAAAGACCAGCCGATTTTCGACTACCACTGCCACCTTCCGCCGCAGCAGGTTGCCGAAAATTACCGTTTCAAAAACTTGTATGACATCTGGCTGAAAGGCGACCACTACAAATGGCGTGCTATGCGTACTAATGGCGTGGCCGAGCGCCTGTGTACGGGTGATGCCTCTGACCGTGAGAAGTTCGACGCCTGGGCAGCAACGGTGCCGCATACCATCGGCAACCCGCTGTACCACTGGACGCACCTTGAGCTGCGTCGCCCGTTTGGTATCACCGGCAAGCTGCTTTCGCCGTCTACAGCGGATGAAATCTGGAACCAATGCAACGATCTGCTGGCACAGGAAAACTTCTCTGCGCGCGGCATCATGCAGCAGATGAACGTGAAGATGGTCGGCACCACTGACGATCCAATCGATTCTCTGGAGCATCACGCGACCGTGGCGAAAGACAGCACCTTCACCATCAAAGTGCTGCCAAGCTGGCGTCCAGACAAAGCCTTCAACATCGAACAGGCCACCTTTGGCGACTACATGGCGAAGCTGGGCGAAGTGGCTGATACCGATATCCGCCGTTTTAGCGATCTGCAAACTGCGCTGGGCCGCCGTCTGGATCACTTTGCCGCTCACGGCTGTAAAGTATCTGACCACGCGCTGGACGTGGTGCTGTTTGCTGAAGCCAGTGAAGCCGAACTGGACGGTATTCTTGCCCGCCGTCTGTCAGGTGAAACGCTGAGCGAGCGTGAAGTGGCACAGTTCAAAACCGCTGTGCTGGTCTGGCTGGGTGGCGAATATGCTCGTCGCGGCTGGGTGCAGCAGTATCACATTGGCGCGCTGCGTAATAACAACCAGCGTCAGTTCAAACTGCTGGGTGCTGATGTTGGCTTTGACTCCATCAACGACCGCCCGCTGGCTGAAGAGCTCTCTAAACTGTTGAGCAAACAGAACGAAGAGAACCTGCTGCCGAAAACCATTCTTTACTGCCTGAACCCGCGCGATAACGAGGTGCTGGGTACCATGATTGGCAACTTCCAGGGTGAAGGAATGCCAGGCAAGATGCAGTTCGGTTCCGGCTGGTGGTTCAACGATCAGAAAGACGGCATGGAACGTCAGATGACGCAGCTAGCGCAGCTGGGCCTGCTGAGCCGCTTTGTCGGCATGCTGACCGACAGCCGCAGCTTCCTGTCTTACACCCGTCACGAATATTTCCGCCGCATTCTGTGCCAGATGATTGGCCGCTGGGTGGCTGCGGGTGAAGCACCTGCGGATATCCAGCTGCTGGGCGAAATGGTGAAAAACATCTGCTTTAACAATGCGCGTGATTACTTCGGCATTGAACTGAACTAAACCCTGAGGTTGGTTGATATGCAATACATCAAGATCCATTCGCTGGACAACGTGATTGTCGCGCTGGCTGACATCGCAGCGGGTCAGGAAGTGACCGTCGACGGTGAGACGGTTCGCCTGCAGTCCGACGTTGTGCGCGGGCATAAGTTTGCTCTGCGCGCGATAGCGAAAGGTGAAAACGTCATCAAATATGGTCTGCCTATCGGTCATGCGCTAACGGACATTGCGCCCGGGGAACATATTCATTCCCACAACACGCGTACGAACCTGAGCGATCTCGACGAGTATAGCTATCAACCCGACCTGCACACCTCGCAAAGTCAGGCGGCAGATCGTGATGTTCAGATTTACCGCCGCGCTAACGGTGAGGTTGGGGTACGTAACGAACTGTGGATCTTGCCGACAGTGGGCTGTGTGAACGGGATTGCGCGTCAAATTCAGACGCGCTTTCTGAAGGAAACGAGCGATGCCGAAGGCACTGATGGCGTGTTCCTGTTCAGCCACACTTACGGCTGTTCCCAGCTTGGCGATGACCACATCAATACCCGCACCATGCTGCAAAACATGGTGCGCCACCCGAACGCGGGCGGGGTGTTGGTGGTTGGCCTGGGCTGTGAAAACAACCAGGTCGATGCCTTCCGTGAAACGCTGGGGGATTTTGATCCTGAGCGCGTGCACTTCATGATTTGCCAGAAGCAGGACGATGAAGTGGAAGCGGGGCTTGAGCATCTGCATCAGCTGTACGAAGTGATGCGCCATGACAAGCGCGAGCCGGGCAAACTGAGTGAACTGAAATTCGGTCTGGAGTGCGGCGGGTCGGATGGCCTGTCTGGCATCACGGCCAACCCAATGCTGGGGCGTTTCTCAGACTACGTGATTGGTAACGGCGGCACCACCGTGCTGACGGAAGTGCCGGAGATGTTCGGCGCGGAGCAAATCCTGATGAGCCATTGCCGTGACGAAGCGACGTTTGAAAAAACCGTCACCATGGTCAATGATTTCAAACAGTACTTTATCGCGCACAATCAGCCGATTTACGAGAACCCCTCACCGGGCAACAAAGCCGGTGGCATCACTACGCTGGAAGAAAAATCGCTGGGCTGTACGCAAAAAGCGGGTTCCAGCCAGGTGGTCGATGTGCTGCGCTACGGCGAGCGTCTGAAAACCCACGGTCTTAACCTGTTAAGCGCGCCGGGTAACGATGCGGTAGCCACCAGTGCGTTAGCGGGCGCAGGTTGCCACATGGTGTTGTTCAGTACCGGGCGCGGGACGCCTTATGGCGGTTTTGTGCCGACAGTAAAAATTGCCACCAACAGCGAGCTGGCTGCGAAGAAAAAACACTGGATTGATTTCGATGCCGGGCAGCTCATTCACGGGAAAGCGATGCCGGAAGTGTTGAATGAATTTGTCGATGCCATCGTCGACTTTGCCAACGGCAAGCAAACCTGTAACGAGAAAAACGATTTCCGAGAGCTGGCGCTGTTTAAATCAGGCGTTACGCTTTAATCATCCAACGGCGCTGGCAACGGCGCCGCTTTTTTTTGTGTTACCAAAGGATGTTGCATGACCACGTATTGGCTTGCCCAGGGCGTTGGCGTCATCGCGTTTCTGGTTGGGATCACCACCTTTATCAATCGCGACGAGCGTCGCTTCAAGAAACAACTCTCCTTCTACAGCGCCATCATCGGCGTACATTTTTTTCTGATGGGCGCTTTTCCTGCCGGTTCCAGTGCCTTGCTCAATGCCATTCGAACGATGATCACCCTGCGAACTCGTAGCTTATGGGTGATGGCGATTTTTATCGCGCTGACGGGCGGCATTGGGCTGGCGAAGTTTCATCATCCGATGGAGCTGCTGCCGGTGGCGGGCACGGTTGTCAGTACCTGGGCGCTGTTTCGCCTACAGGGATTGCCGATGCGCTGCATTATCTGGTGTTCAACCGCCTGCTGGGTGGCGCACAACTTCTGGCTGGGATCGATTGGCGGTACGCTGATCGAGGGCAGTTTCCTGGTGATGAATGGAATGAATATTATTCGGTTCTGGCGGATGCAGAAGCGGGGGATTGATCCGTTTAAAGTGGAAACGGCACTTCAGGAAGAAAGCCCTTCCGCGGTGCGCGGAAGGGCTGCTGATTAGCTGTGCAGAGCGTTTTTTGCCAGACGCTCGTCTTCAGCCAAACATGCCGCCGCGGTGAACAGCACGTCAGTAGACGAGTTCAGCGCGGTTTCGCAGGAGTCCTGCAACACGCCGATAATAAAGCCGACGGCCACCACCTGCATGGCGACATCATTCGGAATACCGAACATGTTACAAGCCAGTGGGATCAGCAGCAGCGAACCGCCTGCCACGCCGGAAGCACCACACGCACAAAGTGCCGCCACCACGCTTAACAGCAGCGCTGTTGGCACATCGACCGAAATACCTACCGTATATACAGCCGCCAGCGTCAGCACGGTAATGGTGATGGCCGCGCCCGCCATATTGATGGTCGCACCCAGCGGAATGGAAACGGAATAGGTATCGCGGTCGAGGTTAAGCTTCTCCGCCAGCGCCATATTCACAGGAATGTTAGCCGCGGAGCTACGGGTGAAGAACGCATACACGCCGCTTTCACGCAGGCACATCAGCACCAGCGGGTACGGGTTACGGCGAATCTTCCACCACACCAGCAGCGGGTTGATCACCAGCGCCACCAGCAACATACAGCCAATCAGCACCACCAGCAGATGCGCATAGCCCCACAGTGTTTCAAAACCGGTGGTCGCAAGGGTGGAAGAAACCAGACCAAAGATGCCGATCGGGGCGAAGCGAATCACCACTTTCACAATGAAGGTGACGGCGTTAGACACGTCGTTAATCAGGTTTTTGGTGCTGTCATTACCATGGCGTAACGCGAAGCCCAGACCCACAGCCCACACCAGAATACCGATGTAGTTGGCGTTCAGCAGAGCATCAATCGGGTTCGAGACCATGCTCATCAGCAGGCCACGCAACACTTCCACAATGCCCGATGGCGGCGTGATATCGCCCGCGCCGGTGCTCAGGTGCAAAGTAGAAGGGAACAGGAAGCTAAACACCACGGCGGTCAGTGCCGCAGAGAACGTGCCCAGCAGATAAAGAAACAGGATCGGACGAATACTGGTTTTCTGGCCGTGCTGGTGGTTGGCGATGGACGCCATGACCAGCATCAGAACCAGCACCGGGGCGACGGCTTTCAGTGCGCCAACGAACAGCGTACCGAACAGGCCAACCGCTTCAGCGGCAGGTTTGGAAATCCAGGCCAGCAGAATACCGAGCACCAGACCAACCAAAATTTGTTTAACCAGGCTGCCGCCAGCGAGACGCTGCAGCAAGCCAGAGGGGCGTTGCGTAGTCATTTAACTTTTCCTTCAGTCGTAATGTCGTTTCATCCCGGCGACTCTCTGGTCACGTTTGGCAGGATGTAACAAATGTTTGCACGGTTGAGTATAAAGATGTTCAGGCAGTGGGGAAGGGGAAAGTGCTGATTATTTCGTCCACGTCTTGTTTTTTAACTGTTGACTAACATTTATTTGACATAAACCACAAAAGAAAATGGCCCGGCGGCACTTCGTTTGCACGGTCCTACAAACTTATCCTTTGTAGGCCCGGCAAGCCTGCGCCGCCGGGCAATGAGATTAGAGCTGCTGCTTTTTATCGTTCTGGTGGTTCACCCACATATTGATAAGCAGGGTCAGCACCAGAATGCCAAACACCACGCCAAGCGAGATAGCAATTGGGATGTGGTAGAAATCAACAATCAGCATCTTGATACCGATAAACACCAGAATCACCGACAGACCATACTTCAGCATGGAGAAGCGTTCTGCTACGCCCGCCAGCAGGAAGTACATCGCACGCAGGCCGAGGATCGCAAACAGGTTAGAGGTCAGCACAATGAACGGATCGGTCGTCACAGCGAAGATAGCCGGGATGCTGTCTACCGCGAAAATCACGTCGCTCAGCTCGACCAAAATCAGCACCAGCAGCAGCGGCGTGGCAAACAGCAGACCGTTCTGACGCACGAAGAAACGCTCGTTCTCAATCTTATCGGTCATACGCAAATGACTACGGATCCAGCGCACCAGCGGCTTATCGCCGATCCCCGAGTCGTCATCTTTCGCCAGCGCCATCTTCACGCCGGTAAACAGCAGGAAGGCGCCAAACACATACAGCAACCATTCAAACTGAGAAATCAGCCAGCTTCCGGTGAAGATCATGATAGTACGCAGCACGATCGCGCCCAGTACGCCATACACCAACACGCGGCGCTGCAACGCAGCCGGTACAGCGAAGTAGCTAAATAGCATCAGCCACACGAAGACGTTATCGACAGCCAGCGATTTCTCAATCAAATAACCGGTGAGGAAAGCCAGTGCCTGTGGATCGGCAACGGCGCGGCCCTGGGTCTGAACGAGATACCACCAAAACGCCAGGTTAAACAGCAAAGAGAGGGTGACCCAGACCAGCGACCAACTTGCTGCTTGTTTCATGGTCATGGTATGCGCGCCACGACGGCCCTGTAGTAGCAGGTCGACGGCCAACATAATGACGACCACAACAGCAAATCCGCCCCAAAGCAACGGTGTGCCGACAGTATTCATAATCTTTCCTTTAAGCAAAAAAAAACGACTAACGTCCAAAAGACGATAGCCGTTATGGGATTTTTTGCCCGGACCTCGCCTTTCGGCAAGGTCTCACTTACAACAGGAAAGATCTCAGCATGCTGAACCCTTTCCTGTTGCCCGGCGACCGGATGCTTTCGCATCGTAATGACGATCCACCGGCAAACAAGTTACTCCCCATTGCGTGTGACAAAGTATTACAGAGCATCGACACCGTCAATGCCCTGTAACACCTGTTTTACATTCTTTTACGCGGTCGTACTTTGGTTCACACCATCTGCCGGGAAGACCACACCGGTCTGACGACGGATTTCCGTAGAAAGCTTCGCGGTGGTACGGCTCACGGCGAGCCCTGGATGATTTACTTCATTTTTCTCGACCAGGCGCGCAAACAGTTCTGCTTCGTACAGCATGGTATTGATATGCTGCGGCTGGGTAAGATCCTGCGCTTTGCCGCCACGCGGCACAAAAGACACTTTCTGGCATTCGGAAATTTTTTCGACAACCAGTGAACCGTCTTCGCCCTGAATTTCGCTCGGCAGGACCGAATCGCTCACCTTTGAGTGCTGTAGCGTCACGCTGAAATCGCCGTAATCCAGCACCGCCACGCCGTGTGCATCCACGCCACTTTCCAGCAAGGTCGCGGTTGCTTTCACGCTGTGCGGCTCGCCCCACAAGGCCACGGCAGACGCCAGGCAGTAGAAGCCGATATCCATAATCGAGCCGTTAGAAAAGGCCGGATTAAAGGTATTTGGGTTTTCACCGTCGAGATAGCGCTGATAGCGGGAAGAGTACTGACAGTAGTTGATCAGCGCCTTACGCATCTTGCCCACTTTGCTCAACGTCTGCTGCAATTGCAGGAAGTTCGGCAGGCTGGAAGTCTTAAACGCCTCGAACAGCACAACCTGATTTTCACGGGCAATCTCGATGGCTTGTTCCACTTCGGCAATGTTGGACGCCAGCGGCTTCTCGCAGATCACATGTTTTTTGTGGCTCAGAAACAGCCTGGTCTGCGGGAAGTGCAGCGAGTTCGGGCTGGCGATATACACGGCATCAATGACATCGCTTTGCGCCATCTCTTCCAGGGAAGTGAACAGATGTTCAACCATATAGTCGCTGGCGAAAGCCTGGGCTTGTTCCAGACTGCGGGAATAGACGGCGGTGAGCTTATAGCTGCCGGTTTCATGGGCGGCATCCACAAACTGGCGAGTGATCCAGTTTGTGCCAATGACTGCGAGACGAATCATGAGAATTCACGTACTCCAAAAAAGGGACCTTTTGCCACTTTAGCACGGCATCATGACAAAACCAGTGCGCCCTCACGCAGAACCAGGCAGCGACAACTGAGTGAGCCACAGATTTGTATTTCGAGACTTAAACTATATTAATTATTCATTGTTATAATTATAATTTGTTTAGTGAATAAACTCTTTGCCTAATATTATGGAAATAAATACCAATAAGTAGAGTTGATATTTGTTCATGGTATTATTAATAATTTGTTTAACCCTGGTGACTGGTGTTCATCCGCACTTAATGGTGATACTGTTTTTTTATCTCACAATGGCAAATGTAAATCTATGTTTTTAAAAGGTGAGAGGAAGCCAAAATGGAATTTATCGATATGGCTTTGCAAGCTCAATATTGATTAGCCATTTTCTATTGCACTGAGTTTCGGGAGGCATAAATGGAGTTAGCAGATACCCAAAGAAAAACAGATATACTGAGTCTGATAGGGAATACGCCAGTTGTTAATATTTTAAATAGTGAATACCCTAAGGCTGATGTTCGTCTTAAACTTGAAGCCTTTAATCCAGGTGGTTCGATTAAAGATCGGGTTGCCTATGAAATTATCACAGAAGCTGAAGATCGTTCCATCATTAAACCTGGAGATGAATTAGTTGAGGCAACGTCTGGAAACACGGGCATTGGCATTGCGTGGATCGGTCGGTTAAAAGGCTACAAAGTGACTATCTTCACGCATGATAAAATCAGCACTGAAAAGCTAGCACTGCTTAAATATTATGGGGCATCAGTATTGGTTATGCCTTCCGATACTCCAATAAATTCAAGCGATCACTATGTGAACGTAGCGGCTAATTATGCCTCTGAGGCAGGGCGTTTCTTTTGTGATCAGTTCAATAATATTGCGAACACAAACTCACATTACAAAAAAACGGCACCAGAGCTATGGCGACAGGGAGGGTCTGAAGCTGATGTTGTCATCTGCGGTGTAGGCTCTGGGGGAACTTTGTCCGGGATTCAGAAATATTTCAAAGATAAAGGGAGTGCTGCCAGGTTTATTGTGGCAGATCCCATGGGGTCTATTTATTCATCATATTTTTGTAATGATAATTATATTCCTCAACAATGGTGCGTTGAAGGAATTGGTTCTAATTTTATACCTGGTATTCTTTGTAGAAACATGGCAGATGATGTTGTTACAGTGAGTGATGACGAATCATTCTCAATGTGTGATTTTATTCGTAGAAATTACTCTATAGACATTGGTCTCTCTACAGGAACGGCTGTTGCAGCAGCGGCCTTTATGCTAAAAGAAAATAATGCCCTGCGGATCATGGTTATTTCCCCGGATTCAGGTGAACGCTATATTTCAAAACTGCAGAAAATTTAGAGGATCGAATGAATTCTTTTAAGCGGATTACAGCATCATTAGAATCATTGAAAACACCATTTTATCTCTATGATAAAAGAAAAATTGCCAAAAGCATCCAGAAATTAAAGGATTGCTTTTGGGAGGATAACTATAAGATATTATATGCCATGAAGGCAAATTCAAACATTGTAATCATAAAGCTTATGGGAGATGCTGGTTTTGGTATTGATGCGTGTTCTAATGAAGAGGTGAGGCTTTCTTTCCTGTGTGGCATAAAGAGCAAAGCTATTCACTATAATGCTGACTGCATGAGCCCTGACGAAATAGACTTCGCTATTAGAAATAAAATAAATTTAACAATAGGTTCTATGGATGCCTTAACATATGTTTCAAACAGGTATTCAGATATAAAAATTTCGATAAGGATAAATACTGGTGTCGGTGCGGGGCATTCTGATAAAGTTATTACTAATGGTGAATATTCTAAATTCGGATTTCATCCTTCTGAGTTAGATGATGTTCGTATTTTATGTGACGTTTCATCACTCACAATTTGTGGTCTACATACCCATACGGGTTCTGGTGATATGGACATTTCTGGCTATATAAACAGTGCCAGAGTGCTTGCTGTGATATCATCATCCTTCCCTTTACTGGAGTTTCTGAATTTTGGTGGGGGATTTGGTTTCGATTATAAAAATGGAGATGAATATAATATTGATGGAATTCATTCATTCTTGAATCAACTAAGGAGTGAGTTTCAGATTTCTGATGACGTAAATTTTATCATTGAGCCCGGTCGCTACCTTGTTGCAGATTCAGGTGTACTGATCAGCAAAATATCTTCCATTAAATATCATCCTGCGAGAAGTTTTATCGGTCTCGATACTGGGTATAATCATTTCGCCAGATGCTTTTATTATGGCGCATGGCATAAAATTGAAAATATAACTCGTTCTGATTCAGAACTGACAACATACGATGTTGTAGGGTATCTTTGCCAGTCAGGAGATGTATTTGCCAGAGACAGAATATTGCCTAAGAGCCAGGTCGGTGATTTAATTTGCATACAAGATGTTGGGGCATATGGCTTCTCAATGAGTTCGGGTTTTAACTCTCGAGTAAAACCTGGTGAATATCTATTAGAAGAGGATGGGCAGATTCGAATGATCCGCCGCCCTGAAAAATTTGAAGATATCGTATCAACATTTATACTGGATTAAATATGAGCATAGCACTGGAAAATCTTTTACCCATTCTGGCTGCATTTATATTGGGTTATAATATTCGACGAGTACTACCATCATTATCGATGCCTCTGGTGGACAAAATATCAACGGTATGTCTTTATTCCCTACTTATTTTGATGGGAGTAACCATTGGCCAGATTCCTGACATCATTAAACAAATGAATCATGTCGGTATCAGTGCGCTGAGCGTCGCTTTTGCTTCTTCTTTCGCAATAGCCGTTGTTCTGGCTATCTTCTACTCAGGAATTTCACTGACGAAAGCAGAGAGTCAAGTAGGGCAGTCTTCATTCAATATCATAGGATACATTAAAGATCCGTTATTACTTGCCAGTTTGGTCGTATTTGGATTTGTCATTGGTTACCGTCAGTATGTGCCAATGATAGATTATGGATTGTTGATTTCTGTACTGCTTTATCTCCTCATATTTATTATCGCAATAAAATTATCAAATTCAGGAATGTCGATTAAAGAGATATTTTTTAATCGACAAAATCTTGTCATGACAGGTCTCACTGTAGTGGCATCTTATCTTGGTGCGGCACTGGTATCGTTATTTATTCCCCTGAGTTTAGTACAGAGTCTGGCTGTGAGTTCAGGATTTGGCTGGTATACCCTTTCTGGTCTGTTATTTACAAAAATGGGAGACCCCTTATTGGGTTCTGTCGCCTTTCTTTGTGACTTATTCCGGGAAGTCTTTGCTTTGCTTCTTATCCCGACGCTTTCACGTATAGGGAGTGGGAATGTTGCGATAGGTGTTGCAGGGGCGACAGCAATGGATGTCACCCTCCCGATCATTGAAAAGCATTGTGGTATTTCTTATGTCCCCGTCGCTCTGCTTTCTGGAGGAATCATTACGGTCATGGTTCCTTTTTTAATCCCATTCTTTTTTAGTCTCTAGGAGTATCGAATAATGACAATACGGCTTTTTGATGAAAACCCTTATGATGGGAACTTTCAGGCGATCGTGACATTTTTGGGTGAAGGATTTATTATACTCGACAAGACATTATTCTACCCACTTTCAGGTAATCAACAATGTGATAAAGGCACGCTCAATGGTGTTGAGGTTAGTACAGTGGAAGTCGACGTACAGGATAAACATCATCTTGATTTTAATGCACCTATCAAACATTTTATTGATACAAAATTATTTACACAAGGACAGCAAGTCAACGGTGTAATTGATGAGAGCATCCGTCGAAAAACAATGCGTCTGCATACAGCGAGCCATCTCGTCGAACATTATCTAAGTCTGAGTGCGGATTTTATTTCAGTAGAAGGTTCATTTGTGAATGACAAAAAAGATCGCACTGATTATTGCCTTGCTGAAAACCTGACTGCGGACTCATTGAAGAAACTGGAAGATACCGTCAATGAGTTTATCGGTACTGGTGAGCCAGTGTCATTTAAACAACAGAATAATCTTCGTACCTGGTGTTGTCGTGATATTCAAATGCCATGCTGTGGTACCCATGTAAAAAACATTTCAGAGGTTGGTGAAATTAAACTCACAAAGAAAAATAAAGGCAAAGGCATTAATCGAATTGAAATATACTTATCAGATGAAAATAAATAGCCTTTGCATAATTTAGTCTCAAGGTTCGTATAAGCACTCTGCGTTTGCTGAGGGCATCCGGATGCAGCCCTCACGCAGAACCAGGCAGTGACAACTGGGTGAGCCACAGGCGGGTATCAAACTCAAGCTGGTGATACTGCGGTTCCATGTGGCAGCACAACTGATAGAACGCTTTGTTGTGGTCTTTTTCTTTTAAATGCGCCAGTTCATGCACCACAATCATCCTTAAGAAGGCTTCCGGTGAGTTACGGAACACCGTGGCAACACGGATTTCTGCCTTTGCTTTCAGCTTGCCGCCCTGAACCCGGGACACCGCCGTGTGCAGCCCCAACGCATTTTTCAGCACATGGATTTTGTTGTCGAACATCACTTTGTTGATGGGGGGAGCACTGCGCATATAGCGGTTTTTCAGTTCCTGAGTGAAGGCCCAAAGCGCTTTATCATTCGTAATATCATGGCTTTCCGGATAGCGCTTTTTCAGAACGTCGCCAAGGCGCTGTTCGGCAATCAGGGTGCGAACCTGGGCAAGAAGATGTTCGGGATAACCACTTAAGTACGTCAGTTCGCTCATGCTTGTCTCGGATTGCAGGAAAAAAGGGTATACTCACGGCCCCCCAAACGGGGATTCCACCGAATTTTATCATCCAGGAGGGCCGATGAGCCAATCAGACAACGGTTTCCGTTCACTGACACTAAAACGTTTCCCGGAAACGGACGAGGTCAGCCCACTTCAGGCGTGGGAAGCGGCAGACGAGTATCTGCTGCAACAACTGGACGGCACCGACATCAGCGGCCCGGTCCTTATTTTTAACGACACTTTCGGTGCGCTGGCGTGTGCTCTTGCTGAACACAAGCCGTACAGCATTGGCGACTCGTATTTAAGCGAGCTGGCGACACGTGAAAACCTGCGCCATAACGACATCGCGGAAAACAGCGTCACCTTCCGCGACAGTACCGCAGAGTATCCGCAGGCCCCGGCAGTTGTGCTGATCAAAATCCCGAAAACGCTGGCATTGCTCGAACAGCAGTTACGCGCGTTGCGCAATGTCGTGACGCCGGAAACTCGCATCATTGGCGGCACCAAAGCGCGTGATGTGCACAACTCCACGCTGGAGCTGTTCGAGAAAATCCTCGGCACCACCACCACGTCGCTGGCGTGGAAAAAGGCGCGCCTCATCAACTGCACCTTCACCGCACCTGCGCTGAAAGAAGAGCCGCAGGTCACGAGCTGGAAACTGGAAGGCACAGACTGGACCATTCACAACCACGCGAACGTCTTTTCTCGTACGGGTCTGGATATCGGCGCGCGCTTCTTTATGGAGCATTTGCCGAAAGATCTGGAAGGGGAAATTGTCGATCTGGGCTGCGGTAACGGTGTGGTAGGCCTGACGCTGCTGGAACAAAACCCGCTGGCGAGCGTGGTG
This sequence comes from Scandinavium sp. NPDC088450, assembly GCF_044900545.1. NCBI lineage: Bacteria > Pseudomonadati > Pseudomonadota > Gammaproteobacteria > Enterobacterales > Enterobacteriaceae > Scandinavium > Scandinavium sp. NPDC088450. Next base: position 39,263 of record NZ_JBJDNI010000007.1, on the reverse strand, counting down.
TTTGTCGATGAATCGCCAATGGCGGTCGCTTCAAGCCGACTGAACGTGGAATCCAACATGCCAGAAGCGCTGGATCGCTGCGAGTTTATGATCAACAACGCCCTCTCCGGTGTGGAGCCTTTCCGCTTCAACGCGGTGCTGTGTAACCCGCCGTTCCACCAGCAGCATGCCCTGACCGATGGCGTAGCCTGGGAAATGTTCCACCACGCGCGCCGCTGCCTGAAGATCAACGGCGAGCTGGTTATCGTGGCGAACCGCCACCTGGATTATTTCCACAAACTGAAGAAGATCTTCGGCAACTGCACCACCGTCGCCACCAACAAAAAGTTTGTGATCCTCAAAGCCGTGAAGCTGGGCCGTAAGCGCTAGTTTTAGCCGGTTGTCTCCCTCTCCCCGACCCTCTCCCAAAAGGAGAGGGAGAAAGCCAAACCTGCCTCCGATTGGTTCCCTCTCCCTGAGGGAGAGGGCTAGGGAGAGGGGGAAAAGGCGATATCCTCTCTAATCCCCCCTAAACCGCAGCCTTTTCTGAAAGCGTGTACGCAATTCTTCAACTAATCCCCACTCATCCCGCGTTAAGACTGGTGAAGTCCTTACTCTTTCCCTTAATTTTCCTCGTCGGCGCTTAACATGAAGAGTTGCCAGTTTGGCAACTTTGCGCATTGCATAACCATTTTGTCAGGGATAAGATGAGATGCACTTGATATCAGAAAAAGCATTGAAAGACGCTGGGAAAAGGTTTCCGCAACACCGGGTTGAGCTCGCGCAATTAGGCATTACTGTCCAGAAGGGCTACTTCACAACACCGGAAGAGTTGCGATCGCAGTTTTCCTCACTGGACAATTTTAAGTACCTCGATAAGCACTATGTCATCAATCTGGGGCATAACGAACTGAGGTTGATTGCCCTGATCTTTTTTGAAAGCCAGAAGTTTTATGTTCGTCATGTGTTTACGCACAAAGAGTACGATTCATTCACTGTCATGCACCGTACAAAAAGGAAAAACAAATGGTTATAGCTGACATATTGAAGGCGGGGGAAGCGCTGACGGCGAGCGCACCTTTCCTGGTTGGGATTCAAAATGAACAGCAGCATGACGATGCGCTTAAGTTTATCGAATATCTGTTACTCAACGATCCTGAGAACCCATTACTGGAGATCGCCTGCAATACTATTACCGCCTATGAAAAATCTGCGCCGGAGTTTGCCGAGTTTAATGCGCTTATGGCATCGATTCCTTCAGGCGTAGCGGTCCTCAGCACTTTGATGCATCAGTACAATTTAACCCTCTCCGATTTCCCGGAAATCGGCAGCAAATCGATGGTATCACGCGTTGTGAATGGCAAACGGAAGCTGACGCTGGAGCATGCCAAAAAGCTGTCGAAGCGGTTTGGCATCTCTCCCGCGATGTTTATCGACTGATATGCTCCCCGGCGAGGGGAGAGTCGTTAAATCTCCAGCGCCAGCTTCGTGCCCTGAGCAATCGCCCGACGGGCATCCAGTTCCATCGCCACATCACACCCGCCAATCAGATGCACCGGCTTCCCGGCAGAACGTAACGAATCAGCCAGTTCGCGGCGTGGTTCCTGGCCTGCACAGATAATCACGTTATCCACCGCCAATAACTGCGGCTCCCCGCCGATCGTCACGTGCAGACCCTGATCGTCAATCTTCTCGTAGCTCACGGCCGGGATCATCTTCACACCGCGCGCCAGCAAAGTTGTGCGATGGATCCAGCCGGTTGTTTTCCCCAACCCTTCGCCGGGTTTGCTGGCTTTGCGTTGCAACATCACTATCTGGCGCGGGCTTGGGTGAAGCTGCGGGCCTTCAGGACGCAATCCACCTTGTTGGCTCAGGCTGGTATCAATGCCCCATTCCACACAAAATTCGGCGATATTCTGGCTGGTGGCCTCGCCCGGCTGGCTTAAATACATCGCAGTATCAAAGCCGATCCCGCCGCAGCCGATGATGGCCACTTTCTGCCCGACCGGGGTTTTATCGCGCAGCACATCCAGATAGTTCAGCACTTTCGGATGATCGATCCCCTCGATGGCAGGCATTCGCGGCTCAATACCCGTCGCGAGGATCGTTTCATCGAACCCGGCCAGATCTTCCGTGCTCACAAAGCGGTTCAGCTCCAGCTTCACCCCGTGGATCTCAATCATCCGGCGGTAATAGCGCAGTGTTTCGTAAAATTCTTCTTTACCTGGGATTTGCTTGGCGATATTGAACTGCCCACCGATTTCACCGGATGCATCAAACAGCGTGACCTGATGTCCACGGGCGGCGGCATTGACGGCGAAAGCAAGCCCTGCAGGCCCCGCGCCAACAACCGCCAGATTTTTTTTCTGTTGGGCAGGCACCATTGGCATCCGCGTTTCATGGCAGGCGCGCGGGTTCACAAGACAAGAGGTCACTTTGCCCATAAAGATTTGGTCGAGACAGGCCTGATTACAGCCGATGCAGGTATTGATCTCATCGGCTCGCCCGCTTTGCGCTTTGGAAAGCAACTCAGCATCTGCAAGGAACGGCCGCGCCATCGACACCATATCCGCATCACCGCGTTCGAGGATCTCATCGGCAACCTGCGGATCGTTAATGCGGTTGGTGGTGACCAGAGGAATGTTCACTTTGCCTTTAAGCTTACGCGTAACCCACGTGAAAGCCCCACGCGGCACAGGCGTGGCGATAGTCGGAATGCGTGCTTCGTGCCAGCCAATCCCGGTGTTGATGATCGTTGCGCCCGCCGCTTCAATGGCTTGTGCCAACTGGACGGTTTCCTCGAAGTTGCCACCGCCTTCCACCAGGTCCAGCATGGATAAACGGTAGATAATGATGAAGTCATCACCGACACGTTCACGCACGGCACGAACGACTTCAACGGCAAAGCGCATGCGTTTTTCCCAGCTGCCGCCCCATTCGTCTTCACGCTGGTTGGTTCGCGCCGCCAGAAATTCGTTAATCAGATAGCCTTCAGAGCCCATCACTTCCACGCCGTCATAGCCTGCTTCGCGGGCGAGCAGGGCACACTGCGCAAAGTCGTCAATCAGCACCAGAATTTCATCGTGCGTCAGCGCGTGCGGCTTAAAGCGGTTGATAGGAGCCTGAAGCGCAGAAGGGGCCACCGGGCGAGGCTGATAGCTGTAACGCCCGGTGTGGAGAATTTGCAGCGCAATTTTGCCGCCTTCTTTATGCACCGCGTCAGTCACCGGTCGATGATGCGCCAGCTGGCTGGCCTCGTTGAGCACTGCGCCGCCTTCCATCCCCACGCCTGAAAGCGCAGGTGCCACGCCACCCGTGACAATCAGCCCCACGCCGTGACGGGCGCGCTCAGCATAAAAGGCGGCCAGTCGTTCAGTGCCGTCCGGGCGCTCTTCCAGCCCGGTGTGCATCGACCCCATCAGAACGCGGTTCTTCAGGGTGGTGAAGCCCAGATCGAGCGGGGCAAACAGTGACGGGTAGTGGCTCATAATCGCTTCCAGTGTAAAATTATTGTTATGTGGTCGGATGAGTTGTTAATTTAGCTTTCGTGAGGCAAAAGGGGAAAGGGGGCGTGCGGTGATTGTGATAGCGGTCAAATTACGTCAGCGGTAAGGTGATGCACACCTGCAAACCGCCTTCCGGGCGATTTCGCAACTGCAGTTGTCCGCCGAGGCGCGCAACCAGTTGCGCCGCGATAGCCAGCCCCAGGCCCGTGCCGCCCGTGGCGCGGTTGCGGGAATTCTCAATGCGATAAAAGGGCTGTAATACCGCTTCCAGTTCATCCTCGGGAATGCCTTGCCCATTGTCACTGACGGAGATAAGCAGAGTCTTTTCCCCGCTCAGGGCGAGTGACAGCTCAGCATTTCCGCCATATTTCAGGGCATTATCCAGCAGATTGGTGATCACCCGCCGCAACGCTTGCGGACGCGTAGCGATAGCCAGCGTGGGCGTGTTGCTCTGAAAAGTCACATCGTGCCCGATATCGGTGTAATCACAGGTGAGGCTGTCCAGAAAAGCCGGCAGGGCAATGCGCTGAAGTGGCTCTTCCAGCCTGTCGGCCGAACGGGCGTAAGCAATGCCTTCCCGGACCAGCTGCGTCATGGTGTCGAGATCCTGCATCAGCTTATCGCTCAGGGTAGGATCGTCCGCCATTTCTACCCGCAGCTTCATGCGGGTGATCGGCGTTTGCAGATCGTGGGAAATGGCGGCCAGAATGTGTGCCCGCTCTTTCAGATGCCCCTGGATCCTCTCCTGCATGGCATTGAAGGCCCGGGCAGCTTGCTGAACCTCTCGCGGCCCTTGTTCCGGTAAAATCTGCGCCTCACCGGACGTGGGCTGCAAGTTGTCGACAGCACCAATAAAGCGGGTAAACGGGCGGATCACCATCCTCACCGTCAGCCAGGCGCAGAGCAGAACCAGCAGCAGCTGAACAGTCACTACTGTCGGGAGCCAGCGGGCGACGGGGGGCATTTGCGGGAGTAAATCGAGTGTCAGCGGGCTACCATCATGCAGCGTGATGTGAGCCTGAATATGGGAAACCGGGCCGGGGACGGTGGTAAAATGCAGAGGATAGCGCCCTTCCAGCGTTGCCGCTAATGAACGAATGGCGTCGCGGGAGCGCTTATCGCTGGGGGGATGACCTGCCTCACCGGGGCCCAGAATGTAGCGGTAATTGCCGCGCGCCAGCTTTGGCAGCCACTCATGGCGCTCTGCGGCAGGTAAGCGATCGAGGATCGCCACGCTGGTCGCAACGTCGTACTCAAGATTCCCCAGCATCACATTGCGCACGCTGCTGGTGCGTTCGATCATTACCAGTGTCAGGCTCAGTCCGTTGGCCAGCAGGAGCCCTGCCAGGACGACAAGACTGAGCCTTGCCAGCAGCGATCGGGGCCACAAAGTCATTCCCGGCGTTCTTTTATCATCACCGGCATCGCCAGCACATAGCCTTCGCTGCGCACGGTTTTAATATAAGCGGGCGTACGCGCATCGTCATTAAGGCGCTGGCGCACACGGCTGATCAGCAGATCAATAGAGCGTTCGAAGAGTTCAGCATCCCTTCCCTGGGTCAGATTAAGCAACTGGTCGCGCGTGAGTACCCGCTGAGGGTGATCGAGAAATACCCGTAAAAGGCGATATTCCGCGCCGCTCAGCGCAATGAAAGTCCCTTCGTTGTCCAGCAACTGGCGAGTGGCGGTGTCCAACTGCCAGTCGCCAAAAGCAATCAGTCGCCCGGCTTCGGTGATCTGCAAATTCGGGGGAAGCGTGCGGAAGCGGCGCAGGATAGCTTTGATCCGCGCCAGAAGCTCACGAGCGACAAAAGGTTTGATGACATAATCATCGGCCCCCATTTCCAGGCCGATTATCCGGTCAGTGTCATCGCTCCGCGCGGTCAGCATCAGAATCGGCAGATCTTTATGCTCACCGCTGCGCAACTGGCGGCACAGTGTCAGGCCGTCATCGCCGGGCATCATCACATCCAGCACCACCAGATCCACATGCTGTTTCTCCAGCGCGGCGCGCATTTCTTTGCCGTTGCCCGCTCCGCTGGCGCGATAACCTGATTTCAGCAGGTAATCAACCACCAGCTCACGAATATCGCGGTCGTCATCGACAACCAGAATATGGTCAATGTGATCCACCCGACGCTCCTGACGTTGAAAGGGAAGTCTGGGAAAAAGCATAGCCGCTTTTAGCGTGAAAGCTGGTCAGCGTCGACCACGGCTTTGGCAAACTCCTGCGGGGCTTCCTGCGGCGGATTATGGCCAATGTTGCCCGTAAAGGTGAGATGCTGATACTTGCCGGTAAATTTGGCGGCGTAGACTTTGGGGTCCGGATGCGGTGCGCCGTTGTCATCCCCTTCAATGGTAATTGTCGGCACGCTGATGGCAGGCAACGTCGCCAGTTTTTGTTCATAGGCGCTGTACTTCGCTTCGCCTTTTTCCAGACCCTGACGCCAGCGGTAATTGCTGAGCGTCACCGCGACGTGATCCGGATTATCGAGCGCTTTTGCGCTGGCATTGAAGGTGGCATCGCTGAATTTCCAGCCTGGCGAGGCCTGTTGCCAGATAAGTTTGGCGAAGTCATGAGTGTTCTGCGCATAACCTGCGGCCCCGCGTGGGGTGGCAAAGTAAAATTGATACCACCATTGCTGTTCCGCTTTGGGGGGCAGCGGCTTTTCACCAATTTGCTGGCTGCTGATCAGGTAGCCGCTGACTGACACCAGGGCTTTTACGCGTTCTGGCCACAGGGCGGCGACGATATCTGCCGTTCTGGCCCCCCAGTCATAGCCCGCAAAAACGGCCTGTTTGATGTGCAGCGCATCCATCAGATCCACCGTGTCTTTTGCCAGCGCTGAAGGTTGACCATTACGCGGGGTCTGCGCAGAGAGGAAGCGGGTGGTTCCAAAGCCGCGCAGATCCGGCACAATCACCCGATAGCCCTGGCGGGCAAGCTGCGGTGCAACATCGGCAAAGCTGCGTGCGTCGTAGGGCCAGCCATGCAGCAGGATCACCGCCTGGCCATTTTTAGGCCCGATGTCGATATAGCCGACGTTCAGCACCCCGGCCTGAATATGCTGCTGATGGTCGACATTGAAAGTGGTTTCTTCGGCCTGGCAGGCCGCAACGGTGGAGAGAGAAAGGGCGGCAACCCACGATGATGCTGTCAGTTTGGTGAACATGATGATCGCTCCGTTAAGGGTTATGTTGACGGAGCTATCTCATCATTGGGATGTATAGGGCATGTGTTCTGCCCCCGCCCTTTTTGCATAACTGTGTATGCGGCCTGGCCTCAGATACAGTGAGATACAAAACACGTGCGGTGCCGTTTCAGGCCGAGGGGGAACGTACCAACCCCGGTGCCAGCCGTTTCCCCAGGCCGTCAAAAAAATGCAGGTCAGCTTCGTTCACGCTGACAGTTAGCGCCGACCGTGGCGCATAATCCAGCTGTTGGAAAGATTTCAGGCAAAGATCCTGGGTGCCGAATTGACACCACACCAGCGTGGAATCGCCCTGAAGCTCGCAAAGTCGGGTCACGACATCCAGGCATATTTCGCCTTGTCCGTGCGGGTGAAGATGTTCCGGACGCACCGCGACAAACAGTTTGTCACCTTCACACACGCCAGACGGCTTTACGCTGAGGGGGATGAACCGTTCGTCGTTGAGCAGCATGCCGTTCAGATGCCATTTTGCCGGCAGCACATTGATTTTGGGTGTGCCGATAAATTCGGCCACGAAGAGATTTGCCGGGCGGTTATACAGTTCCAGGGGCGAACCTGTCTGCTCGATTTTGCCCTTATAGAGCACCACAATCCTGTCGGCCAGGGTCATGGCTTCTATCTGATCATGCGTGACATAAATCATGGTGTTACGCAGTTGGTGGTGCAGTTCCTGAATCTCCTGGCGCATCTCAACCCGCAGTGCGGCATCGAGATTCGACAACGGCTCATCAAACAGAAACAGTTCTGGCTGTTGCACGATTGAGCGGCCAATTGCCACGCGTTGACGCTGCCCACCAGAAAGGTTCTGCGGCAGGCGATCCATCATGTCATCGAGTTTCAACATGCTGGCTGCGCGGGCAATCCGTTTTTCAATGTCGGCCGCAGGGGTTTTCATATTCTTCAGGCCGAAGGCCAGATTTTGGCGCACGGTCATGTGCGGATAGAGAGCGTAAGATTGAAAGACCATCGATAAACTGCGCTTACCCGCTGCCAGATGCGTGACGTCTTCCTCACCCATTTTCAGGGTACCGCCGTCGGGTGATTCCAGCCCGGCAATCAATCGCAAAAGCGTCGATTTTCCGCAGCCGGAAGGGCCGACCAGCACGATAAATTCTCCCGAAGCGATCTCTAAAGACAGGTTCTCGATGATCGTGGATTTGCCATATTTTTTATGAATATTGCAGAGACTTAAGGCGGTCATGATGGTCGTCCTGAAGAGGGAAATGAGGCAATAAGCGCGAGCAGTTCAGCCGTTTTATTTTTCAGCAACTGAGGGTCATGACGTGTTTCAACGTTGACCCTCAGCAGCGGTTCGGTATTAGAGGCGCGCAGGTTAAAGCGCCACAGAGGAAAATCGACGCTCACCCCGTCGCAATCATCGCGCTTGCCGCCTTTTTCGGTGTAATGCTGCGAGACGTATCGCAGGATTTCCGTCGGACTCAGCACATCCAGATTGATCTCTCCTGAGACAGGATAACGCTGCTGGGCTTCACGAATCAGGTGTGAAAGCGGGCAGCATGCAGTGCCAAGAATCTGCAGCATCACTACCAGAGGGATCATTCCGCTGTCGCAGTAGCCAAACTCGCGGAAGTAGTGATGCCCGCTCATTTCCCCGCCATAAAGTGCATTTTCCTCACGCATTCGCGCTTTGATGAAAGCATGGCCGGTACGGGAAATAAGCGCCTGCCCACCGGCTTGCTGGACGCTTTCGAGCGTATTCCAGGTCAGCCGTGGGTCGAGCAGAATAGTGTCGCCTGGATAGCTCGCTAAACGCTGGCGAGCAAACAGGCCAACCAGATAATAGCTTTCGATAAACTCACCGCATTCATCAAAGAAAAAGCAGCGGTCGAAATCGCCATCCCAGGCGATGCCGAAATCCGCCTGATAGTGAAGAACGGCTTCGCGAGTTTTTTGGCGATTTTCCTTCAGCATGGGATTTGGTACACCGGCAGGAAATGTGCCATCAGGCTGGTGGCACAGGCGGATAACGTCGAGCTCGACTCCGCGTTCGCTTAACGCTGTGGCCAGTGCATCAAAGGCAGGCCCCGCAGCGCCGTGTCCTGCATTAACGACAATGCGCAAGCGGCGTTGGGGCGGAAGGTGAAGATAGGTCAGAAGATGATCGACCCAGGCTGAGCGGCAGTTCATTTGTGTGCAGTTGCCTGCTCGCGACGCCGCAGGAAAATGGGCCGTTTGTGCGAGGGCTTTAATTGCCCCTAATCCATTTTCACCGTGAATGGGGATCGCCTTTTCCCGGACCAGTTTCAGACCGTTGTATTGCGCGGGATTATGGCTGGCGGTGACCTGAATTCCTCCGTCGGCCTTCAGATATTGCGTGGCAAAATAGACTTCTTCAGTGCCGCACATCCCGATATCCAATACGTTTGTGCCGCTGGCTTGTAAACCGCGACTCAGAGCCTGGCGGAAGGCGGGTGTGGTCAAGCGTGCGTCACCGCCCACCACGACGCGTTGTGGTTTAAGCCAACTGCCATAAGCACGGCCAATGCGAAACACGATGTCTTCCGTCAGCGACACACCCACTTCACCGCGAATGTCATAGGCTTTAAAACAGGTCAGATCTTCCATTCTTCACCTTAAAATTGACTATGAGTCGCTAAGATGCTTTTTCGGGATATTCCACGCACTGGATACGATGGTGTGAGATACCCATTAATAATGCTCTAATACCGTAATGATTATTTTATTTTACGGCTTGTTTATATTTATCTGAGTGATGTATTTCTTTTGTTTTCTTTGTTTTGATTATGTGTTCGTGGATGTTTGTTATTTACTATGAGCGCAAAGCACAATGGTAATTGTGATGAATTTAACGTTAAACAAAAATACCCGGTGATAACCTCCGTGGCGTTCAATATATCGTTTGGTGGAAAAAGACGTAAAATAATTAACCTGGAGCGATCATGAAAATACGATTACGCATGACATGGATGGCGGCTTCGCTTATTTCAATAGCCCTTATGGGCTGCGGTCCTGATGATAATAAAGAACAGGCTCGCAGCCAGGCGACGCTAAAAATGTGGGTAGCGCCGAATGAAAATGAAGAAGCCTGGTGGACGAAAATCGTCAAAGAGTGGAATCAGGATCCCGCCCATATGCCTGTCGAATTCACGCCGATCCCTGCGGCCAGCAGTTCAGAAGAAGCCATTATGAATGCGCTGGCGTCCGGTACTGAACCGGATATGTCGAGCAACATTTTCATTGGATTCGCCAGTCAGTTGACTGAGCAAAAACAGGTTGAAGATTTAGCGCTCATGCCGGGGTTTGCTGACTTAATCGCCAGGCGAAAAATGGAGGAGTTAATCCCGGCCTGGCAGATAAACGGCCAGCAGAGCGTGCTGCCGGTTTATGTTAATCCGATAGTCTGGTGGTGGCGCGGCGACTTGTTAAAGCAGTATGGGTTTGATCATGTCCCGCGGACTTATGACGACCTTTACCGTCTGGCTGCGTTGCGTAAAGCCGATAACAATGGCTACGTCATGCAGCTGACAGCAGGGAAAAACTGGTGGGAACGTTGGTTTGACTTGATCCCTTTGTTTTATGCTCAGAGTCAGGGAAAGTCTTATATCACCGACAACAAGGCCACTCTGGCGACGGATGCGGGCCAAAAAGTTCTGGCTTTCATGGGGAACGTTTTCCATCAAGGCTGGAGCAGCTATGACTTCACGTCGGCGGACGATCCACTTGCCAGCGGCCAGGTTCTGGCCTCCGCCCGCGGGCCGTGGGATATCGCTCGTTATCGTAAGCAGTACCCTGAAGTGCTGAAATCCATTGAAATCGGCCCGATGCTCACTGAGCAAGGGACCGCGCACCCGTACACGTTTGGCGACAGCAAGGGCATGGTGATTTTCAGTACCAGTAAGCACAAGGCGGAAGCCTGGGCGTTTATGCAATGGGTCTTTTCCCGGGCGGAGAATGACCGGCTTTGGCTGGAAACAACGGGCATGCCGCCAGCACGTTCAGATTTATTAACCAATCCGTTGTTTGTTGATTATTTCAATAAGAATCCTATTGAGCGGGAAATCGCTTCGTATGTTGATGTTGCGCTTCCTCCGGTCGCCACCACTAAAACGACAGAAATACAGCGCAGCATGACCCAGATGCTCGAAGAAGTGATTTTTAATGATAAGAGTCCTGCTGATGCTCTGGAACAATCCGGCAAGGAAATGAATCAGTCCCTACAACAGTAAGAGACTATTATGGCAAAAAGCGATGCACGGACGGGAGGTCTGCTGGCCTCCTTATGGATAGCTTATTCTTCCGTATTCTGGTTTTACCCGTTAATTTGGCTGGTGTTATTGAGCGTGACCCACTGGCAGTTTATTGGCACGCCGAAGTATGTCGGTATCGATAATTTTATCGGCATCCTTCACGACAAACTTTTCTGGCATGCCATGCTTAACGTCTTTCGCTTTTTGCTTTATTACCTTCCCATTGTTTTTATTGCTTCAATGCTGTTTGCCGCCGGGCTGAAGAAAATACGCTACGGCAAAGCGTTTATTGCCTTAAGTTTTCTGTTAGCCAATATCTCTTCCGGGGTAGCGTATTCAATTGTGTTTTCGAAAATGTTCAGTGAGTACGGGCCGGTGAATGCTTTTTTGCGTGAAACGGTGGGAATTAGTGTGCCGTGGTTTACCAGCCCCGACTGCGCGATGCTCTCTATCGCGCTGATAGTGACCTGGAAATTTGTCGGCTATTACGGGCTGATCCTCTATTCCGGCATGCAGGCGATCCCCAAAGATATCTACAGCGCGGCGATCCTCGACAAAACCGGGCGCTTTCGCACCACCTGGTCCATCACCGTGCCGATGATGAACCCGCAAATTGTGATGGTGATGGTGCTGGCCATCACCGTGGCATTCAGTATCTTCACCGAACCCTATCTCATCACCGGCGGCGGCCCGTTGAACAGTACCACCAGCCCAATGGTGGTGATGTACGAAGTGGCCTTTCAACAAATGAAACCGAGCTGGGCGGCGATGATGTCGATCCTCGTTGCCGCCTGCAGCTTCCTGACGATCTGGCTTTTCCGCCGCCTGTTCGAAAAAAACATCGAGATTGTCTGAATGAAAACCTTAACGCCTAAAAGCCTGATCGTTCACGCCGTGATGTTTTTACTGGCGCTGAGCTGGCTCTATCCCTTTATCTGGATGCTGGTCTCTTCGCTCAAACCCACGGCACAGATCTACACCTCATCCCTGTTTGGCGGGAACTGGACGCTGGAGAACTATCATTTTCTGCTGGATAACAGCGAGCGGGCGAACAAGCCCTTTTTTCTGACCCTGGGCAATTCGCTGTTTATCTCACTTACCATCACGCTCTCCGTCACGTTGAGCTCGGTGCTGGTGGGTTACGCCGTTGCGAAGACAGAATTTTTCGGCCAGAAGACCTTCAAAAATCTGCTGATCGTGCAGATGGTTTTCCCGGCTTTTATGTTTGTGATCCCCCAGTTTGTGCTGATGCGCGAACTGGGGCTTATCAACAGCTACAGCGCGATGATCCTGCCGTATGCCGTGGGCGCATGGGGCATTTTCATGGTGTCGCAAAGCTTTAAAGGTACGCCGAACGACTATCTCTCTGCGGCTAAACTGGATCGCGCGAACCTTTGGGGCATCCTTCGCCACGTGATGATCCCGCTGAACAAATCGATTCTCGCCATCGTCGCACTCTTCACCTTTTCCAGCTCCTGGGACAACTTTCTCTGGCCGCTCATCGTGATGCGCGACGTCGACAAAATGCCTTTCTCGGTGCTGCTTGCCACCTTCAGCAAATCGTATGGCGTTTATCTCGGGCCGGTGCTCGCCGGATCGGTGTTGCAGATGTTGCCGGTGGTGGCGTTGTTCATCCTGTTCCGCAATTACTTCCTTCAGGGCATGTCATTGTCGCTGAAATAAGGAGAGACCCATGAACAAGTCGCAATGGTGGCAGGATGCGGTATTTTATCAGGTGTACTTACCCTCGTTTTGTGACGGTAATGGCGATGGACTGGGGGATTTTCCGGGCCTGATGACAAAACTGGATTATCTTGCCGGGCTTGGCATCAACGGGATCTGGATAACGCCGTTCTACCCTTCTCCGCTGGTGGACAACGGCTACGATATCAGCGACTACTGCGCGGTAGACTCCCGGTTTGGCAACATCGAAGATTTTACTCGCCTGGTGCAGGCCTGCCACCGAAGAGGCATTCGGGTGGTCATCGATCTGGTGCTCAACCATGTTTCATCCTGGCATCCCTGGTTTGTCGATGCCTGGAACAACCCCACCAGCCGCTACCGTGACTATTTTATTTTTACGGATAAGCCCAATAACTGGCAGTCCTTTTTCTCTGGCAGCGCCTGGACAGCCGAACCCGATACCGGCGAGTTTTACTACCATAAATTTTCCCCTGAGCAGATTGACCTGAACTGGCAGAACCCGCAGGTCGAACAAGAGATTTTCCAGGTGGTCGATTTTTGGCGGGCGTTGGGTGTCGACGGCTTTCGCTTCGATGTCATCAATTTTCTGACGACTGACGGACCCGGGGCCGATAACCCGGAACAAGGCGGCGAGCAGCAGCATCTTCACGACGTCAATCAGCCGGGCCTGGAGCGTGTACTCATGCGCTTGTGCGGTTACATTCGTGAGCACGGAGATTACTTCCTGATCGGTGAAATCGGCAGTGATTCACTGGACGTCCTGCGCCGCTACCAGCGTGATGACCTGATGGACGTCGTGTTCAACTTTAATCTGGGTAGCCAGAAAACGTTCGATGTTTCCGTTATCTTCTCGCAGCTACAGGCGATGCGAGACCAGCTCACTGGCCCGCCGACGCTCTTTTTCTCCAGCCACGATATGCCGCGAATGATTGGTCGCTTCGGCGAACATGAGCATGATGTTGCACGTGCCGCGGCCGTGGCGGTATTGCAGCTCACGGCGTATGGCGTGCCCTTTATTTATCAAGGGGAAGAGGCCGGGTTATCCAACTATCGTCCGCAAACAGAAGCGGATATCTACGATGTTCAGGGAAAAACCAGGTACAGCACGGCACTTGCGCAAGGGCTGTCTCATGAGGATGCGTTGCAGCAGGCAATGAGCCATTCAAGAGACGCTTCCCGCTCGCCGCTCGCCTGGAACGGGAGGCCGTTCTCCGGTTTTTCAACGGTGACACCCTGGATGCCACTTTCCCACGATGCGCAGGTCGTCAATATCGCTTCACAGCAGGCGGAGCCCGCTTCTCTCTGGCATCACTACCAGCGCTTACTGGCTCTGCGCCGCGCATCGGCAGGTCTTCAGCGCGGCGAATATCGGTTACTGGCACAGGAACAAGACGCCATTTTGTTTTTGCGCGAGTGCGAGGCAGAAAGCGTCTGGGTTTGCATCAATTTTGGCGAAAGGGTCAGAAACCCCTGGTATGAGATCCCGGCGGATACGCTGTATGGCGAGGATGCCGAATGGCTGGGTAAAAATCAGTGTGTAATTAAAAGGAGTTTTCATGGAAAGGCACAGTAAAAATCCGCTCATCACCCCTGCGGATGTGAAACCCTCGCGACCGGGCTGGAAGGTTGATTGTGTATTTAATGCCGGTGTCGCCGAGGTGAACGGCGATATTCTTCTGCTGGTGCGCGTGGCGGAAAGTATCAACAGCACCGATCCCGGCAAGATAGTGGTGCCGTTGCTGAGCGAACAGCAGGGCAGATGGCAACTCGCTGAGAAAATTTTTGACCGCAGTGATGCGCGTTATGAGTTTAGCGATCCGCGCACCATCGTCCTGAAAAGCGATCCCGCCGTGTTGTGGCTGACGTCGATGTCGCATCTGCGTCTGGCCCGCAGCCGCGATGGCGTGAATTTCACCGTCGACGATCACGCCTTTATTGTGCCGGACACCCAGTATGAACAGTTCGGCTGTGAGGACGCGCGCATCACTCGCCTCGATGATTGTTGGTATATCAACTACTCCGCTGTTTCGCCGTTGGGGATTTCCACTGCGCTGGCTATCACGCGCGATTTTGTCAGCGTAGAAAAGAAAGGGCTGATTTTCTGTCCGGATAACCGTGATGTCTGCTTTTTCCCCGAGCGTATAAACGGGCGCTACATGGCGTTGACCCGTCCGGCACCGAGCCATTTTGGTCATCCTGAAATCTGGATCTGCGAGTCCCCCGATATGCTGCATTGGGGCAATCACCGCCACTTACTGGGACGCTCGGGGGATTCATGGGACGTGCTGAAATCCGGTGGGGGCGCACCGCTTCTCAAAACAGATCGAGGATGGCTTGAGATTTACCACGGCGTGGATGCCAGACAGCGTTACTGCCTTGGGGCCCTTCTTTTGGATCTTCAGGACCCCACACGAATCCTTGCCAAATCGTCAACGCCCCTGCTGGAGCCTGTTGCCCCGTACGAGCGAGAGGGCTTTTTCGGCAACGTGGTCTTTACCTGCGGAGCGCTGATTCGCAACGAAACCCTGCATGTCTGGTACGGCGCTGCGGATGAGAGCATCGCGCTGGCGACGCTTTCAATGGCTGAGTTGTGGCAGCATCTGGAGCTGGTCTAAATGAGTCTGCCCGCCACGACTGCGCTGTATCGTGACTATTGCCAGCACCCACAATCGGCAGCCAGCACAAAGCTAACGTTCAGCGGTGTGGCGGGCTATGACGTTTACAACCCAACCGCCCCTTTCCGCGAAGGCGAAAGATGGCTGATGGCCGCCCGGGTAGAGCGCCGGGACAGTGAAGCCTCACACATCCGTTTTTTTCACTGGCAGGGGCATGCTGAAGCGATGCTGGCAGACGACTTGCCCGTGTTTGATTTACAGGACCCTTTTATCTGCCGAATCGACAACGATTGGGTATTGGGTGGCGTAGAAACGGCGCCTGACCCGGATGGCAAAGGTCTGCGCTGGCGAACGCAATTGTGGCAGGGGAAATCGATAGCCGCGCTGCGTCCGTTAACCGTGGGCCCATGGGGAATGAAAGATATTCGCCTGCTGCAGCTCCCTGATAAACGACTGCTGATCTTCACTCGTCCGCAGGGAGAGATTGGCGGACGAGGGAAAATTGGCTGGCTGATTATCAACAGCCTCAGCGAACTGGCGACGCCGTTGTTTTTACAGGGCACGCTCCTGGCGCAACTGGAAAGCGAAAGCTGGTGCGGCGTGAATGAGGCGTGGCTGCTGGATGAGCAATGGGTTGGGGTACTGGCACACGTTGCCTGCTTTGATGCGCAAGGCGATCGCCACTATTACGCAGCGACGTTTCGCCTTAATTTCCTCACCGGAAAACAGACTCCATTACGCATTATCTGTAGCAGAGCCGATCTCCTCTCCGGTGAAAGCAAACGCGAAGACTTACGGGACGTTATCTTCCCCGGAGGCCTGTACCGCGACGGCAAGCGGTGCCTGCTGTTTTGCGGCGCCAGCGACTGCGAGGTTCACTGGCGCGAAATCCCAGACCCTTTTTTACGGTGACGCCCGAACGGTTTTAATCAGCCCCGGAGCCTGCCACATCGACGTCGTCAACCCGCTATCCACTAACCCGAGTTGGTCGGCATACACTTTTTGCCATTTATCCAGCATGCCTTTGTACAGTTCTCGGTGCTCTCGATTTGGTGTGAACACGCGGCTCCAGCTCACCAGTTTTTCGCCCGTGCTTGCCATATCAGGATAAAGCCCCGCGCCTGTTCCTGCCGCTATCGCACACCCCAGCGCGGTGGCTTCCTTCACTTCAGGTACTCGCACTGGCAAGCCTGTTACGTCGCTTAAAATCTGGCTCCACAATGCGCCTTTTGATCCGCCGCCGGCGAAGACCAGGCTATCGAACTTCACGCCGGAGAACTGCGAAATCTGCGCCAGATTGCAGGCCGAGACAATGGCGGCATTCTCTTCCAGGGCGCGGAACAGCGTGGCTTTGTTGCATTTTTCCGGGTCGATGGAGAGGTTAATGAACGACGGCGCGGCGTGATACCACTGCTTGAAGTGCATCGCATCAGAGAAAATCGGCATCACCCCGTGCGAACCCGCGGGCACGCGGCTCGCCATTTCTTCCAGCAGGGCATAAGTGTCTGTACCCAGGCGTTCGGCGATCAGTTTTTCTTCCGCGCAAAACGCATCGCGGAACCAGCGCATGGTCAGCCCGGTGAAAAAGGAGATCGACTCAGCCTGCGCCATGCCGGGGATCACGTGTGGATTCACGCGGATATTCATTTCCGGATCGGTGCGGACTTCCGGGAGATTCACTACCTGCTGCCAGAAAGTGCCGCCCAATACGGCGGTTTGTCCGGCTCGCACCACGCCCAGGCCCAGGCAGCCTAGCTGCACGTCGCCGCCGCCCATCACCACGGGCGTGCCCGCTCTCAGGCCACTTTGCTGCGCGGCTTCTTTGGTGACTGCGCCCAGCAGCGTGCCGGTTTCTTTTACAGGGGAAAGTATATCTGCCCGCAATCCGGCCATGTCCAGTAACGCCGGACGCCAGTCGCGGCTGAACAAATCGAGCATGCCTGTGGTGCCCGCATTGGAAGGATCGACGGCCAGTTCACCGGAAAGTCTCGCCGCCAGCCAGTCGCTGATCATGGTGATGGTGGCCGCTTTGCGATAGATATCCGGGCGATGATGCGCCAGCCACAGCAAGCGCGGCATAGCGGAAAGCGCCAGCGTTTGACCGGAGACGCCGTATACTTCGGATTCAAAACGGTAATCGTGAATTTCTTTCAGCTCAGAGACTTCATGGCTGGCGCGGGCATCGACGTTGGCGCAGGCCCAGATGGCATCGCCATTGCGGTCATAAAGCACTATCCCTTCGCGCATTGAACAACAGGCAACTGATTTAATGTCAGCGGCGCTGATATGAGCGCGCTCCAGCGCCTGGCGGATGCACTGGCAGGCGAGCTGCCAGTTGGTGCTAAGGTCGAACTCCATCGAGCCGGGAACGCCTTCGACGCTCAGGTGCTTCCATTCTGCCTGGCCGACGGCAATCTGGCGGCCTGCCAGGTCGAAAATCACCGCCCGAATGCTGCCGGTGCCGGCGTCTAACGCTAAAAGGTAACTCATGACGTGCGCCTCGCTGTTGTCGCGCGGCGCGCGGCGGTTATCCCGCCAGCGACAGCACCGCGCGTGCTGTTGTCTCTTCCGTTACCAGACCATTGATGCGTTTGCCGATAAGGGCCGCATAAATGGCCTGCGCTTTTTCTTCTCCCCCGGCGACACCGACGATGGTTGGCAGTTGCGCCAGCTCATCGAGAGTCACGCCAAGCAGTTCGCGGTGGATTTCCAGCCCTTCCACCCGTTGCCCGTCCGCTTGCAGGAAATAGCCGAGAATGTCGCCGACTGCGCCTTTGCGGGCGTACATCAGCTGTTCGCCTTCGCTGATATAGCCGGAGCGCAGGATCGTCGCGTCTTTCCGCTGATCAATAGCGCCAATCCCAACCACCGCAGCATCTGCCGCGCCCGCCGCGAGGATCACATCCCGCACGCTGGATTCACGCCGCAGGATCTCCGCCACTTCCGGAGACGACACGCGTAACGGCGCGGGGATCATGCTGACACTACACGCCGCATCCAACTGCCCGATGCCCGTCATATAAGGCCCAACGCCGCCAGAGAGCGTCACCAGCCTGATCTGCTGAGAGCCGATAAACCCGCTCAGATGCTGAATGCAGCTCATGGTCGCTTCGCCAAACCCCACTGCCAGCAGTTGCCCCGGCTCCAGCACGCCCATTAAGGACTGCGCGGCCCCGACGCCTAATCGTGTATTCATCGGCGGAGTGTTCAGGGCAGGCAACACGCGGGCGATTTTCAGCCCGAAGCGCTGCTGTAATTCGGTTTCCAGCGCCAGACAGCCTTCATAGCGAGAGTTGATCTGCACGCGGATCACCCCCGACTGACGTCCTTTTTCCAGCAGCCGGGAAATCTTCAGCCTCGGCAGGCCCAGGCGTTCGCCAATATCATTCTGGGTCAGGCCGTCGTGGTAGTAACACCAGGCGACCCGCGCCACCAATTCTTCTTCCGCCAGCGCCAGCCCGGCGTAGCGGCTCTCTTCCGTAATGCGTTTTTCGCTCATAAAGTGAACTCTTATAAAAATCTAGATCATATGTTCGCAGTTGCGCGGACTGAAAGTGTGAAGCCACTGGCAAAACCGATCTTTCTTCACTGACAGCCTGTGCAGGGCGATCCAAACGCCAAAACTGTGATCCTTGCACGGTTGTAAATATAGTTCACGGTCTACGCTTTTGAACATTATTAATTCTAAAAATCATTTGTTCAACTGAGGCGTGATGATGAAGTCATTGATTGAAGCTCGCCAAATCCGCAAACAGTTCTCCGGCGTCGCCGTGCTGAAGGGCATTGATTTCACACTGCTTTCCGGCCAGGTGCACGCGCTGATGGGCGGCAACGGGGCGGGAAAATCGACGCTGATGAAAATCGTCGCCGGGGTGGAAACGCCGGATGAAGGTGAACTGATTATTAATGGCAAACCTTTTGCGCGTCTGAAGCCGGGGCAGGCGCACCAGTTGGGAATTTATCTGGTGCCCCAGGAACCGATGCTGTTTCCCAACCTGACCGTGCGGGAAAACATTCTTTTTCGTCTGCCGTGGCAGGCCGATATCGATGCTCGCCTGGATGAAAAACTGCAGCAACTGAACTGCCAGCTCAATTTGCAGGCCACCGCCAGCACGCTGGAAGTGGCGGATCAGCAAATGGTGGAGATCCTGCGCGGGCTGATGCGTGAAGCGCAAATCCTGATTCTCGATGAACCCACGGCTTCACTCACCCCGGGTGAAACTGAGCGGCTGTTTCGTCAGATCCGCGCGTTGCAGGCGTTGGGGGTAGGCATTGTCTTCATCTCTCACAAACTTCCGGAAATTCGCGCTCTCGCAAGTCATGTCTCGGTGATGCGGGATGGGGCTGTGGTGCTGAGCGGTGCCACCGCCGATCACAGCGATGCTGAATTGATTGCCGCGATGACGCCTATCAGCCGTGACAAAGTCCTGAGTGACACGCAAAAGCTGTGGCTGGCGCTGCCGGGAAATCGACGTACTCAGCCGCAGGATTTTCCGGTGCTGCGGGTGGAAGACCTGACGGGCGAAGGGTTTATCGATCTGACTCTGGAGATCCACGCCGGGGAGATCGTCGGCCTGGCGGGATTAGTCGGTTCCGGGCGCACCGAGTTTGCTGAAACGCTGTACGGGTTGCGTCCGGTCAGAGCCGGGCGGGTCTGGCTGGAAAATCGCGATATCAGCCAGGACAACACCCGCTCACGACTGGCAAGCGGGCTGGTGTATTTGCCCGAAGACCGTCAGGTGTCCGGGCTGTTTCTGGATGCGCCGATTCGCTGGAACACGGTGATGTTTAACCAGCCTTCCTGGTGGCAGGAAAACAAACGCGAGGCGGCGGTGGTCGAGCGTTATCACCGCGCGTTGGGCATCAAGCTCAACCATGCCGATCAGCCGGTGCGCACGCTGTCAGGCGGTAATCAGCAAAAGGTGCTGCTGGCGCGTTGTCTGGAGGCGAATCCTTTGCTGCTGATTGTCGATGAACCTACGCGCGGCGTGGATGTGTCGGCGCGTGCGGATATCTATCAACTGCTGAAAAGCGTGGCGGCACAGAACGTGGCGGTGCTGATGATCTCCAGCGATCTGGATGAGTTTCCCGGTCTGGCGGACAGGGTGCTGGTGATGCATCAGGGGAGGCTGAACGGCGAGCTGGCAAAACAGGCGGTCAGCGTCGACAGGATGATGAACCTGGCCTTCGGAGGGCAGGCATGAAAACGTTACTGAAAAATCGCGAGCTGACTGCATTTCTCGCCATCGTGGCACTGTTTGCGGGGCTGGTGGCGCTCAACCCTTCCTACTTCAGCCTGCAAACGCTGGCGATGATTTTCTCCAGCTCACAGATCCTTTGCCTTCTGGCGTTGGGGGCGGCGCTGGTGATGTTGACCCGCAATATCGACGTTTCGGTTGGGTCGACCGTCGGCCTCAGCGCGATTGCGGTTGGCGTCGCACTCAACAACGGTTACGGCTTACCGCTGGCCATCGTGTTTGCGCTGGCAATCGGCGCGCTGGCCGGGGCTTTTAACGGGCTGTTGGTGGTGGGTTTTCGCATCCCGGCGATTGTCGCCACGCTCGGTACTCTCGGGTTATATCGTGGCGTGATGCTGCTGTGGACCGGAGGAAAATGGATTGAAGGGCTGCCGGATAACCTGAAGGTGCTGTCGGAGCCAGCTTTCATCGGTATTTCTCCACTCGGCTGGCTGGTGCTGGTTTTACTGCTGGCAGGCGCGTGGGCACTGGCTCGCACTACTTTTGGCCGCGATTTCTATGCGGTGGGCGACAACCTCGCAGCCGCACGGCAATTGGGAGTAGGCGTGAACCGCACGCGCATGCTGGCCTTTACCTTTAACGGCATGCTCGCGGCCTGCGGCGGCATTATCTTCGCCGCGCAGATTGGCTTCGTGCCGAATCAGACCGGCAGCGGGCTGGAGATGAAAGCCATCGCCGCCTGCGTGCTGGGCGGCGTCTCATTGCTTGGCGGCACAGGCACACTCATTGGCGCTTTCCTCGGCGCGTTCTTCCTCACCCAAATCGACACCGTGCTGGTGCTGTTCAAATTGCCCGCCTGGTGGAATGACTTCATTGCCGGGATGGTGCTGCTGGGCGTGCTGGTGCTCGACGGCCGACTGCGTCAGGCGCTGATGCGTCATCAACGGGCGCAGAAATACAGCCGTTTCCAGCCGGGCAACAAAGGGGGGAAGCATGTCACCCCGTTCCCAAAACGTAAAAACAAAGAGGTGGCGTAAATGAAGCTCAACTGGGAAAGCGCGCTGCTGATTTTACTGGTGCTGGAAATCGTCCTCTTCGGGGCCGTGAACCCGCGAATGCTCGACGTGAACATGCTGCTGTTCAGCACCAGCGACTTTATCTGTATTGGCATTGTGGCGCTGCCGTTAACGCTGGTGATCATCAGCGGTGGCATCGACATCTCGCTTGGCTCCACCATTGGCCTCTGCGCCATCGCGCTGGGCGTGATGATGCAGGCGGGCTGGCCGATGAGCCTCGCCATTCCGCTGACGCTGGCGCTCGGCCTGCTGTGTGGCCTGGTGAATGCTGCGCTGATTCATTACACCGGAATTAGCCCGCTGGTTATCACGCTTGGCACGCTGTACCTCTACGGCGGCGCGGCGCTGCTGCTTTCTGGCATGGCCGGGGCGACGGGCTATGAAGGCATCGGTGGTTTCCCGGACAGCTTCACCGCCTTCGCCAATTTGACCCTTTTCGGCCTGCCTGTGCCGCTGGTGCTGTTCATCGTCATCACCTTTTTCTTCTGGCTGCTGGCTCACCGTGGGCGCTTTGGCCGCCATCTCTTCTTACTCGGGCAAAACCCGCGTGCAGCGCGTTATGCGGCGTTGTCGGTCAACGGTATGCCGTATGTGCTGTACGGCCTGGTGGGGCTGGCTTCCGCCATTGCCGCCGTTGTGCTGGTGTCTTACTTCGGCTCGGCACGTTCAGATTTAGGCCGTGATTTGCTGATGCCCGCGCTGACCGCCGCGGTGCTCGGCGGGGCCAATATTTACGGTGGTTCGGGGTCGGTTATCGGTACTGCGCTGGCGGCCTTGCTGGTGGGGTATCTGCAACAGGGATTACAGATGGTCGGTATTCCCAATCAGGTGTCGAGTGCGCTCTCCGGGGCGCTGTTAGTGGTGGTGGTCATGGGGCGTTCGCTGAGTCTGCATCGTGAAGGGGTGCGCACGGTGTGGCGTCGGCTTGTTTCGCGCAAAACAATCGGAGCATGAGATGAAAGCAAAACTGTGTGTGCAACTGAGCGCCCTGGCGCTGGCAATGAGTGTGGTCGCCGTGCAGGCGGCAGATAAGATTGCGTTTATCCCGAAACTGGTGGGCGTCGGCTTCTTCACCAGCGGCGGCAACGGCGCGAAAGAAGCGGGCAAGCAGCTCGGAACGGACGTGACCTACGACGGGCCAACAGAACCGAGCGTGTCCGGCCAGGTGCAGCTTATCAACAACTTTGTTAATCAGGGCTACAACGCGATTATCGTTTCCGCCGTCTCGCCAGACGGGCTTTGTCCGGCGCTGAAACGCGCGATGCAACGCGGCGTGAAAGTGCTGACGTGGGATTCTGACACCAAGCCGGAATGCCGCAGCATCTACATCAACCAGGGTACGCCGGAACAGCTGGGCGGCCTGCTGGTCGACATGGCCGGAAAACAGGTCACTAAGCCCGATGCTAAAGTCGCGTTTTTCTACTCAAGCCCGACCGTGACCGACCAGAACCAGTGGGTGAAAGAGGCGAAAGCCAAAATCGCCAAGGATCATCCGCAATGGCAGGTCGTCACCACCCAGTTTGGCTATAACGATGCCACCAAATCCCTGCAAACTGCCGAAGGCATTCTGAAAGCCTACCCGGACTTAGATGCGATCATCGCCCCGGATGCCAATGCACTGCCCGCTGCGGCGCAGGCTGCAGAAAACCTGAAGCGTCAGGGGGTGGCGATTGTCGGCTTCAGCACCCCGAACGTGATGCGTCCTTACGTTGAGCGCGGCACGGTGAAAGCCTTCGGCCTGTGGGACGTGGTAGAGCAGGGCAAAATTGCGGTGAACGTCGCCGATCATCTGCTGAAAAAAGGCGATCTGAACGTCGGCGACAGCGTGACGGTGAAAGACATTGGCGAGTTGAAAGTCGAACCAAACAGCGTGCAGGGCTACCAGTATGAAGCCAAAGGCAACGGCATCGTGCTGCTGCCGGAGCGCGTGGTGTTCACCAAAGACAACATCGGCAACTACGATTTCTGAGGGAGGGAACAATGGCAGATTTAGACGATATCAAAGACGGGAAAGATTTCGGGCTCGACCGTCCGCAGAAAAATGCGCTCTATACCCTGAAGGGCTGCGGCTCGCTGGAGTGGGGCATGCAGTCCCGCCTGGCCCGAATTTTCAATCCGCAAAGCAACCGCACGGTGATGCTGGCGTTTGATCACGGCTATTTTCAGGGGCCAACCACCGGGCTTGAGCGTATTGATTTGTCGATTGCGCCGCTGTATGGCGAAACCGATGTGCTGATGTGTACCCGCGGTATTCTTCGCAGTACGGTGCCTGCGGCGACCAATAAACCCGTTGTGCTGCGGGCTTCTGGCGGCAACTCGATTCTGAGCGAGCTCTCAAACGAATGTGTTGCGGTCACGATGGAAGATGCTTTGCGCCTGAACGTCGCGGCGGTGGCGGCGCAGGTGTATATCGGCAGCGAATATGAACATCAGTCAATCAGCAACATCATCAAGCTGGTGGATGCAGGCAACCGCTACGGCATGCCGGTGCTGGCGGTGACAGGTGTTGGCAAAGAGATGACGCGTGACGCGCGCTATTTCTCGCTCGCCAGCCGCATCGCCGCAGAAATGGGGGCCACGTTCGTGAAAACCTATTTCGTGGAAGAGGGCTTTGAAAAAGTCACCGCCAGCTGCCCGGTGCCGATTGTGATTGCAGGCGGCAAAAAGCTGCCAGAAGACGAAGCGCTGGAGATGTGCTGGCGAGCCATCGATCAGGGCGCGAGTGGCGTGGACATGGGGCGCAATATCTTCCAGTCCAGCGCGCCACTGGCGATGTTAAAAGCCGTGAAAAAAGTCGTGCACGAGAACATGAGCGCCCGCGAGGCGTACCAGTTCTGGCAGGAAGAAAAACAGGGAGAGCAGCGATGAACGTGACGCTGGTAGAGATCAACATCAAGCCGGAAAGGGTCGATGAATTTCTCGATGTGTTCCGCGCCAACCACGAAGGCGCGCTAACAGAGCCGGGCAACCTGCGGTTTGACGTGTTGCAGGACCCGGAAGTGCAGACCCGCTTTTTTATCTATGAAGCCTACAAAGACGACGAAGCGGTGCTGGCGCACAAGAAAACCCCGCACTATCTCGCCTGCGTGGAAAAGCTCGATGAGATGATGTCGGAGCCGCGTAAGAAGCGCAGTTTCGTGGGGTTGCTGCCGGAGGTGTGAGGATTGCCGGGCGGCACTGCGTTTGCCCGGCCTACAAGTTCAGACTCGTAGGCCCGATAAGGCGCATGCCGCCATCGGGCACTGACAAGCTTACTCCTTACGGAAAAAATCGTTATACAACATATACAAATGCGCGGAACTCCACGAGAAGTTCGGTGCGCCCTGCTGGCCGCCGGTCAGCGGGTTGTAGTTTTCCTGAATCGGCCCGTCGCTGGTTAAGCCTTTGGCGTGGCGGAAGAAGGTGTCCGCCAGTTTCACTGCTTCCTCGCGATGCCCATAGCGTTCCATGCCCTTCAGCCCGAACCAGAACTGATCGACCCACACCCGGCCTCGCCAGTAAATATCGGCGCCAAACGCCGGGCTGGTGAGCGCGGCGGTGCCGAGCGGCACGAAGGTGTTGAACTCTTTCGGGTCGAGCATCACTTTCACCACTGCATCGGCATGGGCCTGGGTTGCCGCGCCGTTGAACAGCGGCGACCAGCCTTCCGGGCCTTTGCCGCGTTCGACAATGGGCTTGCCCGCGCAGCCGTTAGCCAGCGGCTTGTCTTCAATGCGAATGTCGTAATAGAAACCTGTTGTCGCATCAAACATGCAGGTGTTGATGTACTCCGCCAGCTTTCCGGCAAGTGCGGTGTAGCGGCTGGCTTCCTCCGGTTTGCCGAGGATTGTCGCCATCTGCGCCAGATAGTGGTTGTCGCTGTACATGTAGCTCGCCTGATCGACGGACTCCTGCAACAGCGAATAGCCAAGCAGCGTGCCCTTCGCATCGCGGTTTTCGGCGAAGTTCACCGTCCAGTCGCTGCGCTTGCCGCCGTTTTGCACGTATTTATCCAGCTGGTCTTTGTCGATAAAGCCAAACACCGCTGCGTCATCGCGCCCGGATTCCCAGGAGGCAGCCACCTGCGCCGGAATTTGCAGGCTATCGTATTGGCCTTTGCTGACGGTGGCGTCGTAGTTTTTCAGGCCGGAAAGCGTCTCTTCTTTGTCGCCTTTTTTCACCGTAAACAGCATCTCGCCGCTGGCGGTGTTATGCGCTTTATCCTTCGTCGCGCCGTACTCCGGCACGCCGTTGTGGTTGTGATCGCGATTACGCAGCCACCAGTCGTGATAGGCCACCAGTTTCGGGTACATCTCTTCCAGCCACGCTTTATCTTTGGTGACTTTATAGACCTCCATCACCGACCACGCTGCCAGGCTTGGCTTGGTGTTGCGCTCGTTCCAGTTGCCGCCATCACCGCCGCGATCCGGGCTCAGGTTCCAGGCAATCAGGTCTGGCACAAAGCCTGCGTCCTGTGGGCGGACTTTATCGCCAGGCTGAACCTGCCAGGAGAAGACGGCGCGGATATTGTCTTTGGCTATCTCTGGGTTGAAGTGCGCCATCGCAAAAGCCTGTTTCCAGGTGTCCCACGGCCAGGTCTGGTTGCCGGAGAACCAGCGCCCGGTCACCGACGGCGTGACGGTGTTGAACTTCACCGCGCCGCCCGGCGAGCGCCAGTTGCCGTTCAGGGTTTCAATGGCTTTAACCGCCACGCGGGTTTGCTCCGGCGTAGCCTCCGGATTGGTCAGACCGCGCTGGAGATACCCTTCCCAGCGCTGTTCGGCAGCCTGCATGTAGTGCGACGGACGGGCGAGAATATCGCGAATCTGCATTTTTTCATGGCTGACGTCTTCAGCGGTCAGCAGGTGAGAATAAGTGGTCCACAGCGTGGTCGAGCCGTTGATTCGCGCGGTGCTGGTGAAGCGATGCCCCTCGACGGTCGTCTCGACAGGAATCGACTTATGCACCTGATACTGCGAGGCTCCGGAGGTCAGCAGATCCCAGGTTGAACGCACTTTGCCGAATTTCACGTCCACGCCATCGCGGGTGGCGACGAGCTGGCGCTGATAGTCCGGGTAGGCCGCATCAATCGTCTTATCGGAGACGGCTTTCCCCTCTTTGGCCTGCAATTTTTCCAGCAGCTCACCATCCCATTTCAGCAGCAGCGGAGCATCGCTGGTAATCTTCGTTTCCAACAGCGAGGTGCGCGGGCTGGCGAAACGCAGGGTCATCACAATCTTCACCCCGGGCGCGGTCAGGGTTTGCACCAACGCGCCGGGAAGGCTCCATGCTTGCATTGTGAAATCAACCTTTTTGCCGCCGCGGTACACCGTCAGACGGTCGAAATTGGTCGCCATAAAGTTGATGTACTCTTCGGTCAGCAGCGCCGGGCCGGGAAAGCCGCCCATCGTTGCCGGGCCGTCGGGCAGCAGGTGGCCGTGCCAAGCACCGAGATCGAAGAACGGGTTAAAGCGCTGGTGGTCGTCGCTGTCGAAATCCTGCATGTTGTGCGGCGCGCCGACGCGGTTGATGACATTTTTATAGCTGTCTGCGCTGCCCGCGTGCGCCGACAGGCTCAGCAGCAGAGCGCAGGCCAACGGGGCGAGAGTGGTCGTCAATTTCATGGTGATTCTGTCCTTGTTACCAGTAGAAGTATTGCATCAGGAACACCTGATCGCTGGGATCGCCGGAGGCGGTTTTCATGTACCAGCGGCTGTCGGCGGCAGTGGCAAAACGCCCCCCGCCGTATTCATACCAGATGCCAAACTGCATAAATGAGGTGGTTTCTTCAGCCGCCTCGTCGGGACGGTGCTTCGCGTAACTCCAGGCGGTGGAGAAATAGAGCCCTTTCAGCGGTTCTACCATCGCGCTCGCCATAAACCCGGTTTCGGTGCCTGGAGTGCCCAGGCCTTTGGCGCGCCCGGTGTGATGCCAGGCACGTACCGCCAGGTGCGGCGACAGAATGCCAGTCAGGAACAGCTGCCCGGTACCGTCGGTCACTTCCAGGCCGTTCTACGCCTTCGATGAATTCATATTGCAGATAGCCGTTCATCATCGCCGGATAGGTGTATTTATCGTCGTACCGGTCGTACTTGCCAAAATGCAGCCAGGCCTTGCTTTCATCATGATGCCCGGCGGGCGTGGCGGTCACGCTGTAGCGCAGTTTCCCTGTCAGATTCTGCACCTTCAGGGCATACATGATGTCGCGGGTGTTGGGGATAACGTAGCCCAGATCTGGCGTGAAATCGCCCCACCATTGCAGGTCATCGAGTGACGAATCCTGGCGCACGCTGAGCATGATTTCGGTGTTGTCATCCGTACGATAACCGCCATACAAACGGTTCAGGCCGCCTTCAAAACCGCCCCAACTATGATCTGGAACCCAGGCATTGCCCTGGCTGTCGGCCTGAACGGTCCAGCCTTCGCCGTAAATCAGGCCAAACCATGGGCCATGTTTGATTTCCAGCCCGCCTTCGATATAAGTGCCGTCGCTGTATTTGTGTTTCTCCGGGCCTTCGAGATCCATATAGCCGCCAACGCCCAGTTCGCCATAAAAACGGTATGAGGTGTCGGACAGTTCCGGCGTGCGGGTGTCGTCATGCTCCGCCGGGCGAGCCTCTTCCGCGGCCAGCGCCGGGTTGCAAAAAGACAGGGCAGCGAGTGCCCCGTAAACAGAAGGTGAAAGTCTCATTAGGTTCCTGGTTCCTTCAGGAGAGAGTTTGCGCGGGAGCGGCTTCACGCTTTTTTTCAGATTGCGACAGCCCCCGGATGTATTTGCTGTATTTCCACCACGCAAAACCGAGGAAGATGACAATGCCGCCGACGTTATAGAACACGATGGTCAGAATATTGCCGCCGGTCGGGAAGGTGGAGGCAATAAAGCCAATGGTGAAAATCACGATCAGCATGGAAACAACCACAATGCCGGTGGTGCGCGAGCCCATCTTAAAATCGCGTGGCAGATGGTCGAGTTTGCGGCGCAGGTTCAGGTAGGCCAGCATAATAAACAGCGGCGGCAGCATAGAGGCAGCAGCCGTCATGTTGATAACCGTGTTCATTAAATCCTGGGCGGTGTTGGAGCCCAGAGTAGGAATAATCATCAACGGGATAACGATTAAATACTGTATCCACGCCGCTCGTGCAGGCACACCGTTTTCATTCAGAGCGACGGTTTTCGGTCCAAAAATGCCGGACGGAATTTCAGAGAAGAAAATTTTCACCGGCGTGGCCGTCCACATCAGCAGCGAGCCAAACATCGCGGTGAAGGAGACCAGGCCAACGAAGCGATTCATCAGCACTTCCGGTAAACCGAAATAAATCGCCAGACCGTGGAACACCTGCACGGAGCCGCCGGTAAACTTCAATTCTTTGCTGCTGATAAAGACGTTAATCAGCACCGAGGAAATGGAGTACAGCACGCCAATAACGATCCCCGCGAGAATAATGACCTTCACGAAGGATTTAGAGCCGCCTTTCACATCATTCACATACACCGCCACGGATTCTGCCCCGCCTGCGGCCATGAAAATCCAGGTGGTGATGCCGAGGAACGCCCAGTTGAAATTGGGGATCATGGCATCGACGGTAATCGGGTCAGCAGGCTGCACGCCGCCGACCAGCGCCGCACCCGCCAGCAGAATATAAGACAGCGTCAGCAGTAGCATCAGTGTGGAGGTGACGGACGTAATCGGTCCGAGCATTTTTGCGCCGTTGGTCGAGACCCACGTCGAAAAAGCAAATAACACCAGGCTCAGCACCACGGTAGCAAACGGGGTGAGAATGTACTCATAGCCAAGAAAGGCATACGAGGCGTAAGCGATGACGCGCGGTAATAACGAGGTGAAGAAGAATAAATTCACGAACCAGTAGGTGTAGGCGGTAATAAACGCCCAGCGCCCGCCGAGCGAACTTTTCACCCACGCATAAACGCCTGCTTCGGAGTTTTTATTCAGCGAGACAAATTCGGCAATAATCAGGCAGAACGGAATAAAGTAGAACAGCGTCGCCAGGAAGAACATTGGCGCGGACGCCAGCCCTAGCTCGATATTATTATTAATGACGTTGTTAAAACTGAATACGGCGGCAAAGGTCAGCGACAGCAAGCCGAATTTGCCAATGGTATTACGTTTGGACTGTGAAGCATTGGATTCTGAAACAGTGGACTCTGACATAACGAATCTCCGGGTACAGGGAGGATAGCGGCGCTACGTCGGCGCCGCCGGATTTTTTATTTGTTATGGAAATAGCCGTCTTCTACGGTGACGCGCAGCACCACCTTTTTCACCGCGCCATCGCTGATGAAGCGGTAGGCTTCGTCGATGTCGCAAATGACCATTTGCCCTTCGTGAACCTGCACGGTGTCACCGCAACCTCTGAGAAATTCGCGGTCGGTTTCATCGCGGTAGCACTCCACCACCTGAAGCTGTGCTTTCGGCGCGTACTCAATTTTTTGCGCGCCTTGCAGGTAGTAATGGACGTCAAAGTAGCGGCGATGCCCCAGAAACAGCGCATCGGTGGTGGTGTCGGTGCTCAGGCGGTAACTCAGCGAATCACCAATCGAATGCGCCACACCGGGGCGAACTCTGTCGATGTTGTTAATGGCTTCCACACAGCGCTGCCATTTGCGACCGCCGTGATAGCGACGGGTAAACTCTTCCAGGTTATTGATAATGTCCATTATTCGGCCTCGCATTCGGCAGCGGTTGGGGTGAGAGAGAATGCCTGAGTCAGCACGTTGCCGCTGGCAGGCAGCAGGGTGAAGCCATAGCGGAAGTCGCTAAAGCGCACGCGGAAGCTGTCCAGCACTTCGCTGCCCCAGGAGTTCGAGCCCAGACCCAACAGCTGGTGGTCAAGATTGAGGGTGATGTGGTCGCTGCGCTGCAGTTCGTTGCAGTGACGTGCGGCGTGAATGGCCTCGGCGGTGTACGGCCAGGCGCTAAAGTGAAGAGGTTGCTGCGGCACGACCAGCAGGCCATTCCCCTGGCGGTTAGTGAGCGCCGCCCAGCGCACCTGCTGGCGGTTGCCGTTGTTCTGCGGGAACGGATAGTTCTCGAACATCGCGTCCACCGTGCTGTGCCAGACGTCAACCAGGCTGGATTGCTGGCTGTCCGGGTAGTTTTCCCCCGGCCCGCGTCCGTAATACTTCACCTGCTCAAAGCTGCCGTTGATGCCCAGCGTGAAGCCGATGCACGGAATGATGTGCGAATAGTCGCCGTAAGGTGTACCCGATAGCTCGACGCTCAATGCTCCGGCCGGGCTGACGCGCCAGCGATAGGTGCAGCGCATGCCAAAATCAAACACCGGCGGGGCGATAACGCTTTCACTGAAGAGGCACACCTCGTTGCCCTCGCGTTCCACGCGAAACGCGCGTATGTGCTCCTGCATAATCTGCAAATGATTCGGCTGCCACAGCCCTTCGTATTCCTGTTTGTGGTTATCAATCATCGGCTTGAAGAAGGTGATTTTGCCTTCTTCGGCAATCATCTCCTCGCCGTTGACCCGCCATGACGTCAGCTTGCCGCTGCGCTTAGAGAACACCATCAGGAAGTTATGCCCGCGGACGGTACAGTTCAGGCGTTCGTCTTCAACGAGCAACGCAGTGGCGTTATCAGAGAGCCACGGTTTTGCCGCCAGTGTGCGAGGGGCGAGCAGGAACTGATACTGTGCAATCGGGTGATGCGCTTCGCTGTAGCACGTTGCGGAATCCTTGCTGACAAACACGTTGATCCAGCTTTCACGCCCTTCGGTTTGCGGCAGATCGATGTTCAGCGTGCGGCTGCTGTTCGGCGGCAGGTCGCTGACTTTCAGGCTCTGGCTGCTGATGAGCTCACCTTCGGCTTTGATCTCGATTCGCAAGGTGTAGTCGTCAAGCGTGCTGAACCAAAGCTTGTTTTCGATTCGCAGTTCGCCGCGAGCCAAATCGACGGCGTGGACTTTCACCGGGGCAATCACCTGCTTGTATTCCCGCAGGCCAGGGCCCGGGGTCTGGTCGGAATAAATCAGCCCGTCGAGGCAGAAGTTGGCGTTATTCGGGTAGTCACCAAAATCGCCGCCGTACTGGTAGAACGTCTTGCCGTCCGCGTCGTGTGCCTGAATACCGTGATCGCACCACTCCCAGACGTAATGGCCTTGCAGGCAGTCGTGGCGATAAAACACATTCTGGTATTCGCTTAACCCGCCAGGGCCGTTGCCCATTGCATGCGCGTATTCGCAGATGATGCGTGGTTTAGGATGCGGGTATTCGCCGAACTCGTTCATCAGCGGCACGCGGGTGTACATGGTGGAAATGATGTCCACCACTTCGGCATCCCGGTCTTCTTCGTAATGTACTAAGCGCGTTGGGTCCAGCGCCTTGCAGGCTTTGGCCATCGCGCGGATATTGCAGCCATAGCCGGATTCGTTGCCCAGCGACCAGATGACGACAGAAGGGTGGTTTTTCTGCGCCTGAACGTGACGCACGATGCGTTCGACGTACACGCCTTCCCACGCAGGATCGTCGGTGATACGGCTCAGATCGCCGACGTTGGCGAAGCCGTGCGATTCCACGTCGGTTTCCGCCATCACGAACAAGCCGTAAAGATCGCAGAGTTCATAAAAGCGCGGATCGTTCGGATAGTGAGCGGTGCGCACCGAGTTGATGTTGTGCTGCTTCATCAGGATCAAGTCTTTTTCGACCCGATCCATGCTCACCGCGCGGCCCTTCAGGTGATCGTTATCATGACGGTTCACGCCGTGCAGCATCACGTAGTGGTTGTTGATCAGCATCAGGCCGTCGCGCACCTGAATGTCGCGGAAACCCACGCGCTGCGGCACCACTTCGAGAGTTTCCCCGGCGGCGTTTTTCAGGATCAGCAATAGCTGGTAGAGGTAAGGCGATTCGGCAGACCACTGTTTCGGCTGCTTCACGTCAACGCTGAAATCGAGCGTCTGGCGCTGGCTGACGCTGCCTTTAGTCGAGCCCTGATAAAGGCACAGCTCGCCGTCGAAAAGCTGGTATTCAAGGCTGACGTTTTCTGCCTGTGCAGCCAGATTTTCCAGCTCCACACGACAGGAAAGCGTGGCATCGCGGTAGTCGTCGTTAAACACGGTGCTGACGGTGAAATCGTCGATGTGCGTCGGCGTGCGCCCGACGAGGTAAACGTCGCGGAAAATGCCTGCCGTCCACCACATGTCCTGGTCTTCCACGTAGGTGGAGTCCGCCCACTGCATCACTTTGACGCATAACAGGTTTTCTCCGGCGTGAACGTAAGCGGAAAGGTCGAACTCGGCGGTCAGGCGGCTGCCTTTGCTGAACCCGACGTAATGTCCGTTCACATAGACTTCAAAGTAGGTTTCCACTCCGTCGAATTTGATGAGCGTCTGACGCGCGTTCCAGTTTTCGCCGAGTGTAAAGATGCGCTGATAGGCGCCGGTGGGGTTAGCGGTAGGCACGAAAGGCACGTCAATCGGGAACGGGAAACCTTCGTCGGTGTATTGCAGCTGGCCGTGGCCTTCAAGCTGCCACATCGACGGCACACTAATTTGCCCCCAGTCATTCATCAGCCGCTGGGGGAAATCCTCCGGCACATCAAGCGGATGATCAAAATAGCGAAACGTCCATTGGCCGCTTAGCAGCAAAAAATGGCTGCTGGCTTCGCGCGCAAAGCGGCGCGCCTCGTCGACGGACGGATAAGCAAAAAAGTACGCGCGCGGCGGCAGCCGGTTCTCGTGCGTTTGCTGAACATTCTCCCAGCGGTTCATCTCATCTCCCTGCGGGTTAAACCATCATTGCAGGGGAGTTTAGTAAATATTTTACTAAATAAAATCAGTAAAAATGAAATGCGTTAACCGAATCACGAAAATAGCATTGCGGGGAGAAAGGAAAATAATCCGGTAAATGACCCTTCACACGTAGGCCGGGTCAGGCGTAGCCGCCACCCGGCATAGGGTTTAACGCGTGGTACCGCGCAGCTTTAACCGGCTCGGCACAAACACCTGTAACGGCAACGCTCGCCCGTCGCGGGCTTTTTCCAGCAGCAGGTTCACGCCCTGGCTGCCCATCATTTCGGAATGAATGCGCACGGTGGTCAGCGGCGGGAAGGTAAAGCGGGCGGTGGGAATATCGTTGACGCTGATGAGGCTGATGTCCTGCGGAATGGAAAGCCCTTTCTCGTGGATAGCCCGCAGCACGCCGATGGCGATGGAATCAGAGGCGACAAACAGTGCTTCGGGATAGTCGCTTTTCGCCAGCATTTGGGTCGCCAGCTCATATCCCGACGAACTGGAAAAGCCGCCGCGCCAGATGTCGCTTTCAGACACCACGCCTTTCAGATGGCCGTATTCGACGAACGCTTTCTCGCGAATATCTGCCTTGCCCGGCTGGTCTTCACCGCCGATAAAGCCGATACGCTGTACGCCCTGCGCCACAAAAAAGTCGATAACTTCTTTACTGATCCGCACCAGGTCGATATCCACCGAATCAAAACCGGAGTCGGGTTCGTTGAAATCGATGAAGCAGATGTTGTCGCTCAGAGCTTGCGCGGCCTGGCGCATCTGAGGAGTCGGTTTGCCGACAATGAGAATGCCGCTGACCTTATTCACCTCAGGAACTCCCTGATTTTCATAGCAGTTAGTCAGGCCGATATTCAGTTTTTCACACTGCGTTTCAATGCCGTGGCGGATGGCGAGGTAATACGGATCGTTGATTTCCAGCTCCTGACGGTAGCTGTACAGCGCCAGCACATGGTGGCAGACATCGTGATGGACCAGGCTTTTACGTGCGCTGCTGCCGCGATATTCCAGCTTTTCAGCGATCTCCAGGATCCGATGCCGGGTCTCTTCTTTGACATTCAGCGTCGGGTCGTCGTTAAGAATGCGCGACACGGTGGCCTGCGACACGCCCGCTTCCTTTGCGATATCTTTCAGTGTTGCCATGGGTCCCCTCTGCGCGGGAGTTGAAGTGTATGCTGCCGCCATTGTAATGAATCCGGCGAATTTAGTAAAAATCCATTGATCGGCAGTGCCGCTTATGCTGTGATTATTTTACTAAATATTTACCTGGAGATTGACATGGAAAAGGTAGCTTACGGGGATTTCGCTCGTCTGGAGATGCGCACCGGTAAAATTGTTGCGGTGAAAAGACATGAGAACGCTGACAAGCTGTACATCGTGCAGATTGACGTTGGCGGGCGCACGCTGCAGACCGTTACCAGCCTGGTACCTTACTACACTCAGGATGAGCTAAGGGGTAAACAGGTGGTAGTGCTGTGCAATCTGGAGAAAGCAAAAATGCGCGGAGAAGTGTCGGAGTGCATGCTGCTGTGTGCCGAAACCGAGGACGAAAGCGAAAGCGTTCTGCTGACCGCCGAGCGTGCTATGCCTGCTGGCGTGCGGATTGTTTAAAAGAAAAATGCCCGGTGGCGGCTACGCCTTACCGGGCCTACAATCTGGCCGATAAGCCATTGATAATTGTATTCTTTTCGTAGGCCGGATAAGCGCAGCGCCATCCGGCAGTTATGCCTGCTCCACGGACACCCGAAGTGCAGCCAACGCTTTCCCCGTCGCTTTGATAACCTGCTCGCACTGCTCAATTGTCAGTGTCAGCGGGGGTTCAATGCGAATGGTTTTGGCGTTGTTGAGCGTACCCGCCACCAGAATGCGCTGGCGGAACATTTCGCTCGCGAAGCTGTAGCCGATTTCATTGTCGACAAACTCGATGGCAATCAACATTCCTTTCCCGCGCGCTTCCTGCACCAGATCCGGATATTCACGTGCCAGCAGGCGGAAACCGTCCAGCAGCATGTCACCTTTCTGTTCGGCCTGAGCCGGCAGGTTCTGTTCCAGCAGCACGTTGATGGTCGCCAGCGCCGCCGCACAGGCGAGCGGGTTACCGCCAAAGGTGGTGGTGTGCAGGAATGGGTTGTCGAACAACACTGAGAACACTTCTTCTGTCGCGACCGTCGCGCCAATCGGCATCACACCACCGCCCAGCGCTTTGGCGAGGCAGAGAATGTCCGGCTGCACGTTTTCATGTTCACAGGCGAACATTTTACCGGTGCGGCCCATCCCGGTTTGCACTTCGTCGAGGATCAGCAGCGCGCCAAACTCATCGCAGAGCTTACGCACCGCAGGCAGATAACCCTGCGGAGGCAGGATCACGCCACCTTCACCCTGAATCGGCTCAAGGATAATCGCCGCGACGTCATCACCGGTCTTTTTGCATTCGCTCAGCACGGTGCGCATGGCGTTGATATCGCCAAACGGCACATGGCGGAAGCCCGGCAGCAGCGGCATAAACGGTTTGCGGAAGGTGGATTTCGCCGTTGCCGACAGCGCCCCGAGAGATTTCCCGTGGAATGCACCGCTGGTGGCGATAAACGTAAATTTCCCGCGTGGTGACTGATACGCTTTGGCAAGCTTGATAGCGGCCTCGACGGATTCTGTCCCGCTGTTGCTGAAGAAGCTGTATTTCAGTTTGCCCGGCGTCAGTGCGGCCAGCGTTTTTGCCAGCATCGCACGCAGCGGGTCGAGCAGTTCCTGGCTGTGAAGCGGTTGTTTCGCGAGTTGATTCTGTACGGCGGAAACCACTGTTGGATTACGGTGCCCTACGTTGAAAATCCCAAACCCCCCAAGACAATCGATAAACTCTTGTCCCTGGGTGTCGACAAGCGTATTCAGACTGCCCGCTTGCCATTCTACGGCTCCGTAATCCCCGCCTGCAGTGACAGACTTGCGATACTCAAGAAACCCCGGATTCACATGCTCTTTGAAGTACTCCCGAACCTCCTGGTTGAGTGATTTCATCTCCTCATGATCAAGCGTGCGCTTTTCAATGAGATTCAGTGCGTGCGCGCTGCAGGCAAGAGCCGAGGCGCTGGAAGGTAACCTGTTCAAAATATGCTCCTGGGTATCGCGTATCACATGATACTGATTTAAGTATTGCAGGGATTACGCCACCCTGGAGCGGAACGCAAAAATCGAGATAAACGGCTGTGGAGGGCTGAATGTTACAAAATTTAATCATTCCTATAACATTTATGCGGTTTTTACTCCTGAGCTTCCAGCATAAGTGCGGTCATTATATTGAACGGTTGCATCATGCTGGTGCAGCGGTTGCATCATCAGGGGGAAGGCT
This sequence comes from Scandinavium sp. NPDC088450, assembly GCF_044900545.1. NCBI lineage: Bacteria > Pseudomonadati > Pseudomonadota > Gammaproteobacteria > Enterobacterales > Enterobacteriaceae > Scandinavium > Scandinavium sp. NPDC088450. The sequence continues at coordinate 2,653 of NZ_JBJDNI010000007.1, read as the reverse complement.
CAGCAAAAACAGGGTTTAAACGCAAAGTGCGATCTGTATCAACTTTAACAATTAAAGATAAAGTGGTTATCGCCGAAATAACAATTAAGAGAAAAATTAATAACCACTGATTCCAGCAAAGGACGCGTAAATGTCACCTCCATTAACAGTTACTCAGCGTGATTATCCGCTAGACGATGACACCACGTTAATGTCGACCACCGATCTGCAAAGCCACATCACCCACGCCAACGACACCTTCGTCCACGTTAGCGGCTACCGCCTGGAAGAACTGACCGGGCAGCCGCACAATCTGGTACGTCATCCGGATATGCCGAAAGCCGCGTTTGCGGATATGTGGGCAACGCTTCAGCAGGGCGAGCCATGGACCGGAATTGTCAAAAACCGCCGTAAGAACGGCGACCATTATTGGGTGCGAGCCAACGCGGTGCCGATGGTGCGCGAGGGCAAAATCACCGGCTATATGTCGATACGTACCAAAGCGCAGCCGGAAGAAATCGCCGCCGTCACGCCGCTCTATCAGGCGCTGAACGAAGGGCGCTGCAACAAGCGTGTGCATAAAGGCCTGGTTACCAGCAAACGCTGGTGGGGCAAACTGCCATCGCTGCCCATTCGCTGGCGAGTGCGTAGCGTGCTGGCGGTCACGTGGGTGTTATTGATGAGTACGTTGCTGACAACGGGTGCGCACTGGCTTGGGCTGAGCATCAGCACCGTGATGCTGCTTATCGGCGCGGCACTGCTGGAATGGCAAATTGTGCGTCCTCTGGAGAACGTTGCGCGTCAGGCTTTGAGCGTGGCAACTGGCGAGAGAAACAGTGTGGAACAGCTCAACCGCAGCGACGAGTTAGGGTTGATCCTGCGTTCGGTCGGGCAGCTGGGGCTGATGTGCCGCTGGCTGATTCATGACGTTTCAGGCCAGGTGGCGAGCGTGCGCCAGGGTAGTGAGACGTTAGCCAAAGGCAATGACGATCTCAACGAACGTACGCGCCAGACAGTGGTTAATGTGCAGCAAACGGTGGCAACCATGAGCCAGATGGCGGCGTCGGTACAGAACAATGCCCAGACTGCGACGGCGGCGGATAAACTCTCGAACGAAGCCAGCGCGGCGGCCACGCAGGGCGGTCAGGCGATGCACACTGTGGTGAAAACCATGGATGAGATTGCCGACAGCACGCAGCGCATCGGCTCTATCACCAAACTGATTAACGACATTGCCTTCCAGACCAATATTCTGGCGCTCAACGCGGCGGTGGAGGCGGCAAGAGCAGGCGAGCAGGGCAAAGGCTTTGCGGTGGTGGCGGGTGAAGTCCGCCATCTGGCAAGTCGTAGCGCCAGTGCCGCGAACGATATTCGTAAGCTGATTGATGCCAGCGCCGACAAGGTGCAATCGGGTTCTGATCAGGTTCATGCCGCGGGAAAAACGATGGACGATATCGTGAGCCAGGTTCGCCATGTGACAGGGCTTATCGCGCAGATCAGTCATTCCACGTCTGAACAGGCGGCAGGATTGTCGGATTTAACACGCGCCGTGGCCGAACTGGACGCTATCACCCAGAAAAACGCCGGGCTGGTGGAAGAGAGCGCCCATGTCTCGGCGATGGTGAAACACCGCGCCGGGCGTTTGCAGGACGCGGTAACCGTGTTGCATTGATCTTTAGCCAGGGTCAAAGACCGCACATCCTGTGCTTTTGCGTTTTGTTGTAAATCATTATCATTTACGTTAATGATAACGACAATCTTTCGCAGAGGCTGACCGATGACGACCCCTAAACAGAAATACCCACAGCGAGTCCGTAACGAGCTGCGGTTCCGTGAACTGACCGTTCTTCGCGTAGAGCGCGTCAGTGCGGCATTCCAGCGCATTGTGCTGGGCGGTGAGGCGCTGGAAGGCTTCACCTCCCCAGGATTTGACGATCACACCAAACTCTTTTTCCCGGAGCCGGGAAGCCATTTTTCGCCGCCGACGGTCACCGATGAAGGTATCGTGTGGGCAGAAGGCGTGCGCCCGGTATCACGCGACTACACGCCGCTGTTCGATGCGCAGCGTAACGAACTGACGTATGACTTTTTCATTCACGAAGGCGGTGTTGCAAGCCAGTGGGCGATGAATGCCAAAGCAGGCGATAAGCTGACGATTGGCGGCCCACGCGGATCGCTGGTGGTGCCAGAAGATTACGCCTGGCAGCTTTATGTTGCCGATGAGTCAGGCATGCCAGCGCTGTTGCGCCGATTTAAAGCGTTGCGCGAGCTGCCTGTGCGCCCGCAGGTGAAAGCCATTGTGGCGGTGGCGGACGCCAGCTATCAGGATTACCTGGCAGATTGCGGCTTCGAGATTGACTGGGTTATCGGTCACAGCAAGGAAGCCGTGGCTGAGAAACTGAAAGCGGTGACGGTGCCGGAAGAAGACTATTTCCTGTGGCTGACCGGGGAAGGCGCAGTGGTGAAAGCGCTGTTGGATAACTGCATTTCTGACGCTATTGACCCGCAGTTAGTGCGTTCTCAGGCCTACTGGCATCAAAAGTGATTGTGCCAGCCCCTCTCCCTAACCCTCTCCCGCGGGGCTGAGGGATCCCCAGTAATATGGTCATTCGCCTGTGACCATATTACTGTACTCTTTCCCTAATAATTTCAGCGCATTAACTATATTCATTCG